>JBDTYT010000031.1:0-17393 GCA_040005555.1 Actinomycetota bacterium | reverse complement strand
CACGCCGTTCGAGGAGTGGATCAAGTTCAACGACATGCCCACGTTCAAGCCCGAGTTGGTGTCCCTGGCGTTCGAGCGCGATCAGGCGGTGGGGTTCGTGTTGGAAATCGAGACGAGCGATGCCGGCTGGGTCGAGATGCTCGGCGTGCTCGAACCGTGGCGCGGACGAGGCGTCGGGACCTTCCTGCTCCACCACGCTTTCGCAGATCTCGCTGGCCGAGGGTTCACGAGCGTCCGCCTGAACGTCGATGCCGCGAACGCGACCGGTGCCACGCGCCTGTACGAGCGGGCGGGTATGCGGGTGCGGCGCGAGCACGTCACGTACGAGCGATCGCTGGCTGGCTAAGCTACGGGTCACCGAGTCCCCGGGGGAGCGCACCGCGTGAAGCTCGTGGTTGCCATCGTGAAGCCGTTCAAACTCGACGAGGTCAAGGAGGCGCTGCGCGAAGCCGGCGTGAACGGCCTCACGACCACCGAGGTTGAGGGCTTCGGTCGCCAGCGCGGCCACACGGAGGTCTACCGCGGCGCCGAGTATCAGGTCGACTTCGTCCCGAAGGTGAAGGTCGAGGTCCTGTGCGATGACGAGCAGGTCACCCAGGTCGTGGACGCGATCGTGAAAGGCGCTCGTACGGGCAAGATCGGTGACGGCAAGATCTGGGTGGTTCCGGCCGAGCAGGTCGTCCGGATCCGCACCGGGGAGATGGGTCCCGACGCCATCTGAGCCGGTGATCCCCGAGCCGGTCGCCCGCTTGCTGGAGGAGGTGCGGGCCCTCGACCTCGCGTCGCCGCCGGGGCATCACGGCCGCCGGTCCGCCGCCCGACGGGCCGAGCTCGTGGATGCCTGCCTCCTCGAGCTCTTCGCCGCCGAGCCGTCGCTGGATGTTGCGCTCGTTGCTCTCGGCGGCTACGGGCGACGCCGGCTCGCCCCGGCCTCCGACATCGATCTGCTCATCCTGCATGCGGGCGACGCGCGCGAGGCCGTGGGAACGCTCGCTGCGCGTTTCCTGTATCCGCTGTGGAACGCGGGGCTCACGGTCGGTCACGCCGTCCGCACGCACGACGAGTGTCTCTCGGTCGCCGCGGAGCGACTCGACGCGGCCACCGCGATGCTCGACGCTCGACCGCTCGCCGGCGACGCTCAGCTGTGGGAGGCGGTGCACTCGGAGCTGCTCGCATGGGCGCGTGCCGATCCGCGGGCGTTCGCGGAGAGGCTTCGGGACGCGGCGCGGGCTCGTCGCGACCGGTACGGGGCGGTGTCCTACCTCCTCGAGCCCGAGCTCAAGGAGGGGGGCGGCGGTCTGCGCGACGTCGACACGCTCGGGTGGCTCGCGGCCATCCTCGGGGAATCGCCGGGGATCCCGACGCTCGACGGGATCGGTCTGCTCCGCGCCGCGGAGCGCGCGGCACTCGAGGACGCCGAGGAGTTCCTGCTGCGGGCCCGCAGCGCGCTCCACCTACAGACCGCACGCGCGACCGATCGACTGCTGCTCGACCAACAGCCGCAGGTGGCGGTCGACATGGGGTTCACGGACGGGCCCGGGCTCATCGCGGTCGACGGTCTCATGCGTTCGATCTTCGAGCACGCACGGCAGGTCGAGCACGTCCGCGACGCTGCGTTCGACCGGTATCTGCGGGGTGAGTACGCCGTGCACACGGTCGATGCCTCTGCGGCCGGAGTGCTGCGAGCGTTCGCGATCGTCGCCTCCGAGCGCGGCGTCATCCCCGCTGCCACGCTCGACCTCGTCGAGGTCGTCGACATCGCCGAGGTCGTCGACTGGGACGGCGACGTTCGTGAAGCGTTCTTCGACGTCTTGCGATCGGGAGAGGACGGCGCCCGCGCCCTCGAAACGCTGGACCGGATCGGGCTGCTCGCCCGCTATCTGCCGGCGTGGGCGGCGGTTCGGTGCCGGCCCCAGCGTGACCCGTACCATCGCTACTCGGTCGACGTCCACCTGCTGCGCGCCTTCGGCGGGATGGCGAAACTGCTCGATGCCTCGCACGAGGCGTTCGATCCGCTCGCCGCCGAGGCGAGCGAGCTCGTTCGGCCGGTGCGGGACGCGGTGTTGCTCGGGGCGTTGCTGCATGACATCGGCAAGACCGGTTACGGGAACCACGTCGCGGCCGGCACCGGGATCGCAGCAGAGGCGCTCGACGGTATGGGGTTGCCCCCTCACACACGCGATCTGGCGCTGTTCATGGTGAAGGAGCATCTCCTGCTCTCCGACACGGCGACCCGGCGCGATCTCGAGGACGACGATCTCGTCCACGACGTGGCGGCTCGGATCGGGGAGCCCGAGCGGCTCGCGGCCCTCTACCTGCTCGCGATCGCCGATGCGCAGGCGACGGGCCCGCTCGCATGGACACCGTGGCGCGCAACGCTCGTGCGCGAGCTCGTTGCGAAGGTCCAGCATGCCTTCGAGCGCGGCGACGTCGGCGTCGAGGCCGCCGATCGGCTCGCCGAGCGCGTGGAGGCGATCAGGGGCGTGGTCGCTCCGAAGGACCAGGGCGAGATCGACGGGTTCCTGTCGCGCATGCCTCGGACCTACGTCGTCACGCTCCCCGTCGAGCGCATCGCCGAGCACATCCCGCTCGCCCGCGAGCCCATCGGCCCGCTCGAGGTGCGCACGTTGTCCGGGCCCGGGACCCGGCCGGGAACGTACTCGCTCACCGTCGTCGCGTCGGACCGTCCCGGGCTGCTGTCACTGATCGCGGGAGCGCTCTCGCTCGCGGGGTTGTCGATCCTCACCGCGCAGGCGTTCACCACGCAGGACGGCGCGGCGCTCGACGTCTTCGAGGTCGAAGGTCTCTTCGAACCCGAGGTAGGACCGGAGCGCTGGCGCGATTTCCGTTCGACGTTGCGCTCGGCGCTCGAGGGGCGTGGCTCGATCGACAGCCGGGTGGCCGACAAGCGCGCGCACTATGCCCGACCGCGGTCAGACGTGGCCGTCCGAGTCGCCGTGGACAATGACGCGTCGGACGCCTTCACCGTGATCGAGATCGCGGCAGCAGATCGCATCGGGCTGCTGTTCGACATCACCCGCACGTTCGCGGAACTGCAGGTCGATGTGCATCTCGCGAAGGTCGCGACGTACGGCGTGCGAGTGATCGACGCGTTCTACGTCCGCGACGGGCTTGGCCGCAAGCTCGTCGACGGGGCCCAGATCTCAGGGCTCGAGCGCGCTCTGCGCGTCCGCCTCGAGACCTGATCCTGCGAGCGCTGCGCGGAGCCGATCGGCCATCATCGTGCTGAGGCCCTCGTCCTCGTGTTTGAAGTAACAGTAGATATCGTTGCCTGCCTCGAGCGCCGGCAGGATCCGCGAGGCCCACCCGCTCAGCTCCTCGTCGGTGTACTCGGTCTTGCGCAGTCGCAGGTATCCGAACGGTTCCCACGACAGATCGTCGGGAGCCGGGTCCTTCTCGTCGGTCTCGGCGACGCACCACGCGATGCCCTGGCCGAACAGCAGCTCGCGAGCCTCGGTCCACGACGCGTGACGGAACTCCATGGCGGCGCGCGGGGTCGGGGGCAGGTACCCAACGAAGGCTTCGATGAGACCCCTGTCGTACTGCAACGTCGGCGGGCACTGATACAGCACCGTCCCGAGCCGATCGCCGAGGAGCCTCGCTCGCTCGAGGAAGGCGCGGACGTCGTCATCGGCGTCCCTCAGTCGCTTGAAGTGTGTGATGCGCTGGTTGGCCTTCAGGGTGAAGCGGAACGACTCGGGGGTCTCGGCCTTCCAGGTCTCCATCGACTTCTCGGAGGGGAACCGACGGAACGTGTAGTTGATCTCCACCGAGGGGAAGCGGCTCGCGTAGTAGGAGAGCATCTCGCGGTTCTTCAATCCCTCCGGGTAGAAGACACCGTGCTTCCACCCGTCGTAGGCGAAGCCCGACGTCCCGAGGTAGAGCGTCCCCTTCATCTGACAGGATTCTAGGCATGACGACGCCCGAGGTCCGCGCCCAGCTCGATCTCCCAGCCGGGACCGTGTCGACCGCGTGGGTCGCGCCGCGCGACCCGTTCGCCACGCTCGTGCTCGGCCACGGGGCGGGGGCCGGTATGGATCACCCCTTCATGGCCGGGTTCAGCCGGGCCATCTCGGAGGACGGGGTAGCGACGCTGCGATTCAACTTCCCGTACATCGAGCGGGGCCGTCGCTCGCCCGACCCCGAGCGGGTCCTCCGCGAGGCATGGCTCGGAGCGTTCCACGCCGGGGTCGCTCGTTCCGATGGGAAGGCCGTGCTCGCCGGTGGCAAGTCGCTCGGCGGCCGGATCGCCTCGATGTGCGTCGCGGACGGCATGCCGGCGGCCGGACTGGTCTTCTTGGGTTATCCGCTGCACCCGCCCGGCAAACCCGAGCGCATCCGCGACGAGCACCTCTACCGGATCGAGGTCCCGATGTTGTTCCTGCACGGGACCGGCGATCCGTTCGCGATCCCCAAGCTGCTGAGCACGGTGATCGCGAAGCTCGGCGCGCGCGCCGAGGACGTGCCCGTCCACGGCGGCGACCACTCGTTCAACGTGAAGGGCAGGAAGCGCGACGCGCGCGAGGTGGGCGCCGAGCTCGCCGCCGTCGTGGCGCCCTTCGTCCGTCGCGTCGTCGAGGGGATCCGCTGATGCCGAGGAAGAACCGGCGCGCCCCTGACGAGCCGCTCGGGCCGGCCCGCCGCCCCCAGTCGGAGGCGGAGACGTGGGCGCTCGTCCCCGGTTTCGACGTCCGCCGGGTCGCGAGTGAGAAGCCTTACCGCTGTCCGGGGTGCGACCACATGATCCAACCAGGCGTGTGGCATCTGGTCGTCATCCCACAGGACGACCCCGACGAGCGCCGGCACTGGCATACCGAGTGCTGGCGTCGCGAGCTCCACCGCTCGCGCGGCAAGCCGCGTCCGCGCGACTGATCGATCGAACCACGGATCGTGGTCGGTCCGCGCTGCGGCTGGGAGGCCGCTCGATATCATCGGCGCGTGGCTTCTCGACGTCTGCGCGCGGACATGCACGAGCGATCGGACGGCTGGCACGGCTCCATCCCGGCCCTGCGAGCCGAGGTCCTCGCCAAAAGCCGGTCAGCGTGTCTGGCTCGGCTGCGACGGGCCGCGGGTGAGGACGCGATCCTCACCGTGGACGTGGTGCCGACGCTCGTCGGCGTCGCGGAGGCAGCGCAGATCCTCGGCTGGGATCGCCGGCGGGTCATCACGTACGTGAACCGCGGGTCCTTCCCGATCCCGGTCGCGAGCCTCGCGTCCGGGCGCGTGTGGCGACGCGACGACGTCGAGGCGTTTGCCCGCACGGTCGAACGTCGCCGCGAGCGTCGGGTTCGGCGATGAGCCGGCGCGTCCTGTATCTCATCCGTCACGGTCGCTCTGACCTCGACGTGAAGGACTACACCCGCACCGCGCAGGGCGAGCAGTACGACCCTCCGCTCGGAGCGATCGGGAGGGAGCAGGCCGAGTTGCTGGCCCGACGGCTCGTCGCGATGCAACCGCCGGCCGCCGTCTATTGCTCGCCGCTGCGTCGGGCGCGAGAGACCGTCGCGCCGTACGTCGAGCGCACCGGCGTCGAGGTGCGGTACGAGGACGACCTCGTGGAGGCGCACATCGGAGAGTGGGAAACCAAGACCTTCGAAGAGATCCTCGCGTCCGACGAAGCGGTCATGCGCAACGTCCTCGGTCAAGAGGCGATCTGGCACCTCGCGCCGGGAGCGGAGATGGTGGATTCGCTGCGCCGCCGCGTCGCGCGCGCGATCGACGGGATGCTCGAGCGCCATCCGGGTGGCGACATCTTCGTGATCTGCCACGGCGGCGTGATCAACGCGTGCATCGGCCCCTTGCTCGGCATCGAGAACGAGATGTTCTTCCTGCCCGAGAACACCTCGGTGAACTCGATCGTCGTGAACGGCGACGAGCGGAGGGTACGTTTCTTGAACGACATCCTGCACCTCACCGATCCCCACCTGTTCGAGCGGGCCTGAGAGATCCCCCGCCTATACTTCCCGAGCCCGTCCCCGAGGAGGAAGCCGTGCCCGTCAAGTTCCTGTCCGACGAGTGGATCCAGGAGGTCAAGGAGCGCTTGAACGCGAGCGAGGGTTTCCGCGCGGGTTCCGCGAACGCGAAGGCGACGCTCCAGCAGGTGGTCGCCGGCCCGGCCGGCGAGAGCCGCTACTGGATCGTGATCGACCACGGGACCGTCGACATGGGGCCCGGCGACACGCCATCACCGGACGCCACCATCACGCAGGACTACGACACAGCGGTCGCCCTCGCGAAGAGCGAGGTCAACCCCGTCTCCGCGTTCATGAGCGGAAAGCTGAAGATCGGGGGCAGCATGATGCTGCTCATGCAGCTGCAGGGAGCGTTCTCCGAGCTGCCGAAGGTCATGGCGGAGATGGACGTCGACTACTGATCGCGCGGTCGCTCGGGGCAGGACGGCTGAGGCTGACGGTGGCGCGTAGGATCTACTCGGTCCCGAACAGGCGATCCCCGAAGTCGCCGAGCCCGGGAAGGATGTACCCGTGTTCGTTCAGCTGCCGGTCGATCGCGGCGGTGAAGATCGATACGTCGGGGTGATCGGCTTCCATCTTCGCGATCCCCTCGGGCGCCGAGACCACGCAGACGAAACGGATCGTGGCCGGTCCGCCCTCCTTCACCGCCGTGGTCGCCTCCGAGCCCGAGCCACCGGTGGCGAGCATGGGGTCGAGCACCATCACGTGCCGATCGACGACCGGAGGGAGCTTCCGGTAGTACGACTGTGGCCGCAGCGACGCTTCGTCGCGCTCGAGCCCGATGTAGCCGACGGCCACCTCCGGGACCAGCTCGGTGACCGCTTCCAGCATCCCGAGCCCCGCGCGCAGGATCGGGACCGCGACGATGTCCTCGAGCACTCGCCCGGTCGTGGCCTCGAGCGGGGTCCGCACGCTGACCTCGTGCGTCGGCACGCTCCGCATCGCCTCGAGCGCGAGCGCCAGCGCGAGCCGTTTCGCCAGGGTGCGAAACACCGCCGGAGGAGTGTCCCGGTCTCGCAATGAAGCCAGCAGGTGCGCGGCAAGCGGGTGGTCGACCACCGTCACGGACACGCGCGCATCGTAGCCGCTACGGCTCGGTGGGTCTGGGTCCCGGAGCCTCCTGGGAGGATGTTGCCATCGGTACCGGGAGCTGGCAGGATTGCGCGACAATGCAGGCGTTCTTCGGCGACTGGTACGTCACCTTCGGGCGGTGCCCGGGGTAGTCGCCTGAGCCGAAAGAGGAACAGGGACCCCGGGCAGGAAGCCCGGGGTTTCGCGTCTCCGGGATGGCCCGTGAGAACGACGGAGGTACCCGATGGTCGTCGTGATGAAGAGGGAAGCGACGGAGGCCGAGATCGAGGCCGTCACCGAGCGTGTCCGCGCCGCCGGGGGCGAGGCATTCGTGTCGCGCGGGACCGTCCATACGATCATCGGTCTGGTCGGCGACACCGAGCGGTTCCAGGCCATGCCCTTCAAGCAGATGCCCGGTGTCGACCACGTGATCCAGGTCGGCAAGCCCTACAAGATGGTCGCACGCGACCTGCATCCGGAGACCACCACGGTGAAGGTCGGGACCACGGCCGTCGGACGCGACAGCTTCACCATCATCGCGGGCCCCTGCGCCGTGGAATCCGAGGAGCAAGCCACCCTCGCTACCCGCGCCGCGAAGGTGGCCGGTGCGACGATCTTGCGCGGGGACGTCTACAAGCCGAGGACCTCGCCGTACTCGTTCCAAGGGATGGGGGAGCGCGGTCTCCAGATCCTCGCCGAGTGCCGCCGGGACACGGGCCTGCCCATCATCGTGGAGGTCGTCGACGTGTCGCAGGTCGAGCACGTTGCCGTCGTGGCCGATTGCATCCGCATCGGCACGCGCAACGCCCAGAACTTCGAGCTGCTCAAGGAGGTCGGGCAAACGCACAAGCCCGTGATGTTGAAGCGCGGTTTGGCGATGACGATCGAGGAGTGGCTCCAGGCCGCCGAGTACATCGCCCAGCGCGGCAACTCCGAGATCATCTTGTGCGAGCGCGGGATCAGGACGTTCGAGCCCTCGACGCGCAACACCCTCGACCTGGCCGGCATGGCGGTCGCTCAGGCCGAGAGCCACCTGCCGGTGATCGTGGATCCCTCCCACGCGGTGGGCAAGCGTGACCTTGTCGCGCCGATGGCGCGTGCGGCGGTGGCGGCCGGGGCCGATGCCGTCATGATCGACGTCCACCCCGATCCCGAGCGAGCGCTCTGCGACGGACCTCAGGCCCTCACGCCGGCCGAGATGCTCGAGCTCGCCGGGGATCTGGAGGCCATCGCAGGGGCGATCGGCCGGCCGCTCAACCGGTAGCTGGCCGCTCAGCCGGGGACGACGGGGGTGAGTTCGGCGATGGCACACGTGCCTCG
This sequence comes from Actinomycetota bacterium, assembly GCA_040005555.1. GTDB lineage: Bacteria > Actinomycetota > UBA4738 > UBA4738 > HRBIN12 > JBDTYT01. Next base: position 9,009 of record JBDTYT010000031.1, on the reverse strand, counting down.
CCAGCTCTTGATCGCGTCCTCGGGCGGACCGGTGCGGCTGCGGCGTCGGTCGGCCAGCGTCTTCGCCGCGTCCTCCCACTCGGGGCCATCGAGCATTCGGACCGCGGCCGGGAACTCCTCGACGGCGGTGTCGCGGCCCCGGATCTCGGGAGAGGTGGCCTTGAAACGCGTCACGACCATGAGCTCGGAAGCGCCGGGGATCCCGGGAACGCTCTGCTCCTCGGGCCCCGAGTCCGTCTTCGACAACAGGTAGATCCGACCGTTCTTGTACGCGAACCAGGCTGGGATCATGCGGCGAGCATCACCTCGCTCCACTCCCACGAAGATGACGTCGGACTTGCGCAAACCGTCCTCGAGCTGCTTGGGAAGCTTCGGGGGCGCGACCTGCACGTAGACGGGCACCTCCATCTCCGAGACGATCTCGTCGTCGATGATGAACGACGCCACGTAGATGCCGGTCTCATCGAAATGCGCATCGTCGACGCGGTCGACCTCGACGGTCAGGTCCATCGAACCCTTCATGTGGCGAACCACCGGACCCCATCGGTGGATCGTGCGACCCGATGGACCGATGAAACGGATCTCCTCGGTGACCATGCCGGTCCCGATCTTCCAGGCCCGATACACGGTGAACGGCAACGCGCGACCGGGTGATCCGGCGAGGTAGACACCCGTCGGACCCTGCTCGGCCTCGGCGTCCCAGACCCGCTGGTCCACGACGTTCGCGAAGACGAGCTCGCCGACGGTCATCGGGGCGAAAGGATAGCGGACGATCCGACCGCGCTCACCCGCACGAACCGCTCAGACGCTGCGCGCGAGCCACAGTCGAGGTTCCTCGACCTCGGGGAGCGATGGGAGCGCCTCCGCCGAATCCCACATCGTCGCGAGGGTGGCTTCGTCGGTCTGCTCGGCGACCGTGTCGCAGAACGCGCGACCGAGCGCGTACTGCTCGCGCTTCATCTCGATCCCGAGCAGCCGCTCGAAGACCGGGTCGCCCTCTTCGGATTCCCGGTACCGGCGCATCGCCTCGTGGATCTGGGGGTAGCTCGGCAGCATCTCGCGCCCGATCGCATGGCTGACGTGGTCCCCGTATCCCTCCGCGGCGGCCATGAAGGCCTGGATCCGTCCGAGCTTCAGGCGTTGCTCGTCGTCGAGCACGGTCCCGAAGAGCCCGTCGTCGCCCTCGAACATCGTCTGCAGGCCCTCGGGGTTCGAGGGATCGAGCGTCTCGAGCTTCGCCCGAAGACCCTCCACGTCGAGCGTCAGCGTGGACAGGAAGTCCAGCAGCAGCTCGCGGAATCGCGGCTCCGCCCACGGTCGCGAGAACTCGAAGCGGTGCGTGACCTCGTGGATCGCGATCCACGTCCGGAAGTCGGTGGGCGCGAGCGACCAGTCCCGCTCGAACGCGCCGATGTTCGCGACCACGAAGAGCAGTGAGCTCGCGCCACCCGGCCGTGGCACGGCCACGTCGTACTGCCCCAGGACCTGCTGCCCGAGCGACCCGAGCACCGAGCCCACCTGCGCTCCGAGCAGCAGCGGCGAGATCTGCTGGAGCAGTTGCGAGGCGATGTCCGGCGTTCCTTCCGGCGCGGCCTCCGGCCGAGCATTCGCGATGGCCTCGGCGAGCGCCCCGGCCGCGGGCTCGAGGAGCGAACGCAAGCTCTCGATGTTCGCCTGGATCCACTGCGACCGCCGCACGGCCTCGACCTTCGGAAGGTCGTTCGGTGCCTCGAGACCCGTGAAACCGCTCACGTGCATCTCGGCGACCCGCACCGCTTCGTCGAACGAACGCTGGTCCTCGGCGGTGGGTGTGGGATCCTCGCCGCCTGAGGAAGCCGAGGCGATGCCGACCTGCCGCGCGAGCTCCCAGTTCACCGGTCCACTCGAGGACAGGAGCACCCGTTGGATCTCCCGGAAGAGCGGCGCGTCCGCCCACATGTCTCCGAGCGGTGCACCGGCGGGATCGTTGCCACGAGGTTCATCCATGGAGCGATCGTAGAGCCGCCGATCGGTTACGTCACGATCGATATGGGCGGGGGAGGGCCGGCGCCGGGCGGTCAGGGTTCGCTGCCGTGGCTAGGATGAGCTCCGTGTCCGACCAGCATCTCGTTCGCGTTACGTCCGACCCCATCACCGCGCAGGAGGCCGTCGACTTCGTCGGCGACGCTGCCTCGGGCGGCACGTGCGTGTTCCTCGGGACCGTGCGCGACCACTCGGACGCGGGGGACGTGACGGGACTCACGTATGAGGCCTGGGAGGAACTCGCGGTCGCTCGGCTCGGCGAACTGGCGGACGACATGTCCGCGCGATGGCCGGTGCGCAAGGTGGCGCTGTTCCACCGAACGGGAACGCTCGCGATCGGCGAGGTCTCCGTGGTCGTCGCGTGCTCGGCCCCGCATCGGGCGGAGGCGTTCGAGGCCTGCCGCCATGGGATCGAGCGGTTGAAGGAGGACGCGCCGATCTGGAAGAAGGAGTCGCTCGCGAGCGGCGACGCACACTGGGTGATGGGCAGCTAGTGGCGGGTCGCGACATCGCTCTCGATCTCGGAACGGCGAACACGCTGGTCTACAAGCAGGGCGAGGGCATCGTGTTCAACGAGCCGACGGTCGTCGCGATGAACTCGACGACCGGCGGGGTCGAGGCGATGGGCGAGGAAGCATGGGCGATGATCGGTGGGCGCTCGGGCAACGTCGTCGCGGTGCGCCCGCTCCGTCACGGCGTGATGACCGAGTTCGACATCACGCAGGCCATGATCGAGGTGGTCCTTCGCCGTGTCGGCGTCTCGCGCTTCCCGAAGCCGCGCGTGCTCACCTGCATCGCGAGCGAGTCATCCGAGGTGGAACGCCGGGCCGTCGACGAGGCGGTTCGCTTCGCGGGCGGGAAGGGGGTGGTCCTGGTCGAGCAGGCCCTCGCCGCGGCGATCGGGGCCGGGCTACCGATCCACGAACCGATCGGCAATCTCATCGTGGATATCGGCGGCGGCACGACCGAGATGGCGGTCGCCTCGATGGGCGGGGTCGTGTCGGGCCGCTCGATGCGGGTGGGCGGCTTCGATCTCGATGCCGCCATCCAGCAGCACATGCGGACCCGCTACCAGGTGATGATCGGCGAGAAGGCCGCCGAGGACCTCAAGATCGCCATCGGTTCGGCGTTCCCGGTTCAGCAGGGCAAGGCCGCGATCGTCACGGGACGCGAGCTCTCCTCGGGAGCTCCGAAACAGATCCAGATCAGCGAGGACGAGATCCGCACCGCGATCTCCGAGCCCGTCCGCGCGATCGTCGAGGGAGCCCGTCGCACCCTCGCCGAGGCGCCCCCGGAGCTGACGCACGACGTCCTTGAGACCGGTATGTTCCTCACCGGCGGCGGCGGCTTGCTTCGAGGGTTAGACCTCCTTCTCTCGCAGGAGTGCGAGGTACCGGTGCACCTGACCGAGCGTCCGCTCGAGACGGTCGTCCTCGGGGCCGGCGTGATGCTCGAGCACCTGGACGACTACCAGAGCTCGTTCCAACTCGTGAGGCGGCGTTGACGTTCTCGATCGTGGGCGCGGATCTTCGTGTCGGCGACTGGGGCGTCGCGGTCGCGTCGAAGTTCCCGGCCGTGGGTCATATCGTGCCGTGGGCCGAGGCCGGCGTCGGGGCGGTTGCGACGCAGGCATGGGCGAACACCTCGTACGCGTCCGAGGGCCTCGCGCTGATGGGAAACGGTATCTCGGCGCGCCAGACCTTGGACCGGCTGATCTCGGGGGATCCGGGTCGCGAGGATCGGCAGCTCGGGTTGGTGGACGCTCGCGGAAGAGCCGCGACGTTCACGGGCACGAAGTGCGCGGAGTGGGCGGGAGGCGTGAGCGGCGATGGGTTCGCCTGTCAGGGCAACATCCTCGTGGGGGAGCAGGTGATCGCGTCGATGGCAGACGCGTTCGGCCGCGCCGATGGCGACCTCGTCGACCGGTTGCTCTCGGCGCTCATCGCGGGGGACGTGGTCGGCGGCGACCGCCGGGGCCGTCAGTCGGCCGCGGTGCTCGTCGTCCGAAAGGGCGGGGGCTATGAAGGGCACAACGACCGGTACGTTGACGTCCGCGTCGATGATCACCCTCAGGCGGTGTCCGAGCTCGCACGGGTGTTCTCGGTGGTCGATCATGAGCTGCTCGTGCGCGACGACCCCCTCGTGCCGGCCGCAGCGGAGCTCGTTGCCGAGATCCAGCGGCGCCTCCAGCATCGGGGCGACTACACCGGTCACGAGACGGGCGTGCTCGACCTTCCGACGCGACGTGCGCTGGCGAAGTTCGCGGGGGAGTTCAACCTCGAGGCGCGCTTGCGCGACGACGATCAGCTGTCCGAGACCCTGGTCCGCGATCTGCGGGACCTGACGTCCGAGATCCCGTAAACCCGCGTCCCCTCAGCACGTGGCCATCAGGACGTGCTCTTCAGGAAGTGCCCGATCGTTTGATTGATGACGTGTCCCACCTGATACACGGCGAGGGCCAGGACGGCCGCCGATACCGTGACGAGGACGATCAAGCCCACGAGGCCTTGCAAGCGCTCTCGCGCCGACGGGCCGAAGGTGGCGACGCGCAGGTAGGTGTATCCGGGTCCGGCGCGGCCCGTGGAGCCAACCGCCGGATCTTCGTCCCGACCGGGTTCCTCGCCGCCCGACACCAGCGTTCCGCTCGTCTGGGTGGCATCCGGGACGGGGACGGTCTCGGGGACGGCGGGAGTGGTCTCCTCGTGCGAGCGAGGTGTGGACGGGGTTTTTGGTGCGAAGCCGAGCCCAGCCAGCTGTTCGTTTCCCCCGGCTCGCAGCGTGAGGAAGTACACGACCCCTCCCGAGACGAGCGACAGCACGAGAACGAAGACGTATCTCACCGGCACACCATGGGACCGGAGCGTACCCCGCAACGGTTCCTTTCATCCGTGCTTGGGCTCGTACCATCGTGACGTGCGCTCGCTCGGGAAGCCCGCGTTGGCCCTCCTAGCGATCGGGGCTGTCGTGTTCTGCGGCTACGTCTATCTGCCGTACTACTCGATCGGGCCCGGCCCCGCGCGCGAGGTCCAGCCGCTCATCCGGATCGAGGGGCATCCACGCTACGAATCGCAGGGTCGGTTCGTGCTCACGTCGATCGAGTTCGCGCAGCTGACCGCCTTCGGGGTCCTCGGGGCGTGGCTCGATCCCGATGAGGCGGTCGTGCCTCGCGACGTGTTGTATGCGCCGGGGGAGTCGGTACAGCAGGAGCAGCGGCGCTCGATCTCGCAGATGGATCGCAGCAAGCTCGACGCGGCTTCGGTCGTGTTGCACGAGCTCACCTCCTATCCGAAAGTCCATGGCACCGGGGTGCTCGTCGAAGCCGTGGTGTCGGGCTGTGCGGCCGACGGCGAGCTGTACCCGGGCGATCTCATCCGCTCGATCGACGGAGCGATCGTCGATACTCGCCGTCAGGCGAGCGCCGCGATCCAAGCGGCACCCTCGGGGTCGGACCTGCACTTCGACGTCACCGTCGACGGACAACCACAGCACGTCTCGTTGGTGCGCGAACCGTGCGGAGGACAGAAGGACCCGCTGGTGGGCGTCTCACTGATGAACAGCTTCCCGTTCGCCATCACGATCTCGAGCGGTGCGATCGGAGGCCCCTCCGCCGGGTTGATGTTCGCGCTCGGGCTCTACGATCTGCTCACGCCGGGCGATCTGACCAGCGGCCGGACGATCGCCGGAACCGGTGAGATCGGCGTCGACGGCACCGTCTATCCGATCGGAGGCGTCGGCGAGAAGGTCGTCGCCGCGGCCGCGGACGATGCCACGGTGTTCCTCGTGCCGTCGGAGAACCTGGCCGATGCGCAGAAGGCGGTGGGCAACCGCCCGATCGAGCTGGTCCCCGTCTCGAGCTTCGACGACGCGCTCGCCTACCTCCAGAGCTCGTGAGGGTCGAGCCACCCTTCCCAGAAGGCCGATGATAGGCTTGCGCCCGCTCGTTCGCCGGAGCCGGACCCGCAGCTGAAAGGGAAGGTTTGCAGCGCATCACCTTGCCCTCCGCGCCCTCCCGCGGCCGTCGCGTGGCCATCATCGTCGCAGCGGTGATCGCCGGTGTGGTCGTCCTGTTCACCGCGTTATCGGGCTTCTTCGTCGACCTGCTCTGGTTCCGCGAGGTCGGGTTCTCCCAGGTGTTCTGGACGATCCTGCGTACGAAGATCGCGCTCGGTGTCATGTTCGGGGTGGCGTTCTTCGCGCTCCTGTACGTGAACCTGGTCATCGTGCGCCGGCTCACCCCGAAGTATCGAGCGCTCACACCGGAGCAGGAGATCATCGAGCGCTACCGGCTGGCGTTCGAGCCATACGCGTGGTGGCTGATCCCCGTGTTCGCCCTCGTGATCGCCGTGTTCGTCGCGTTCGGCGTCACGACCCAGTGGCAGACCTTCCTGCTGTGGCGCAACTCCTCGGGCGTGACGTTCGGCGGAGCCGATCCCGTGTTCCACCGTGATCCCTCGTTCTACGTCTTCGTGCTCCCGTGGTTGAAGTTCGTGCAGGGATGGCTGTTCTCCTCGCTCATCGGTGTGACGCTCCTCGTCGGGCTCGCGCACTACCTGTGGGGCGGCATCCGCCCGCAGGCTCCCGGCTTCGGTGACAAGGTCACGCCGCAGGTCAAGGCGCATCTGTCGGTCCTGCTCGGGCTGGTGGTGCTCACGAAGGCGTGGGGGTATTACCTCGGGCAGTTCTCGTTGCTGACCTCGAGGCGGGGGGTGGTGACCGGTGCCTCGTTCACCGACGTGAACGCGCAGCTGCCGGCGCTGCGGATCTTGCTGTTCATCGCGATCGCGTGCGCGATCTTGTTCCTCGTGAACATCCGTCTGCGTGGTTGGGCGCTCCCCGTCATCGCGCTCGGCCTCCTCGCGCTGGTATCCATCACGGCGGGGGCTGCGTATCCCGCGTTCGTGCAGCGGTTCCGCGTGGCGCCCCAGGAGTTGCAACGAGAGCGTCCATTCATCGAGCGCAACATCGCGGCGACGAGAACCGCGTTCGCGCTCGATGGGATCACCACCCGGCCCGAGACCGTGACGAGCACGGTGACTGCGCAAGACATCAAGGCGAACGACACCACGATCTCGAACATCCGCGTCTGGCGTCCGGACATCTTGTTGAACAACTTCAAGGCGCTCCAGCGGATCTTGCAGTTCTACGAGTTCTCCGACGTCGACGTCGATCGGTACGACCTGAACGGAGCGCGCCGAGTCCTCATGGTGTCGGCGCGCGAGGTCGACCAGAACGGCATCCCCGGTGGCGGCGGCACGTGGCAGAACCGTCACCTCGTGTACACGCACGGCTTCGGGGCGGTGGCCTCACAGGTGAACACGGCGACCACCGAGGGTCAGCCGGTGTTCACGCTGCAGGACATCCCGCCCGTCGGACAACCCACGCTCACCGCCAACGGTTCGCGCGTCTACTACGGCGAGTCCTCCATCGTCCCGTTCGTGGTCGTCGACTCCGGCGCGAAGGAGCTCGACTATCAAGGGACGGCCACGAACGACCAAGCCCAGGTCACGAGCACCTACCAGGGCCAAGGTGGGATCCCGATCGGCGGGTTCTTCCAGCGGGCGCTGTTCGCCTGGCGATTCAAGGACGTCAACCTGTTGATCTCCGGACTCGTCCATGCCGATAGCCGGATCATGATCTACCGCGACATCACGGAGCGCGTTCCGAAAGCCGCCCCCTTCTTGAAGTTCGACGGCGACCCGTACGCGGCCGTCGTCGACGGCCAGATGGTGTGGATCTGGGACGCGTACACGACGACCGATCAGTTCCCCTACTCGCAGGAGCTCACGCTCGGGGACTCCGTCGTGTCCGAGAACGACAAGCTGCCGCTCACCGGCACCGTGAACTACATCCGCAACTCGGTGAAGGTCGTCGTGAACGCATATGACGGCACGATGAAGTACTACGTCGCCGATCCGACCGATCCCATCATCCAGGTGTGGCAGAAGGCCTTCCCGGGCCTGTTCACGCCGCTCGCGGACGCATCCCCCGAGCTCCAGGCGCATTTCCGCTATCCCGAGAACCTGTTCCAGATCCAGGCCGCCCAGTTCGCGAACTACCACGTGACCGACCCGACCGTGTTCTACGGCAAGCAAGGGTTCTGGCAGATCCCGATCGACCCGACGATCAGCTCCGATACCTCTGCCTTCGCGATGCGTCCGTACTACCTGCTCATGAAGCTCCCCGGCGACACCGAGGAGTCGTTCTCGCTCATCTTGCCGTTCACCCCGGAGGGTCGGCAGAACATGGTCGCGTGGATGGCCGCGAAGTCGGACCCGGGGCCCGACTACGGGAAGATGCTCGCGATCGAGTTCCCGCCGGGGGTGAACATCGACGGCCCGACGCAGGTGTTCTCGAGGATCAACGCGGACGCTCGGTTCTCGGCCGAGCGCACCTTGCTGGGGCAGACCGGTTCGGATGTGAAGTTCGGCGACCTGCTCGTGATCCCGATCGAGCAGGGTCTCCTGTACGTCGAACCGGTCTTCGTCGTCTCGCGGCAGGCGAACGCGATCCCCGAGCTGAAACGCGTCCTCGTCGTGAACGGCGGCACCGTCGGGATCGGGGACACCCTGCGGGACGCGCTGAACGACTCGCTGACGCAGATCGGGGGGCCCCCGGGGGGAGGTGGTGGCGGGCCGCCGAGCGGCAGCGTGCAGGATCAGATCAGCGCCTTGATCCAGCAGGCCGTCGATCACTTCGCGAAGGCCGACACCGCCCTGACGGCGGGTGACCTCGCCACCTACCAGGCGGAGATCAACGCCGCCCAGGCTGCGATCAGCCGAGCGAACGAGCTCGCCGCCAGTCAGGCCGGAGGAGGCGCGTCGCCGTCGCCGAGCCCCAGCGTGTCCGCATCACCGACGCCCTGAGGCGATCGCGGCAACCTCGCGACGACCGAGAACCGGCGCCAGCTTGGCGCGGCTGGCCGACGTCGGTATCATCGTCGTGCGGGGTGGAGCAGTCCGGTAGCTCGCTGGGCTCATAACCCAGAGG
>JBDTYT010000030.1:0-19006 GCA_040005555.1 Actinomycetota bacterium | reverse complement strand
CCGGCCAGGTCGGCGACGAGCGACTCCATCCGCCAGGCGAACGTGACGTCCGGGAACACGCGCTCGAGCGCGTCGTACGGCGATCCGGTCCCACGGACGCGCGGCGTGTCGTGGTTCCCGCTGATCGCGACGCCCCCCAGCCCGGCGTCCGTGAGCTTCTGCAACCCAGCCAGCACGTGGGCGAACGTCCGGTACGTCGGTCGCGCGTGGTCGAAGATGTCGCCGAGCCACAGGAACCCGTCGGGCTGAAGCTCGATCGTGGTGTCGATCGCCCACGAGAACGAGCGCAGGAAGTCTTCCTCGCGAAGGTTGCGGCCCTCCTCGTCCCGCAGGTGCGCGAGGTGGGTCCGGCCGAGATGCGCGTCGCCGAGCGCGACCAGCCGAGCCATCTACTCCGCGAACCCCTTCGACGAGCCCTCCGGACGGGACGGCAGCGGCGAGGGCCCTCGGACAGACTTCAGGTACTCCTCGTACAGGAACACCTGCGCGGGAAGGGCGAAGGGCGCCTCGAGGTTCGTGATGATCGCCTCGCCGGGCATGAGCGTCTGGATCTCGGGACCGAGGTCCGAGATGTCCTGCTTCGAGGAGCCGCGCAGGATGTTGCGGTCTTTCTCGTCGGCCAGGCCGAGGATGAAGAAGGTGTTGAACTGCGAGAGCAGCTCGTCGTCGATGAGCTTGGGCTGCTGGCTCACCGCGCACAAACCGACCTTGAACTTGCGTCCCTCGCGCGCCACGCGCGGGAACACGTTCTCATCTGCGCGTTGCGCCTTCGAGAGCACACGCTGCGCCTCCTCGAGCGCCACGAGCGTCGGCGGCAGCGCTGCGAACCGCTCGCGGTCGTCGAGGAAGAGCTGCCCGTACGTCTCGAGCACGCGCCGGGTGATGACCGAGGCCACGAGGATCTCTTCCATCGAGGACAACCCGGAGGTGTCGACGAGCACCGAGTAGCCGTTCATGAGCTCGTCGACGATCCGAGCCGAGAGCGAGGGCTGTGAGGGGTCGCGCGAGATGCACGGCATCTCGAGGATCCGCTGGGCGCGCCGCTGGATCACCTGCAGCGTGCTGGTCGCCACCGAGAGCTGCTCGGCGAGCGACGGGACGTCCTGCTCCTCGCCCACGGTGACGATCCAGTCCTCGCCGAAGAACCGGAGCAGCCGCCAGATCGCGTCTTCTTGGGCGTGGCTCCATTGGTACGCGGTCTGCAGGTCGCCGAGGGTGAGCTCGGCCAGGGACAGCCGGAGCGTCGTTGCGCCGGCGCCGGCCGCACGTGTGGCATAGACCTTCAGCCGGTCCGAGGACCACGGGTGGTCTCGCAGGCCCTTGCGCAGGCCGCTGCCGCCCTCGAGATACTCGCCGTGCGGATCGAACAGCAGGCACGCGTACCGGCCTTGCGAGGCGAGGATCTGCCCCGAGAGCACCTTCATGAGGTTCGACTTGCCCATGCCGGTCGTGGCGAACACGCCGACGTGCGAGGTGAGCGTCTCGCCCTTGATCCCCACCTCGAGGTCGATGGTCGCCTCGCCCGAGCGCAGCAGCCCGATCCGCAGGTCGCCCATGCGCTCGCGAAGGAACGCGAAATCCTCGGGCGTGGGAGCGGTGACCCTGGCGAACTGGGCCGGAAGCGACTTCGGCTTTCGGAAGTCCCCGGCGGCGTCGATGTAGCCGAGCGGCTGGCACGTCGCGATCTTGTACAAGCGCTGCTCGGGGTCGTGGAGCTGATACGACGTTCCCGCCGCGTCCCCAGACATGTACGAGCCGGCCGTGCGCTCTGCCCAGCCTGGGTCCGAGGAATCGGAGCCGTACGTCACTTGGATCACGCGGAACAGGAACCGACGGACGCGCTCGGCGTCCTCGGCGGCGAGGAGCTCACCCAGGAAGAGGTCGGTGCCGTAGAACGACCGGAAGGTCGCCTCGAGCACGCTCTTGCCGAAGATCCTGCCCTTGTACTCGTGCTCGCTCACGGTCAGCTCCGGTTCAACACTTCGTGGAAGTCCTGGAACAAGACCTCGATGTCGTCCTGCGACATCCCGTGGCGCGACAGCGACTCGCGGAACGAGCGCCGGACGTCCACCACCTGGTAGCCGGTCACGCGCGCGGCTTGATGAGCGCGGGCGAGCGGGTACGGATACCCGACGAACGCGGGGTCGCGCGACAGCCCCGCGAGCCGGCCGAGCACCTCGCCGGCCGAGCTCGGGCCGTGCGCGACGTCGACGCGGAACGCGTGCGGCGCCGTCGGCGCGAGGTGCGCCACGAAGATGTCGCCCGGGTACAGCCGCGCGAACGCGGGGTCGGTCGAGATCCGAGCCCCCCACACCGCGTGTCCCATCTCGCGATCGCCCCGACGCTTCAGCAGCGTGACGAGCGGCGCGTTCCGCCCCCAGTACAGCGTCGAAGCCTTCACGACGCCCGCCATCGACACACCCCGAGCGACCGCCTGCTCGTGCACCCGGCGCACGACCTGCCCGGGCACGAGCGGTCCACCGTGCAACGAGCCGTCGACGAGCACGAGGTCGCCGGCCGCGGCGTCCTGCACCGTACGGGCAACCTCGGACCACTCGGCCCATTCGCGGAGGGCGTCGACGGGACGCGGGAGCTCGGGGATCCGCTCGGGCTCTTGCCCGCAGAGCTCCGTGAGGATGGTGCGCGCGAGCGGTTGCATCTCGGCCGCCGAGGTCGCACGCACGGTGAGCGAGGGCGAGTCCACCAGGTCCGTGGCTCCCCCTCGGAATCGCACGCGAGCGGCGCGGTACGCGGCCACCTGGAAGGAGCGGCCGTCGGCGACCACGCTCGATCCCCCGTCGATCGCCCAGACGGTCCCGGGCTCGAGCGGGGGGACCGGCTCGAGTTCGAAGTCGCCGGGATGACCCGGCACGACGAGATCCTCGCCGAGCTCGAGCTGTCCTTCGATCACTCGGATGCCCGACCCCGGATGCTCGACGAGGTCGACGACGAACGCTGCAGCCTCCTCGAGCTGCGACCCCTCAACCAGCTCGAGGTGCAGCACGTGCTCAGGCTGCATCGTGGTCCGACCCCTTCCCCCGCATGCGCCGAGCTTACGACCCGCGAGGGACACGGCTCGCATCTGGGCCCGGATAGCCATCCCGAACTGGTCATTCCGAACTATCCGTCATCGGGGGGACTGTTCCCGCGAGCCGTCATCTGCCGATGCATCCCCTAACGGAAAGCGAGGCGAACGATGTTCGGATCTCTGGCTCGACGGGAACGGCGACCGCTCTGGGGAACGCTGACCTTCATCCTCGCGGTCGGGATCGGACTGTCGCTGTACGCGGCCGCGACCGCGCTCGCGCAGGCCACCACCGACACCGAACGCGCGGCCCGGCTGGCCGTGCAGACGCAGATCGCACCGATGCTCCAGCCGAAAGATCTCGAGGCGCCCATCGAGGGCGCCCGAGCCGTTTCCCTCGGAGCGCAGATCCAGGACACGACCACCGCGGCCGGCCCGATCGACGATGTCACGATCTACTCGTCGCTCGGGAAGATCCTGTATAGCCCCGACGGGTCGCTCATCAACACGCGACCGTCGTCGCTCGCCGATCTCGTCTTCTCGGTCGCGAACACCTCCACGCAGAGCCGGATCCGCGGCGAGGAGCTCCAGACGTACGTGCCCCTGTGGCTGAGGCCCGGCGGGACCACGGTCGTCGTGGAGATGTCGCAGCCGTTCGGATCGATCGCCCGAGCCGCGAACGCCCCGTGGTACCGGCTCGCGATGGCTCTCGGCGTGCTGTTCTTGGCAACGGCGACGATGTTCGGGCTCACGCTCCGAGCGCGCGCCGTCGAGCCCGCCTTCGCGCCGACCGCGTACACGGGCACGAACACCGTGCCGAGGGAGAAGGCGAAGAACGACAAACGCTCCGCCGGCACGCCGCTGTACCTGCAGCCCGGCTTCCGAGAGCTCGAGCAGCAGCGGCAGGAGGCGACGCGACGCGCCGAGGCGACCGAGGAGAACTACCGCGGGCTCCAGCAGCAGTTCAAGGGAACCCTCGAAGAGCTGAAGAGGGCGGAAGCGAGGCTCGAGATGATGGAGAACAAGACATCGACGACCGGCGGCGACCTGCGGGCGCTCCGCGATCAACTGCGGGACACCGCCGAGCGGCTCCACAAGGCCGAGCTCGACAACAACGCGTTGCGCGAGCGCTTGGCGCTCCGCAACACGGAGCTCGACGAGATCAAGGGCAAGCTCCACGCGATGCGGCGCAGCGACATCGACTTGAACGAGCTCCGCGCACGCGTCGATGCCGCCGAGCGACGCGCCGTGGAGATGGAGCAGGAGGTCGAGCGCATCGAGTCCGAGCTCGACGATACGTCCAGCCGATTCCACCTGACGAAGCTGTCCGAGGCCCTGCGCGACATGGACAACGACGTCGTCATCGAAGAGGACGACGACCTCTACGACCATCCGCGCCTGATCATCGGCCAGTCGGCCGAAAGGTGAGTGAGTCATGAGCGACACGGAAACGATGGACATGCTCGAGGCCGACGGATTGGCCAGGCGGATCGCGGTGGCGGGACTCCAGGTGTCGCAGGCGGCGGACGAGCTGCAGCAGGCGGCCGAGCGCCTCATGAACGCCGAGGAGCTCGCGCGCGACGCCGAGATCCGGGCGCACGTGGCCGAGGGGCAGCTCGAGCAGGGAGCCACGAAGAACGCGGAACTGCTGGACATGCTCCAGAAGACCCGCGAGGACCAGACCGACGCCGACGAGCGGAGCCGCCGCGCCGAGGAGCGGCTCCGCATCACGATCGAGCGCGGCCGCCTGCTCGAGGACCAGTTGAAGGAGCTCGAGAACCAGCTGCTCGAGGCCGAGCAGCAGCCGCAGGTGACGGTGATCGTCGACCAGGAGCGCACCGAGCTCCAGGAGGCCGTCGCGGCCGAGGTGCGCAGACCACTCACCTCGATCCTCGGGCTGACGCTCGCGCTGAAGCACACGGATACGAGCTCTCCCGACGGACGCGACATGGTTCGCCAGCTCGCGACGAACGCCCGCAAGCTCGATCGGCTCGTCGGTGAGATGCTCGACGTCGACCGGATCGTGAGCGGCACGTTCACGCCGAACCGCCGGCGGACCGATCTCGAAGCGATGGTGCGGCGAGTGATCGAGGACTCCCCCGACCTCGCGAACCGAGACCTGCGCGTCGAGACCGAGCACATCGCGGCCGAGGTCGACCCGGGTCTGGCCGAGCAGATGATCGAGACCTTGCTCGCGAACGCCGGTCGGCGAACCGCGCCGGGAAGCACCGTGTGGGTGACGCTGAGCTCGTCGGATCGGGGCGGAGCCACCATCGCGGTCGAGGACACCGGGACCGACGTCCCCGCCGGACTGCGCCAGGCCATGTTCCAGGCCCTGCAGGGACATGACAGCGCGGAGCGTCGCCCCAAAGGCGCGACCGGGCTGTGCTTGCTGAGCCGGCTGGCCGAGCTGCACGGAGGCATGGCGTGGGTCGAGGAACGGCCGGGCGGCGGATCCTCGTTCCGCGTCTTCTTGCCCGAGGTCTCCGAGCACCCGGACAACCTTGCGACCTCCTCCGAACGCGACCCGTTCGCCCTCGTCCCCGATGAGGAGGAGGCCGAAGAGGACCTGTTCCCCGGTATCAACGAGGACGAGGACATCGGGAGCGCCGCGACCGCCCACAACAACGCGATCGCGATCTGAACCCCCCTGGATGGCCCTCGGGTCGGACCCACCGCCGACCCGGGGGTCGCGCTCCGACCCGGCTCAGCCCGAGATGGCCTTCAGCAGTTCCCTGGCGATCACGACACGCTGGATCTGGTTCGTGCCCTCGTAGATCTGGGTGATCTTCGCGTCGCGCATGAAGCGCTCCACGGGGTACTCCTTGATGTAGCCGTACCCTCCCAGGATCTGCACCGCATCGGTCGTGACCTCCATCGCGGCGTCCGAGGCGAAGCACTTCGCGACCGACGAATGGTAGATCATCCTCGGATCGCCTGAGTCACAGGCGGCGAGCGCCCGATAGACGAGCAGACGCGAGGCCTCGATCTTCATCGCCATGTCCGCGAGCATGAAGGCGATGCCCTCGAACTCCGAGATCGCCTGACCGAACTGCTGCCGCTCGGTGGCGTACCGCGCGGCGAAGTCGAAGGCTCCCTGCGCGATACCGAGCGCCTGCGCCGCGATCGCGGGCCTCGAGTAATCGAGCGTCTGCATCGCATACGCGAAGCCGCGACCCTCCTCGCCGATGAGGCGGTCGGCCGGGATCCGGGCGTCCTGCAGGATCACCTCGCGCGTGGGCGATCCGCGGATGCCCATCTTGTCTTCCTTGCGCCCGAACGAGACACCGGGGTCGTCCTTCATCACGAGGAACGCCGAGATGCCCTTCGTACGCATCGAGGGGTCCTTCGTGCCGAACACCACGTAGCCGTGCGAGATGCCCGCGCCGGTGATGAACCGCTTCGTCCCGGTGAGGGTCCATCCATCATCGGTCTTCGCGTATCTGGTGCTCATCGCCGCGGGGTCCGAGCCGGCGCCGGGCTCGGTGAGCGCGTACGACATCAGCATCTCGCCGCGCGCGATCGCCCGGGTGATGTCGGCCGCCTTCGGGTCCTCGGCGACGGTGAGCGGGATCACGCCGAGCTTGCTGACGAGCGGCGTGAGCGACACCCCCGCCGAGACCCGCGAGAGCTCCTCGACGAACACGCCGAACGCGAGCGCCCCGCCCCCCGAGCCGCCGTGCTCCTCGGGATAGCCTACGCCCATGAGGTCGTTGTCGACGAGGACCTTGTAGATGTCCTCGGGCCACTCGTCGGTCTCGTCGATCTCGGCCGCTCGAGGCGCGATGCGGTCCTCGGCGATCTGGCGGACGAGTGAACGGAACTCCTCCAGCTCTTCGGGCAGCTCGTAGCGCGCGTCCGACATCGGGGCCTTAGACCATCCGCCGGATGATGAGGGCGTCGCCCTGGCCGCCGCCCCCGCAGATCGTCGCGCCCCCGAGGTCCACGACGCGACGGCGCATCTCGTGCGCGAGCGTGAGCACGAGGCGCGCGCCGCTCGCGCCGATCGGGTGTCCGAGCGCAACCGCTCCGCCGTTCACGTTCACGATGTCCTCGCTGACGCCGAGCACGCGGGTGACGTTCAGCGAGACCGCAGCGAACGCCTCATTCACCTCGATGAGGCCGAGGTCGTGGACGTCGAGCCCGGCCTTCTTCAGCGCGTGCTGAAGCGCGAGAGCCGGCACGGTGTGCAGATACGAGAACCGGTCCGCCGACATCCCGTGCGCGAGGATCTCTCCGATCGGGTGCAGCCCGAGCTCGTCGGCCTTCTCGCGGCTCGTCACGACGACCGCCGCCGCGCCGTCGGAGACCTGTGAGGCATTGCCCGCCGTGATCGTGCCGTCCTCCTTGAACGCAGGCCGAAGCCTCGCGAGCGCCTCGGCCGTCGAGTCGGGCCGGATGCCCTCGTCGCGCGCGACGATCACAGGGTCGCCCGTGCGCTGGGGGATCTCGACGGCGACGACCTCCTCGGCGAGCGCGCCCGATTCCCAGGCCACGTGCGCGCGACGATGGCTGCGCGCCGACCACGCGTCCTGGTCCTCGCGCGTGATCGCGAGCTCGGCGTTCACCTCGTCGGAGGACTCGCCCATGTGCTGCTTCGTGAACGTGGACCACAGGCCATCGTGGATCATCGAGTCCACCATGTCGGCGTGACCGAGCCGCGACCCCTCGCGCGCCCTCGGCAGCAGGTACGGGGCCTGCGACATCGACTCCATGCCCCCGGCGACCACGACCTCCACCTCGCCGGCGCGGATGAGCTGATCGGCCAGCGCGATAGCGTTCAAGCCCGACAGACACACCTTGTTGATCGTGATCCCCGGCACTTCTTTCGGGATGCCGGCGAGGATCGAGGCCTGCCGAGCCGTGATCTGCCCGGTCCCGGCCTGGATCACGTGGCCCATGATCACGTAATCGACGTCGGCGGCCTGCACGCCGCTCCGGGCGAGCGCCTCGCGGATCGCGATGCCGCCGAGCTCGACCGCGGAGCGCGACGCGAGCGAGGACCGGAACTTGCCGATCGGGGTCCGAGCGCCGGCGACGATGACCGACGGTGTCATGCGTCGAGTCTACTGCGGCGCCAGCGCTCGAAGACCTCGAGGCCGTCGGGACAGAAACGCTCGCGGGTGATCATCGCGTCGACCTCGTCGAACGGCAGGAACACGCCCCACACGACCTCCGATGGCTGGTGGCGGATCGGTCCATCCCACACCACGTCGTAGGCGGCGCCGATGACGCGCCCGCTCGGACCCTCGTAGCGGTGAAGGAACCGGAACGTCGGCCTCGCGCGCACGCCGAGCTCCTCCTCGAGTTCCCGGGCCGCGCAGTCATCGAAGGACTCGCCGGGGCCGTTCACTCCACCGGCCACGAGATCGTAGAACCCCGGATAGACGTCCTTCGTGTCCGTGCGTTTGTGGACGTACAGCTCGCGGGCCGGGTTCAGGACGAAGACGTACGTGCACCGGTGACGGAGGTTCCGCGCTCGCACCTCGCGCCGTGAAACGACCTCGACGATACGGTCGTCCTCGTCCACGACATCGACCAGCTCATCGCCGGGATCGCTCACGGCCGGTCACCCCTCGAGCCGGGCTAGTTGCGACTGGAGAGCGCGGCCTCGATGACTTGGAGGATCTCCTCGCCCACGAGCTCGTCGCGAGCGATGAGCGCGTCTCGGAGCGCGACCACCACGTCCTTGTTCTCCTCGAGCAAGGCGGCGACCTTGGCCTTCTGCTTGTCGAGGATGTCCTCCACACGGTTCTTCGAGTCCTTGTCCCCGAGCACCTTCGCGACGAGGTTCGTGCGCGCGATCGCGCCCTCGGCGATGGCGTCGTAGCTGATGAGCGATCCGGCCATGCCGAACGAGCCAACCATCTGCGCGGCGAGTGATGTCGCTCCGCCGAGATCCGCCGCCGGGCCTGTCCCGGATTCTCCGAAGAACAGCTCCTCGGAGACGAGCCCTCCGAGGGCGATGGCGATGGCCGCCTCGATCTCCGTGCGCGAGCGGGTGAACCGCTCTTCTTCGTCGCCGTGCGCGAGCAGGCCGAGCGACTGGCGCCGCTTGATGATCGACAGCACCTCGAGCCGCCGCCCTTTGCCGAGGAAATACGCGGTGGTGGCGTGGCCGGCCTCGTGCGTGGCGACGGCCGACCGGTCGTACTCGGTGTAGACGACCGGTTGTTTGAAGCCGAGCTCCTCCGTCAGTTTGGCCTCGTGGATGTCGTTGAGGTTCATCTCGCGACGGCCGGCCTGGAGCGCGACCAGCAGCGCTTCGTCGAAGAGATGCTCGATCATCACCGGGGTGTACGCGAACGTATCGTGCGCCAACCGCTCGCGGACGGTCTCATCATCGAGCACCTCATGGTGGGCCTTGCGCTCGAAGAAGAAATCGATCAGCTCGCGACGACCTTGCTTCGTCGGCAGGTCGAAATACAGGCGGCGGTCGAACCGTCCGGGACGCAAGAGCGCCGCATCGAGGACATCGGCTCGGTTCGTCGCGGCGATCAACAGGATGTTGTTGTACGACGGCTTGGATGCGGCGATGCGCTTGTGCGGCGGCAGGTAGCCGTTCACGCGCTCGATCATGCTCGACTTGATCCTGGCCCTCCACGGCGGCTGGTCGAAGGACTGCATCTGGATCAGGAGCTCGTTCACCATCCCGCTGGCCCCGGGGCCGACCATGTTCGAGGCAACCCGTCCCAGTCCGGTGGCGTCGGGTGAGGCCGACAATCCGCTGCGGTCGCCGCCGATCGCGTCGATCTCCTCGATGAAGCCGATCGCGCCCCCTTCTTTGCGCGCCAACTTACGGAGGGTCTTGAAGAACGATCGGATCCGTGCCCCCGTCATGCCGTACCACATGGACTGGAACGACGGCGCCGAGATGAACAGGAACGGCACGCCGGCCTGCTTCGCCATCGCCTTCGCGAGGTAGGTCTTCCCAGTCCCGGGGGGCCCTTCGAACAAGATGCCTCGGCGAGGGTTGCCGCCGAGCTCCTTGCGGAACGTCGCGTATCCGAGGAACACATCGAGCGTGCGCGCCACCTCGTCCACCTGGGTATCGAGCCCGTGCACCTCGGTGAGACCGACCTCGATGTCCTCGGGCCGGACCACCACATGGGGCGAGCGCCCGCTGAACAGCGGCATCGCCATCATCAACAGGACGATCAAGAAGATCCCGGCGATCGGCAGCCAGATGATCGCTTCGGGCCCCAGCACCGGGGCCTTGAAGGGGTTGTGCGTCAGATAGCGGTACCACAGGTACCCGTCGAACAGTCCGAGGAACGTGACGAGCCGCACCACACGCCGCCTGCGGGTACGCTCGCGGATCCTGGAAACGTCGGCCTTGCCGGAGCTCGCGAAATCCGAGCCTTGGAGCACGGCCGCCGTGGACCTGTTCGTCTCCTTCACGGTCATCTCACGGCGCTCCGGCATCCACGTGACCTGGTCGGTTGGGGTGGTCATCGTACGGAATGTGGCCGATACGTGCATCAGCCGTTCGCACTACGAGCGCCCGCCCCGGACTTAGGCATTCCCCCCGCCGAGGCTGTGGCCGAACGGCTATCGTGCGGCCCGTGGCCAGGAAGAAGCTGCCGCCCGTCGCACGTGAGGACGCCAGGACGATCGGAGCGCTCCTGCGTGCGCTGCGTCGAAGCGCGGGCTTTCGAGCGGTCGCGGATGCCGCTACCGCGACCGGCAGTCCCGCGGCCCGCCAGACGATCTACGCCTACGAACGAGGCGGGCTGGTGCCCTCGCTCCAGCAGTTCCTCGAGCTGGTGGAGTTCTACGCCCTCAAGGCCAAACGGGGCCCCGATGCGAAGCCCGAGGAGGACCTGCGCGTCCAAGCCGTCGCTACCGTCGTGAGGGCTCTGTCGCTCCCCGCATATCACGTGACGGCGGCGAACGAGCTGATCGAGCGGCTCCAGCCCCCGATGGCAGCGGCGAGGAAGCGCTGATCGTGCTCACGCAGATCGACCACGTCGGCATCGCCGTGGAGGACCTCGACGCGGCGGTCGAGCACTACCGGCGCACGCTCGGTGTCGAGCCGACCCATCGCGAACGCATCGATCCTCAAGGGGTCGAGGAGGTGCTCCTGGCTGTCGGGAGCTCGTTCATCCAGCTGCTCGGAGCGCTCGGTCCGGACACGCCGGTGGGGCGCTTCCTCGAGCGCCGCGGCCCCGGCGTGCATCACGTCGGCTACCGCGTCGACGACGTCGGGGCAACGCTCGAACACCTGCGCGGCGAAGGGGTCGAGCTCATCGACCGAACACCTCGGCCGGGCTCTCGCGGCACGACGATCGCGTTCGTCCATCCGAAGGGCATGGGCGGCGTGCTGGTCGAGCTCGTCCAGCTGCCGTGAGCGAACTGCCCGAGTGGCGGCGATGGCCGGGCAGGATCCGCCCGATCGTTCGCTGCGTGTTCCGCCGGGGCGAGGCGCCCGTCGAGATCCTCGTCGTGCGCGAGGATGATCCCGAACGAGGCACCGACATCTGGTTCCCGCCGGGCGGCGGGATGGACTTCGGTGAGAGCGCGGAAGAAGCCCTGCGACGTGAGCTCCGCGAGGAGCTCAGTGCTGAGATCGAGAGCCTCCGGCTCCTGGGTGTGCTCGAGCCGCGGTTCGAGTATGCGGGCGAGCAGCACCACCACCTCGTGATGGTCTATGAAGGCGCATTCTCGGACCCCACGATGTACGACCGCGAGGACCTCGTGGTCTCCGAACCAACCGTTAGCTTGCCTGCAGAGTGGCGACCGCTCGACGACTTCGCGAAAGACGGACGCCCATTGATGCCCCTCGGGTTGTACGACCTGCTCGCAAGCACCTCCTTACGGTAGGCAAGCCATCTCGGTATGGCGCTTCACGGCGCGCTTGAGGGCGGCGTCGGTGGTCACGAGCGAGGCGTCGAGCGATTCCGCCAACGCGACGTAGCCGGCATCCGCAGCCGAGAAGTTCTGCCTGAGCTCGTACATCCGCCCGAGCAACCGCAGGTGCAGGTGCCTCGCGATCGGGAGCGAGACGTAGTCGATGATCACCTCGCGGGCGAGGTCGTCTTCCAGCCTTCGCGCCAGAACCTGGCTGCGAACGGCCGCGAAGACCTCGACGTCGCAGATCGCGGGGACGTGGAGCGGCGCTCCTGACGCGACGAGCTCGACGATCGGCGTCGGTGAACGAGGGGCGAGGAGGAGATCGATCAGCGCCGACGCGTCGAGAACAAGCGGTCCCAATCCTCCTCCATCTCCCGGCGGACCTCGCGGGTCGTCTCCGCGCCGGACGAGCCGTCTGCGGGGAGGAGGGGTCGCCGAGCCTCGATGCGAGCGAGGACATCCGTCACGGGAGGACGGGCGACCTCTCGCTCGAGGAGCTCCTCGAGGTAGGCCGTCAGCGTCTGCCCTTGGAGGCGCGCGCGTCGCACCAGCTCAGCATGCAACGCGTCACTGACATTGCGGATCTGGATCATCCTTGCCACGCGTCCAACCCTCGCACATGTGGCGCACATGCGCAACGGTCAGCCTCATCCCGAGGCCGAACTCAGCGTGGATCATCGGGCAGATGCTTGCCGCATGCCCCTTCGCTCCGGCACAATCCAAGGGAGATGCCGACCTACATGGATCGCCACGACCTCCCCGAGATCACGGCCCAGCAGCTCGCGCAAGCGCACGTCCAGGACCTCGGGAAACAGGGGGCCTACGGTGTTCGATTGTTGACGTACTGGTTCGACCCCTCGCGCGGCTCGATCTTCTGTCTCGCCGACGCGCCCGACGCGGAAGCCCTCGTTTCCGTCCACCGGGAAGCGCACGGCGAGATCCCGAACCAGATCTTCGAGGTGGACCCGCATACCGTGTCCTCGTTCCTCGGAGCGATCATCGAGCCCGAGCCCGGGACCCCGTGGGCCGCCTCCGCATTCCGCACGATCATGTTCTCCGACCTGGTCGGTTCGACGTCGCTCATCAGCAGCGTCGGGGACATCGCCGCGAAGAACCTGGTCCTCGATCTGGATGCCAGCATGCGGGCCGAGCTCGCGAAGCACGGCGGAACAGCGGTCGACCATACCGGCGACGGCATCATGGGGTCGTTCCCATCCCCGCGCGACGCGATCGCGTGTGCGGTCAGCGCGCAGCGTGCGGTCGCGGCCCGCGAATATCGCGATCCGCCGGTCCAGATCCGCATCGGCCTTGCCGCCGGAGAACCCCTCGCGGAGGGTGGGCGCCTGTTCGGCGCCGCCGTGAACCTCGCCTCCCGGATCTGCGCTGCGTGCGGAGACGGAGCGATCTGGGTCACCTCGGGCGTCCGTGAGCTAGCTCTCGGCAAGGGGTTCACCTTCGTCGAACGCGGCGAGGCGACCCTGAAGGGCTTCGACGAGCCGATCCGCCTCTACGAGGTGCCCTGGCAGGACTAGACGAGACGCGAGCCGAAGGGGCGTCCGGTCTCAGAGGTCGCGCAAACCCGATTTCGGAGCGTTGATCAACACGGCCACGTTGCCCTCGGGAAGCTTGCCGTCGCCCATGAGCTGATGCACGAGGCCCGACTCCGAGTAGTCGTAGGTGTGACCGAGCGTGGTCGTGACCTTGTTCTCGCGCACCAGGTCGTTGAACGCCGAAGCCTGCTCGTCGTTGAACAAGTGCGAGCCCTGATACCGCTTCTGCATGTACCAGAGGTACCGGACGTCGATGAGGGTGTCGTAGCCGGTCGTGCCCGCGCAGATCACGATCATGCCGCCTCGGTCGCACACGAAGTTCGACGTGGGGATCGTGTCCTCGCCCGGGTGCTCGAACACGATGCGGGGGCTGCTCTTGTCGCCGAGGACCTCCCAGATCGCCTTGCCGAACGCCTTCGCGCCCTCGAACCAGGTCTTCCATTCCGGATCGTTCCACCGCGGCGGCACGCCCCAGTGCGAGAAGTCCTTGCGGTTGATGTACCCGACGGCGCCGAGCTGCTTCGTGTACTCGCCCTTCTCCTCGCTCGAGACCACCGCGACCGCTCGGCCGCCCGCGAGCGTGACGAGCTGGATCGCGAGCGCGCCGAGCCCGCCCGAGCCGCCCCACACGAGGACCACGTCGGCCGGCTGCACGGTGTTCGGAGGCCAGCCGTGAAGCATCCTGTACGCGGTCGCACCGGTGAGCGTTGGCGCCGCGGCCTCCTCCCACGTCAGGTGGTCGGCCTTCGGCAGGCACTGGTGCGCCTGGACCTTGCAGAACTGCGCGAACGAACCCCAGCACGTGTCGTACCCCCACACCCGGAAGCTCGCGGCCAACCCGGGATCGTTCCCGGCCGAGACCCACGGATCGTCGAGGTCCCACTGCCCGGCGTGGACCACGACCCGGTCGCCCACCTTCACGTTCGTGACGTCTGAGCCGACGGCGTAGACGATGCCCGACGCGTCAGAGCCCACGATGTGGAAGTCGGTGGGTTCGCCCCATCGCGCCTGGGTCTTCGTGACGTCGACGGGGACCCCTCGGGCCGCCCACACGTTGTTGAAGTTCACTCCCGCCGCCATGACCATGACGAGCGCGTCGTGCGGGCCGAGCTCGGGGACGTCGATGACTTCGTCCTGGATCGCCTTCTCGGGCTCGCCATAGCGGTCGGGGCGAACGAGCTGGGCGTGCATCTGCCTCGGCACCTCGCCGACCGGCGGTAGCGCTCCGATCTCGTACAGGTCCTTGCCCATGAGGAAGCTCCGATCGTGTCCGTGGTGAGCGACCGGAACATATGCGAAGGGCGCGGGGCCCGACAAACGTCGCTTAGCTGCGAGCCGAGAGCGCTGCGCTCGAGGGGCAGGTCATCGCCCGGGGGCACCACGTGCAGTACGGGCCGGGACGCAGGACCGACGAACGCCCGCTCTGCGTCGCCGAGACCGCGCGCACCGCCTCGATCACGCGGTCGGCGGCGTGCTGGAGCATCTGACGCTCGACGTCCTCGGACTGCCATTCGCCCGAGTCGAGATACATGGTGGCCACGCGGTACGGGGGGACGCCGAACCGCAGCGCGAGCACGAGTGCGTAGAACCGCATGTCCTCGGCGTGCTCGGGCCACGCGCGCCCGGTCTTCAGGTCGATCGCGAGCCGCGTGGCGCGAGCCGGCTCGAGCGATGACGACGCTCCGAGCACGAGGTCCGGCGTGCCAGAAAGCACGAGCGAGCCGCCGAGCAACTCGGCCCGCACCCTCCATTCGGTCGACGGCGACAGCTGGCGCCGCATCCGACGGAGCGGTGGCATGGTGGATCGGAAGAGCTCGAGCGTCTTCGCCGCATCCATAAGCGTCTCGTCCCGGCGGATGCCGTCGAGGCCCTCCCAATACGTGCGGAACCCCTCGTCCTCGACGAGTCGCTCCGAGGCCTGCTCGACGAGGTCATGGGTGTCACGCTCCTCGCGTCCGGCGACCTCGAGCTCGACCGCCTTGTGCGCGAGCCTGCCCGCCGCGAAGCGCGCCGAGAACGCGAACGGAGCCCGCTCACCTGCCCGAACGGCCTCGAACAGTCCCGGACAGCGCGAGAGATCGTTCAACATCGACTTGCCGAGCCACAGGGGCTCGGTCGGCTCGACCGCGCGCACGGCCTCCTCGATGCGATCGCGGAGGCCTTGGACGAGGTCGCCGGGGAACATCGGTCGTTCGCCCGTGCCGATGAGCCCCTCGAGGGTCCGGTGCTGGGCCGGCGTCATCTCGAGCGGGGTCTCGAGGGTCGTATCCATCGCGTGGATGGTAGGACTAGCCACTGACATGGCCGAGACTCCCGACGAGATCTTGCGGGCGCTCGCCGACCCCGAGCGCCTGGCGATCGCGGGAACACTCGCGCGCGCCGAGCGCACCTCCGCCGAGCTCGCCGCCGGCCTCGGGATGCCCGTGTCCCGGGTCCGCAAACACCTCAACAGGTTGACCTCGACCGGCGTGGTGCGGCTCGGCGATGACCGGCGCACGTACCGCCTCGACCCTGAAACCTTGCGGTGGGCGGCCGAGCAGGTGGGGCCGCCCCGCGACATCGGGCTCACGCTCGGCGCGGCGAACGAGGACGAGGAGACCGTGCTCCGCACGTTCTTCCGTAACGGGCGCCTCACCGAGATCCCGTCGAAGGAGTCGAAACGCCGGATCGTCCTCGAGCGGATCGCGATCGAGTTCGAGGCGGGCGTGCTCTACGACGAGAAAGAGGTCAACGTGATCGTCGGGCGGTTCTTCAACGACTACGCCGCGATCCGCCGTTACCTCGTCGACGAGGGGTTCCTCGATCGCGACCACGGTGAGTACTGGCGCACGGGCGGCCGCGTCGAGATCTAGCTCGCGACCCGACGTCAACCGGCCGGCTGTCGGACCGCCTGCCCGATGGCGGTGAGGAGCTCGTCCGTGTCAATCGGCTTGGAAACATAGTCATCGGCTCCCGCATCGAGGCAGCGCTGGCGCTCGCCGGCCACCACCTTGCCGGTCACAGCGATGATGGGAAGGGCTTGGAACCGATCGGATGCCCGGATCGCGCGGATGGCGGCGTAGCCGTCCATGCCCGGCATCATGATGTCCATCAGGACGAGGTCGATGTCTGGCTTCCGCTCCAGGGCGGCGATGGCCTCGGGACCGCTTTCGGCGACCGTGACGGCTGCGCGGCCGCGTTCGAGGAGAGCCGTCATCGCGAAGATGTTGCGGTAGTCATCGTCCACCACGAGGATCCTCAGCCCCGCGAACGCACCATCGTCGAGCCCGACGCGCCGGCCTCGGTCGAGCCCGAGGGCATGACGGTTTGACCCATTCCCCGGGACGAAGGCGGATGGGTCTCCCACGGCGCGCGTCGCCGCTTTCGGGACGGAGGGAACGATATCCGCGAGCCGACCCGCGGGAAGGTAGATGGTGAACGTGCTGCCTCCGCCTGGCGTGCTCGCCAGGGTGAGCTCACCGCCGAGCAAACCGACCAATTCGCGGCTGATCGAAAGGCCGAGGCCCGTACCGCCGTAGAGACGAGCGGTGCTGCCGTCGCCCTGCGCGAACGCCTCGAAGATCCGCCGTTGCTGCTCGTGATCGATACCGATGCCGGTGTCGCTGACCGTGAGCGCTACGACCGACTGAGCCTCGACGAGTGATACCGCCTTCGAGCTCCAGCCCTCGTCAGCCACACTGATCTGGAGGTGCACCTGGCCGTGTTCGGTGAACTTGAATGCGTTGGCGAGGAGATTCTTGAGGATCTGGCGGAGGCGTTGCGGATCGGTGACGATCTCTTCGGGACAGTCGGGTGCGATGTCGATCGAGTAGGCGAGATCCTTTCCGGATGCAACGTGCTCGAACTCGCGGAGCAGGGTGGTCCGCAGCTCTGCAACGGACAGGTCAATCATCTCGACCGATACGGTGCCCGACTCGACCTTGGCCAGGTCGAGGATGTTGTTGAGAAGACCGAGCAGGTCCTTGCCCGAGGTTCGGATGACGCTCGCATATTCGACCTGCGTGTCGGTCATGTTCTTGTCGGGGTTGTCCTCAAGCTGCTGGGCGAGGATCAAGAGGCTGTTCAGTGGGGTGCGAAGCTCATGCGACATGTTCGCGATGAACTCTGACTTGTACCTGGACGAGACGGACGTTTGGGCGAGCTGGGCAGCCTTCTCCTCGACCAGCTGCTTGGACTGCTGGACCTCTTGGTTCCGTTGCTCTGCAACGACATTCTGCTCAGCCAGCAGCTTGGCTTGCCGGCCGAGGTCCTCGTTGGACTCGCGCAGCTCTTCCTGCTGCGAGAGGAGCTCCTCGGCCTGAGACTGAGCCTGTTCGAGCAGGGTCTCGGTGAGCGTATTGGCTTCGATGGTGTTGAGGACGAGGCCGATACTCTCGGTGATCGAGTCGAGGAACGCCTGATGGGTGACGCTGAACTCCGAGAACGAGGCGAGCTCGACGACGGCGCGCACCGAACCCTCGAACAGGATCGGCAGCACCATGATGTTGAGAGGAACCGACTCGCCGAGCCCCGAGTTGATCTTCACGTAGTCGCCGGGAACATCGGTGAGCAGGATCCGCTTCTTCTCTTTGGCGCACTGTCCGACCAGGCCTTCACCCAATCGGAAGGACGTAGAAAGGTGCTTCCGCTCTTCGTGGCCGTAGCCGGCTTGGAGCTGCAGCACGGTTTCAGCGTCGTCGGACGAGGCCATGGAATAGAACACGGCGTGCTGGGCCGAGACGAGTGTCGCGAGCTCGGACAGGATCATGCTCGAGACCTCGGAGAGATCGCGCTGGCCTTGGAGCATGCGGGTGAAACGTTCCTGGTTCGTCTTCAACCAGTCCTGTTCGATGTTCTGTCTGGTGGTCTCCCGAAGGTTGCGGATCATCTCGTTGAGCTTGTCCTTCAAGACCGCGACCTCGCCGCTCGCCTCGACTCGGACCTGCCGGGTGAGGTCTCCCTCGGTGACCGCAGTGGCCACCTCTGAGATGGCTCGCACTTGGTTGGTGAGGTTGGCCGCCAGCTGGTTCACGTTGTCGGTCAGGTCCTTCCAGACACCGCCGACCTCTTTCGACTGCGCCTGGCCACCCAATTTGCCCTCGACCCCGACTTCGCGGGCGACTCGCGTGACCTCGCCAGCGAACGCGTTGAGCTGATCGACCATCGCGTTGACGGTGTTCTTGAGCTCGAGGAACTCGCCTTGGACGACGATCGAGACCTTCTTGCTCAGGTCGCCGTTGGCCACCGCCGTGGTCACTTCGGCGATGTTGCGGACCTCGGCGGTCAAGATCCCCGCCATGAGGTTGACGTTGTCGGTCAGGTCCTTCCAGACACCGCCGACCTCGATGGTGACCGCCGCCGCCTGACCCAGCTTGCCTTCGGTGCCGACCTCGCGGGCAACCCGTGTTACCTCGGAGATGAACCCGTTGAGCTGGTCCACCATCGCGTTGATCGTGTTCTTCAGGTCCAGCATCTCGCCGCGGACGTCCGCGGTGACCTTCTTGCTGAGGTCGCCGTCGGCGACCGCACCGATGACCCGCTGCATCTCGCTGGTGGGGCGCACCAGAGCCTCGATGAGGTCGTTGACCGATTCGACGCT
>JBDTYT010000029.1:0-19193 GCA_040005555.1 Actinomycetota bacterium | reverse complement strand
TCAAGAAGCTCATCGCGGGCCCGGGCGTCTACATCTGCGACGAGTGCATCGATCTGTGCAACGAGATCATCGAGGAGGAGCTCTCCGAGACCTCGGAGCTGAAGCTCGAAGAGCTCCCCAAGCCCGCCGAGATCTGCTCGTTCCTCGATGACTACGTGATCGGGCAGGGGCATGCGAAGAAGGTCCTCTCCGTCGCGGTCTACAACCACTACAAGCGGATCCAGGTCGGCGCCAAGGACGGCGAGGTCGAGCTCCAGAAGTCGAACATCTTGATCCTCGGTCCGACCGGTTGCGGCAAGACGCTCCACGCGCAGACCCTCGCGAAGATGTTGAACGTCCCGTTCGCCATCGCCGATGCCACCGCGCTCACCGAGGCCGGCTACGTCGGCGAGGACGTCGAGAACATCCTTTTGAAGCTCATCCAGGCGGCCGACTACGACGTGAAGAAGGCCGAGACCGGCATCATCTACATCGACGAGGTCGACAAGATCGCCCGCAAGTCCGAGAACCCGTCGATCACGCGCGACGTCTCGGGTGAGGGTGTGCAGCAGGCGCTGCTGAAGATCCTCGAGGGCACCACGGCCTCCGTGCCGCCGCAAGGTGGCCGCAAGCACCCGCATCAGGAGTTCATCCAGATCGACACCACGAACATCCTGTTCATCTGCGGCGGAGCGTTCGCCGGTCTCGAGAAGATCGTGGAGTCGCGCATCGGCTCCCGCGGGATCGGGTTCGGCGCGGACGTTCGCCGGATGGAGGAGAAGGACCTCGGCGAGATCCTCGGCAAGGTGTTGCCCGAGGATCTGCTGAAGTACGGGCTGATCCCCGAGTTCGTCGGGCGGCTGCCGGTCATCACGAACGTGCACAACCTCGACAAGCAGGCGCTCGTCGACATCCTCACGAAGCCGAAGAATGCGCTTGTGAAGCAGTATCACCGGTTCTTCGAGTTCGACGGCGTAGAGCTCGAGTTCTCCGACGACTCGCTCGAGGCCATCGCGGATCAGGCTATCTTGCGCGGTACCGGCGCGCGTGGCCTGCGCGCCATCATGGAGGAGGTCCTCCTCAACGTCATGTACGAGCTGCCGTCGCGCGTCGACGTCACGAAGTGCCTGATCGATCGCGATGTCGTGCTCTCCGGCGTGAACCCGACGCTCGTCCCGCGCGAAACGCCGAAGCGCGAGCGCCGAGAGCGCACCGCGTAACCGATCCTCCGTCGCGTCCTGCGCCCGCCGTCTGCTCCGAGCGCGGTCCGGTCATCCCGTACACTCGCCCACATGAACCTGCCCGAGAAGCCGAGCATCGACGGGCTCGAGGCCAAGTGGGATGAGTGGTGGCAGGCCACGGGCACCTACCGCTTTGACCGCTCGAAGACCCGCGAGCAGGTCTTCGCGATCGACACGCCGCCACCCACGGTCAGCGGATCGCTGCACGTCGGACACGTGATGTCGTACACGCACACCGACCTGGTGGCACGGTATCGGCGCATGGCGGGTCGCGAGGTCTTCTATCCGATCGGCTGGGACGACAACGGGCTGGCGACTGAGCGCCGCGTGCAGAACTACTTCGGCGTGCGCTGCGACCCATCCGTCCCGTACGATCCGACCTTCGATGTCTCGGCGCTCGAACGGCCGGACGACTCGATGCAGATCCCGGTCAGCCGCCGCAACTTCATCGACCTGTGCGATCGGTTGACGGGAGAGGACGAGAAGGCGTTCGAGACGCTCTTCCGGCGCCTCGGCCTCTCGGTCGACTGGACGATCCACTACACGACGGTCGGCACGACCTCGCGCCGCGCATCGCAGCGAGCCTTCCTTCGGCTCATGGACGCCGGCCTCGCCTACAGGACCGAGGCGCCGACGATGTGGGACGTGGATTTCCGAACCGCGGTCGCGCAGGCCGAGATCGAGGACCGTGAGCAGGCGGGGATGTACCACCGCATCGCCTTCGACCGCGAGGACGGCGGTACGGTCGAGATCGAGACGTCCCGACCCGAGCTCATCCCCGCGTGCGTCGCCCTCGTGACCCATCCCGGCGATGAGCGATACCGGTCGCTCGTGGGGTCGACGGTGCTGACGCCCCTGTTCCGGGTCCCGGTACCGGTGTTCGCGCATCCCCTCGCCGACCCCGAGAAGGGCACGGGGGCCGCCATGATCTGCACGTTCGGCGACATCACCGACATCACCTGGTGGCGCGAGCTCGGCCTGCCCACACGCGTCGTGATGGAGCGGGACGGCCGGATCGGCGCTCGGACGTTCGGGCAGCCGGGGTGGGAATCGCGCGATCCCGACCGGGCGAACGCCGCGATGGCAGAGCTCGCGGGCCTGCATCCGAAGCAGGCCCGCACACGGATCGTGGAGCTGCTCCGTGAAGACGGCGCGCTGCTGGGCGAGCCGCAGCCGGTGCGCCACGCCGTGAAGTTCTACGAGAAGGGTGAACGCCCGCTCGAGGTCATCGCGACGAGGCAGTGGTTCGTGCGGACGCTCCAGTTCCGCGATCGGTTGCTCGAGCGCGGACGCGAGCTCCGCTGGCATCCGGGATACATGGGGGCCCGATACGCGTCCTGGGTGGAGGGTCTGAACAGCGACTGGTGCATCAGCCGTCAGCGCTTCTTCGGGGTCCCGTTCCCGGTCTGGTACCCGCTCGACGCGGACGGTCGCCCTCGCTACGACGAGCCGATCACCCCGCAGGAGTCCGCCCTCCCGATCGATCCTGCCGGCGACGTCCCGCCCGGCTTCACGCCCGAACAACGTGGAGTCCCCGGAGGTTTCATGGGCGACCCCGACGTCATGGACACGTGGGGCACCTCATCGCTCTCCCCGCAGATCGCCGGCGGATGGGAAGACGATCCAGACCTGTTCGCGCGCGTGTTCCCGATGGATCTTCGGCCTCAGGCCCACGACATCATCCGGACGTGGCTGTTCTACACCGTGCTTCGCGCGGAACTGCAGCACGGATCGCTGCCCTGGAGCGATGCGGCGATCAGCGGCTTCGTCCTGGACCCCGATCGCAAGAAGATGTCGAAGTCCAAAGGCAACGTCATCACCCCGATCGAGATGTTCGAACGCCACAGCGCCGACGCCGTGCGATATTGGGCCGGCAGCGCGCGGCTCGGGGTCGATGCAGCCTTCGACGAGCAGCAGATGAAGGTCGGGCGCAAGCTCGCCATCAAGATCTTGAACGCCTCGAGGTTCGCGCTCTCGCTCGAGGCCGCGGAGGGCGCGATCGTCGATCCACTCGACCGTTCGATGCTGCTCCGGCTCGCACGCGTCGTCACCGAGGCGACCGAGGCCTTCGATGGCTACGACCACGCGCGCGCCCTCGAGGTGGTCGAGCGTTTCTTCTGGGGATTCACCGACGACTACCTGGAGCTGGTCAAGGGCAGGGCGTACGGCGCGGGCGATCCGGGAGCCGCGGGCTCGGCGGTCGCGTCCCTGCGGCAGGCCCTCTCGGTGTTGCTTCGGCTGTTCGCTCCCTTCCTGCCCTTCGTGACGGAGGAGGTCTGGTCGTGGTGGCGGGAGGGCTCGGTGCACCGGACCGCGTGGCCGAACGAGGCGGAGCTCGCCCAGATCACGAGCGGCGCCGATCCCGCGGTGTATGAGATGGGAGCGTCCGTCCTCGGCGAGGTGCGCAAGTGCAAGGCGCTCGCGAAGCTGTCCGTGCGAGCCGAGGTCGAGCGCGTCGTGGTCCGCGACTCGCCGGAGCGTCTGTCGGCTCTGGCCGGCGTGGTGGGCGACGTTCGCCAGGCCGGCAACATCGCCGAGATCCGAACGGTGGCCGATGGCGAGTTCGCCGTGGAAACCATCCTCGCGCAACGCTAGCGCCGTGCGGTTCGCAGACGCTCTCGCCGAGCTCGAGTCCCGCCAACCGGAGCATATGCCCGAGCCGAGCCTCGACCGAATCCGAGCCATCGCCGAGCTCCTCGACCACCCCCAGCTGACCTATCCCACGGTGCATGTGACCGGAACGAACGGGAAGACCACCACCGCCCGGCTCGCCTCGGCTGTGGCCTGCGCGCACGGTCTGTCGACGGGGCTGTTCACATCGCCGCATCTGCGGTCGGTGACCGAGCGGTTCGAGCTTTGCGGCGAGGTGATGTCGCAGGCCGAGTTCGCCGAGGAGTACGAGCACCTCTTGCCCTACCTCCAGGTGGCGGACGCCAGCGTCGGAGAGGTCACGTACTTCGAGGCCCTGACCGCGCTCGCCTACCTCTGGTTCGCCGACAAGCCGGTCGCGCTCGGGGTGTTCGAGGTGGGGATGGGCGGGACGTGGGACGCTACGAACCTCGTCGGAGGGGATGTGGCGGTCATCTGCCCCGTCGGTCTGGACCATCCCGAGCTCGGGTCGACCATCGTCGAGGTCGCAACCGAGAAGGCGGGCATCATCAAGCCCGGTCGGATCGCGGTGGTGCGGGAGCAGCCTGCCGAAGCGCTCGTCGTGATCGAGACCCGGTGCGCGGAGTACGAAGTCCGGATGCTGCTGGAAGATCGAGACTTCGCACTCGAGACCCGCGTGCCCGCCGTCGGTGGGCAGGCGCTCCGTGTCCGGGGGATCCACGGCACGTACGACGACCTGCTGCTGCCGCTCTACGGGGAGCACTCCGGCCGGAACGCGGCCGCCGCGATCGTGGCGCTCGAAGCGTTCCTGGAGCGCGGGCTCGATGGGCCCTCACTCCGCCGCGCGATCGAGGAGGCGACCTCGCCCGGCCGCCTCGAGGTCGTCGCGAGGCATCCGCTCATCGTGCTGGACGGCGCCCACAACCCGGCCGCCGCGGAGGCGCTCGCTCGCGCCCTCCCCGAGGCCTTCACCTGGGACCGGTTGCACCTGGTGATGGCG
The DNA here is from genome assembly GCA_040005555.1 of Actinomycetota bacterium. GTDB lineage: Bacteria > Actinomycetota > UBA4738 > UBA4738 > HRBIN12 > JBDTYT01. The sequence goes on along the minus strand of JBDTYT010000029.1, from coordinate 14,363 downwards.
GTGTTCTCGAACAAGGACGTCGCGGGCATCGCGGAGCGGTTGGCGCCGCTCGCGGACCGAGCGTACGCCGCGACCACGGACAACGTGCGGGCCCGCCCCGCCGAGGAGGTCGCCCTCGCACTCGCCGCCGAGGGGGTTGCGGCGCAGACGTTCGAGAGCGTGAGGAACGCGCTCGACGCGGCGCGCAGCGACGCCGCACCCGAGGACCTCATCCTGGTGACGGGCTCTCTCTATACTGTCGGCGACGCCCGTCGGGCGCTGCTGGAGGAACCCTGATCATGGCGTCCGAATCGACCCTGCTCATCGTGAAACCGGACGGCGTGCGACGGGGTCTCACCGGTGAGGTCCTTCGCCGGGTAGAGGCGAAGGGCCTCGAGATCAGCGAGATGCGGATGATGCAGATCGACCGTTCGCTCGCCGAGGAGCATTACGCCGAACACCGGGACAAGCCGTTCTTCGACGAGCTGGTGACCTTCATCACGTCCGGCCCCGTCGTCGTGGCGAGGCTGCAGGGTGAGGGTGCGATCGACGTGTGGCGCGCGATGATGGGCCCGACGAACCCGGCTACGGCTCCGTCGGGAACGATCCGAGGGGACTTCGGACTCACCATCGGCGAGAACATCGTGCACGGGAGCGACTCGGCGACCTCGGCCGAGCGTGAGCTGAAGCTCTTCTTCGGGTAGGGAGCAGACCGTTAACTGGCGCGGCGGAACGCGACCACTGCGTTCTGGCCCCCGAAGCCGAACGAGTCGCTGATCGCGAAGTGGACCTCGGCGACACGGGCCTCGTTCGGGACGTAGTCGAGATCGCAGTCGGGGTCGGGGGTCTCGTAGTGGATCGTCGGCGGGATCACACCGCGCTGGATCGCGAGGATCGACGCCGCGGCCTCGACCGCTCCCGCGGCGCCGAGCATGTGTCCGGTCATCGACTTCGTCGAGGATACGGCGACGCGATGCGCGACCTCATCGCCGAGGGCCGCTTTGAGCGCCGCGGTCTCGCCGGCGTCGTTCAGCTGGGTGGAGGTCCCATGTGCGTTCACGTAGTCCACGACCGAGGGCTCCTCGCCGGCGTCTTCGAGCGCCTTGCGGATCGCGATCGCGGCACCGGTGCCCTTCGGGTCCGGGGCGGTGATGTGGAACGCGTCGTCGGAGGCTCCATAACCCGCGATCTCGGCGTACACGCGGGCGCCGCGTGACTCGGCTCGGTCCGCCCGCTCGATCACGAGGGCGCACGCGCCCTCGGAGAGCACGAACCCGTCGCGAGCGGCATCGAAAGGCCGGCTGGCCGTCTCGGGATCCGTGTTCTTCGTGAGCGCGGTCATCTGCGCGAACGCGGCGACGGTGAGCGGGAGCGTGGCCGCCTCGGAACCGCCGACGAGGGCGAGATCCGCCAGCCCGTCGCGCACCATGCGGAACCCCTCACCGACGGCGTGGGCTCCCGAGGCGCACGCGGACACGGTGCAGAAGTTGGGACCCGTGAAGCCGAAGATCATGGCGATGTGGCCCGCCGCGGCGTTCGCCATCAGGGCGGGCACCATGAACGGCGACACGCGACCGGGTCCCTTCTCGAGCAGCACGCTGTGCTGCCGCAGGAGCGTTTCGATGCCGCCGATGCCCGTGGAGAACACGATGGCCGCGCGCTCCGAGGGGATCTCGGGAGTCCCGGCGTCCTGCCACGCGAGCTTCGCGGACGCGATGGCGTAGTGGACGAACCGATCCGTCCGCCGGATCTCCTTCGCGTCCATCCACGCCGAGGGATCGAAGTCGCGCACGTCGCCTGCCAGGTGCACGGGCAGGTCCGAGGCATCGAAGCGCTCGATCGGGCCGATCCCGTTGCGCCCGGTGGTGAGACCCGTCCAGAACTCCTCGACGCCGGTGCCCACCGGCGTGACGGGTCCGATCCCGGTGACGACAACGCGTTCTCCCATCCGGGACCTACGACAGCCCGAGCTTAGAGACGACGAGGGTGACGGCCTGACCGACCGTCTTCACGCCCTCCATCTCCTCCTCGGGGATCTCGATGTTCCACTCCTCTTCGAGCGCCAGGACGGCCTCGACGAGGTCGAGGGAGTCGGCGTTGAGGTCTTCGGCGAAGCGAGCGTCGGGCACCACCTGCGCCTCATCGACCGCCAATTGCTCGGCGAGGACCTTGCGGACCTTCGCGTCGATCTCTTGTTTGTCCATGTGTTCCTCCTCGATGTTCTCGTTCAACCAGGCAGATGCTATACGCGCTCGCGGTCGCTAGGCCGTCAGGCCACCGTCCACCGGGATCACCGCTCCGTTCACGTACGACGCTTCGTCCGACATCAGGAACCGAACGACACCTGCGACCTCCTCCAGCGTCGCCGTGCGACCGAGGGGCGTCTGGTCCACGTAGTACGCGCGGGCGGCGTCATCCAGGTGTGAGGTCATCTCGGTGTCGACGAGGCCGGGACACAGAGCGTTCACCGTGATGCCCCGTCCACCCACTTCGCGGGCGAGCGATTTCGTGATGCCGACGAGCGCCGACTTCGAGGCCGCGTACGCGGTCTGACCTGCGTTGCCGCGCAGCGCTACGGCGGAGGACATGTTCACGATGCGACCCCACCGTGCGCGAACCATGGTTCGCAGGGCCGCTCGCGAGCAGAGGAAGGCACCGCGGACGTTCGTGTCCATGGTGAGGTCGTAGGTCTCCAAGGAGTACTTCAGCATGAGTCCGTCCTTGGAGAACCCCGCGTTGTTCACGAGTCCGTTCACGGGCCCGAGCTCCTCAGCGACCTCCTTGAACGCTTCGGTCACCGAGCTCTCATCGAGGGCGTCCAACCGCACGATCGTGCCGGTGCCGCCCGCACGCTCGACGGCGGCCACGGCCTCCTTCGCGTCGGTATCGCTGCTCCGGTAGCCGATCGCGACGCTCCAGCCGGCACCGCCGAGCGCCTCCGCACACGCTCGACCGATGCCTCGAGATCCGCCGGTGACGACGGCAACCTTGATCACGGGGTGGGCAGTGGCATGGTCCATCGGACCAGGTTAGCCCCCCAGGCGAGACCGGCCCCGAAGGAGGTGAGAAGGACCAGGTCACCATCTCGGACCCCTCCGGAGCGCCAGGCGCGATCGAGCGCGATCGGGATCGATGCCGCAGAGGTATTGCCGACCGTCTCCACGTCGACGATCGCGCGGTCTATCCCGATCCCGAGCCGCTCGGCCACGGCGATCATGATCCGCGCGTTCGCCTGGTGGGGGATGAGCACGTCGACGTCGTCGGGTGTGTAGCCCGACTTGTCGAGGAGCTGCCGGCACGCATTGGACATCTCGACGACCGCGCGTTTGAACACCTCGCGGCCCTTCGGCATGCGGATCGAGTGGTCACGAGCCTCGACGGTCTCGTGCGACGCGGGCCGCAGCGAGCCACCGGCCGGGATGATGAGGATCTCAGCCGAGCGCCCGTCGGCCCCGAGCACCGAGCCGATGACACCCGGGCTCGGCGAAGGTCGCAACACCAGCGCACCCGCTCCGTCGCCGAACAAGATGCAGGTCCCGCGATCGGTCATGTCCAAGACGCGGGAGAGCACCTCGGCGCCGATCACGACGATGGTCTCCGCGGCGCCCGACTCGATGAACGCGGTGCCCGTGGACATCGCATAGGAGAAGCCCGCGCATGCCGCGTTCACGTCGAACGCCGGACACGCGATGCCGAGCTTGCGCTGCACCCACACGGCGGTCGAGGGGATGGGTGTGTCGCCGCTGAGCGTGGCACACACGATGAGATCGACCTGGTCGGCGGAGATACCGGCCGCCTCGAGCCCCAACCGGGTGGCGTCGACGGCCAGGTCCGAGGTCACCTGGTCGTCTCGCGCAAAGCGGCGCTCCCGGATGCCCGTGCGCTCACGGATCCACTCGTCGCTCGTGTCGAGGGTCGCCTCGAAGTAGCTGTTCGGGACGACCCGCTCGGGGAGCACGGAACCGACGCCGGCCACCGCCGCGTGCGTGCGTGCGCTCACCCCGCCCCCTCCCCGCGACCCTGAGGTGTCATCCGGGAGCGAGGATATCGTCCGGGGGCGGCACCGTCCGTCAGTGGTCACCGCGACCGAACGCCGCCGCCCGCTCCGGCGAGCCCACGGCGAGGGCTCGAGCGTCCGGGGTGACCCGCTTCGCCATCTTCGTCAGGACGTCGCCGGGGCCGGCTTCCACGAACGTATCGGCCCCGGCGGCCGCGAGGGATCGCACGCAGCGCTCCCAGCGCACCGGCGAGACGACATGCTGCTCCAGCAGCGTGCGCAGCTCGTTCGGATCGGTGACGAGCGTCCCCGTCACGTTCGAGGCGACGGGGAATCGCGGAGGTCGGAACTCCGCTCGGGTGATCGCTTCAGCGAGGGGCGCGACCGCTGACTCCATGAGTGGCGAGTGGAATGCCCCGGCCACCTTCAATCGCACGGCGCGGATGCTGCGCTCGGCGGCGATCGCTTCGGCTCGCTCGATGGCGTCGACGCTCCCCGAGATCACCACTTGCTGCGAGAAATTCTCGTTCGCGACGATCAGGACGCCTCCGCCGCGAGCTTCGTCGCAGATCTCTGCGGCGAGCTCCGTGCCGGCGCCGAGCAGTGCGGTCATCGTCCCGGGGTGTTCCTGGCCGGCGCGCTGCATCGCACGACCCCGAACGATCACGATCGCGAGGGCCGGAGAGAGATCCAGTACGTCGGCGGCGACGAGCGCCGCGAACTCACCGAGCGAATGGCCCGCCGCCCCCGAGAACGTGGCGCCGAGCGCGTCGAGCACTCGGAACGCCGCGACGTCACACGCGAGTAAGGCGGGTTGCACGAAGTCGGTGGTCGCGAGCGCAGACTCGTCGTGGCACTCGGCGACGACATCGCGGCCCATCGCCTCGGACGCGGCGGACAACACCCATCGGCCGGCCTCGTGGGCCATCCACGGGTCGGCCATCCCGACGAACTGCGAGCCCTGCCCCGGGAACACGACGACCGCATTCACGATGCGGGACCCTACCGTTTCGCGTCGTGGCAGATGAAGGCGCAGGTCACCGATGGTCGAGGGTTGGTTCAAGCACGCCTTGAGGGTTGCCAGCCTCTAGGGTGTCCTGTAGAAAGTGGACGAATCCATCATGGCCGAGAGGGTTCAACGAGGACTTCGCGCATCCCCCGGACGCCGCAGCGCGGGCAACGAGGGGATCTTCGGGTTCCTGGGTCAAGACATGGCAGTCGACCTTGGGACCGCGAACACGCTCGTCTATGTTCGGCGAGCCGGCATCGTCTTGAACGAGCCCTCGGTCGTTGCCATCAACACCTTGACGGGCGCGGTGCTGGCCGTCGGCAACGAGGCCAAGCGCATGATCGGTCGCACGCCGTCCCACATCCAAGCGGTGCGCCCGCTGAAGGACGGTGTCATCGCCGATTTCGACATCACCGAAAAGATGCTGCGCTACTTCATCCAGCGTGTGCACAAGCGCAGGCTGCTCGCGAAGCCCCGCATCGTCGTGTGCGTCCCGGCCGGGATCACCGGCGTCGAGCAGCGAGCGGTGGAAGAGGCCACGATCGCCGCCGGAGCGCGCCGCGCGTACATCATCGAGGAGCCGATGGCCGCGGCGATCGGCGCCGGGCTGCCCATCCACGAACCGAGCGGCAACATGGTCGTCGACATCGGCGGTGGGACGACCGAGGTCGCGGTGATCTCGCTCGGCGGCATCGTCACCTCGACGTCATTGCGCATCGGGGGCGACGAGCTCGACGAGGCGATCATCAACCACGTGAAGAAGGAGTACTCCCTGCTGCTCGGTGAGCGCACCGCCGAGGCGATCAAGCTCGCCATCGCTTCGGTATTCCCGATGCAGGAGGAGCTCGTGGCCGAGATCCCCGGTCGCGACCTCGTGTCGGGTCTGCCGAAGACGATCCAGATCACCGACGGCGAGATCCGCCAAGCGATCGAAGAGCCCGTTACGGCGATCATCGACTCCATCAAGGGCACCCTGGATCGCACGCCCCCCGAGCTCGCCGGCGACATCATGCACAAGGGCATCGTGCTCACCGGCGGAGGAGCCCTGTTGCGCGGCCTCGACAAGCGCTTGCGGCATGAGACCGGCATGCCCGTGCTCATCGCGGAGAACCCGCTCTCGTGCGTGGCGATCGGCTCGGGCAAGTGCCTCGAGGAGTTCGAGGTCCTCCAGCGGGTCCTGGTGAGCCCGTCCCGCAGGTAGCGGGGATGGCGCTCCACAACCGGGCTCGGAGCACACGTCTGCTCGTCGTCACCCTCGTCTCGATCTCGCTCGTCACGATCACGGTGGATTACCGCCAAGGCGACTCCGGTCCGCTCGCTTCGGCAGGCAACACGGCGCTCGCCCTGATCAGCCCGTTGCAGGAGGTGATCTCGAAGGTCACGCACCCGATCGGCAACTTCTTCTCGACGCTCGTTCGACTGCCCGCGATCCGGCGCGAGAACAGCGAGCTGAAGGACCGCATCTCCGCGCTCGAGGAGCAGGTCAACACGACGACGGCAGATCAGAACCGCCTGCGCCAGGCCGAGGCGCTGCTCGGTTTGCAGGAGAGCATCGGCCCGAAGGTGCAGACGACGGCAGCCCAGGTGATCTCGAGCGGCGTCTCGAACTTCGAATGGACGATCTCGATCGACAAGGGCTCGACGCAAGGGATCGCGGTCGACATGCCGGTCGTGGCCCCGGCGGGGCTCGTGGGTCATATCGTGAAGGTCTCAGCGAACGCATCGGTCGTGCAGTTGATCATCGATCCGGACTCGGCCGTCGCCGGACGGCTCGACGTCACGGGCAAGACGGGGTTGCTCACGGGCGCGGGCGAGCAGGACATGCGGATGGGGCTCGTCGACACAACGACCGACGTGGGTCCGGATGAGCGCGTGGTGACCGCCGGGTATCGCATCCCCGGCGTTGCGACGAGCTTGTACCCGCCGAACGTGCTCATCGGCACGGTGTCCCGCGTGGTGCCGGACTCGGCAGCGCTCGAGAAGTTCATCACGGTGCGCCCCGCGGTGGACTTCTCGACGCTCGATCTGGTCTTGGTGGTCCTTTCGGTTGGCACGGGATAGCCTCGGGGCCCGTGCGCCGTACCTTGCTTCTCACCGTCGTGATCGTGACTGCGCTGCTGCTGCAGACGACCGTGTTCGCCGACGTGCGGCTGCTCGGCGCGCGTCCGGAGCTGATGTTCCTGCTGACGATCTCGTTCGCGATCTTGGAGGGGCCGGCGTCGGGGACGGTGACCGGATTCGCGGGGGGGATGGCACAGGATTTCCTGCTCGATCAACCGAAAGGCATCACGGCGCTCACGCTCACGCTGCTCGGGTACACGGTGGGACTGTTGCGCCAGTACATCGTGAGCCCGTCGCCCGTGTTGCCGGTCTTGCTCGTCGCGGGCGGCACGTTCTTCGGTGAGCTGTTCTACGGGCTCGTGGCGTTCCTGCTCGGACAGCTCGACGTGACGACGCTCTACCTCTTCCGCGTCGCGGCGCTCTCGGCCGTCTACAACGCGATCCTCACGCCGCTCGTGTACCCGGTGCTGCGCCGCGCCGCCGAGGGCTCCCGCTCGCGCAAGGTCATGCGATGGTGAGACCCACGTGACCGAGGGGAGAGCCGGACTGCGGCTGCGGGTGCTCGCCGGCCTCGTCGTGTTCATGTTCGCCACGCTCACCACCCGACTCTGGTTCCTGCAGGTGCTCGCGGCCGAGGACAACCGCCGGCAAGCCTCGAACAACGCCACGCAGCTCCTTCCGGTTCCGGCTCCCCGAGGGCGGATCCTCGACGCGAACGGCGACGTGCTGGTCGGCAGCCGTCAGAGCCTCCAGATCACCGTGAATCGGCAGGCGGCCGGCGACCAGCTCGAGGAGGTGGTGTTCCGTCTGTCCAAGCTCTTCGGGGTGTCGGCTCGGAGCCTCGGCAGGAGTCTGGACGACCCGCGCTACTACTCGTTCTCGCCGATCCCGGTCGCGATCGACGTCTCGCCTCGGATCGTCTACTACATCGAGGAGCACCACGACCTCTTCCCGGGGGTGGGCTTGTTGAAGGCGCCCGTGCGCACCTACCCGCAGGGGACGCTCGCGGCTCACGTGCTCGGATACCTCGGCCAGATCTCGCCGGAGAAGCTGAAGGACCCCTCCTTCGCCGATTACCAGCCCGGGGACATCGTCGGCGTATCGGGCGTTGAGTCCGTCTACGAGCACGATCTACGTGGCACACACGGGTACGTGAACTACCGGGTGAACTCGCTGGGGGAGAACCTGGGGATCCTCGGAACGGTGGCGCCCGTGCCCGGGAACGACGTGCAGCTCACGATCAACGATTCCGTCCAGCGGCTGGCCGAGGACAGCCTGAAGGCCGGGATCGTGCACGCCCGCCAGGTCTTCGACACGAGCTCGGGACGCAACCTGCGTGCCAACGCCGGTGCGGTGATCGTGATGAACCCGAAGACCGGCGGGATCGAGGCGATGGCCTCGTACCCGAGCTACCGCCCGGCCGCCTTCACGCACGGCATCAGCACGCAGGCGTTCAACCGGAGGTTCGGTGCGCAGAACGGCTACCCGCTGCTCAACCGCGCGATCCAAGGGCAGTACCCGCCCGGGTCCACGTACAAGCCTTGGATCGCGCTGTCGGCGCTGGCGCGCGGCCTGGTGACGCCGAGTCAGTCCTACCCGTGTCCATCGACCTACCAAGTGCCCGAGGACCCGACCCACCACGTGTTCAACAACTGGACGACCGCGAACCTCGGGTTCATGTCCATCGCCCGTGCGCTGTCGGTCTCGTGCGACACGATCTTCTACCCGATGGGATACGACTACTGGCGGATCTATTACCCGCCGCCCAACGCCGACGGCATCGCCGGCAACGATTCGCAACCACCGAAGGAGCCTTTGCAGCACGACCTCGGGGCGGCGGGGTTCGGTCGGGTCACGAACGTCGATCTCCCCTTCGAGAAGGCCGGCCGCGTTCCCGACGCGGCGTGGAAGGCAGCGATCCACAAGTTGTACCCGAAGTCGTTCCCGTTCGGTGACTGGGTGCCGGGCGATTTCGTGAACATGTCGATCGGACAAGGCGACACCCTCGTGACGCCGCTCCAGCTGGCGCAGGCGTTCTCGGCGCTCGAGAACAACGGCCGGATGTGCACGCCGCACGTCCTCGCTCGCGTGCTGGCCCCTGGCGGGAAGGTGCTCCGTCGCTCGCCCTCGCGCTGCGGGAAGAAGCTCCCGTTCTCGCAAGCCGATATCACGTACGTCCGCAACGCACTCGCCCAGGTACCCATCAGCGGCACGGCGGCGCTCGCGTTCCGAGGGTTCCCCTTCTCGCAGGTGTGGGTCGCCGGAAAGACCGGGACCGCGCAGGTGTACAACCGGCAGGACTTCTCGTGGTTCGCGGCGATGACGTCGGCGAACGGCCAGGAGCACGTGGTCGTCTGCCTCGTCGAGCAGGGAGGCCACGGCTCGACCACGGCGGCACCGATCGTGCGGCACGTGATCGAGGGGCTCTACGGGCTGCCCTCCACAGAGTACGGCACCGTGGCGGGGACGGACTGATGGATCTCGTCGCGACGAAGACCTACCCGTCCGAGCGCCGGCCCATCCGGCACCTGGATCCGGTCCTGCTCTTCGCGGTCTTCGTCCTGGCCGTCGTCGGGCTGTTCATGGTGTATTCGGCCACCCACCAATCGCTCTCGGCGGTGGGGCTGGACCCGGGGACGTTCCTGAAGAAGCAGGTTACGTTCGTGGCGCTCGGCTCGGTGATGGTCCTGCTCGCCGCGAGCTTCGACTACCGCTTCCTGAAGGTGTACGCCGGTCTCATCTATGCGGCGTCGCTCGTCCTGCTCGTCCTCGTGCGGAGCCCGCTCGGCACGAGCGTGAAGGGCTCGCAGCGATGGTTCCAGCTCTTCGGCTTCCAGTTCGCCCCCTCCGAGATCGCGAAGCTGGCGCTCATCATCATGCTCGCCACGTTCCTGTCCGAGTTGCGCAGCGGCGATCTGACGCTGCAGGAGGTATACCGAGCCACCGCCATCGCCGCCGTTCCGGGCGTGCTCGTGTTCCTGCAGCCGGACTTGGGGACATCGATCGTGCTGGTCACGATCCTCGTCGGGGTACTGGTGGTCGCGGGAGCTCGAGCCCGCTACCTCGGGATCCTCGCGCTCACGGCGGTGGTGCTCATCTTGGGAGCCTTCCAGATGGGCCTGGTGAGGGACTATCAGGTGAACCGACTCACGAGCTTCCTCGATCCGCAGAACGATCCCCTGCGCTCCGGTTACAACCGCAAGCAGGCCGAGATCGCGATCGGGTCGGGTGGCCTCTTCGGGGTCGGGTACCTGCAGGGGACGCAAACGAACCTCGACTTCGTGCCCGAGCAACACACCGACTTCATCTTCACGGTGGTGGGGGAGGAGTTCGGGTTCGCCGGGGCGTTCACGCTGCTCGTGTTGTTCGGAGTGCTCATCTGGCGAGCGTTTCGCATCGCACTCTTGTCGAAGGATCCCTTCGGGACGTACGTCGCGGCGGGGATCGGATCGTACCTCGCGATCCAGGTGTTCGTGAACATCGGCATGACGCTCGGGATCATGCCGATCACCGGGATCCCGTTACCGTTCGTCTCCTACGGGGGCAGCGCTCTTCTCACGAACTCCGCCGCGGTGGGCCTGCTGTTGAACATCCACATGCGACGCTTGAAGTAAGGCCCGTCGACTCAATCCTCCTCGATCGCGATCGTCCACAGGAACGTCGAGCTGCCAGGAGCCGACGTTTCGAGCACGACGTCGCCGCCCATCGCGCGCGCTGCGGTGCGGGCGAGGGCGAGGCCGATCCCCGCGCCCTGATGAACGCGCACGTTGAGGTCCTCGAGCTGCTCGAGCGGTCCGAAGATGCGCTCGGCGTCGGCGGGCCCGATCCCGCTCCCGCGGTCCGACACCCGGACCTCGATGGCGCTCAAACTGAGGCGGACGCGGATCGTAACCGGCGCCCCGTCGGGCGAGAACCGCAGCGCGTTGTCGACGAGCTCCTCGAGGATGCGTGCCGCCGCGGCGGGGTTGAGGTTCGCCACCGGCAGGACGTGATCGGCTTCCACCCGAATGCGATCACTCACCATCGCGACCTGGTGCGCGACGTTCGCGACGTCGACCTGCTCGGTGAGGGCGACGTCGATCGTGAGCTCGAACCGCTCGACGAGCCTCGCAAGGTCCAACGACCTCGACACGAGCCGGTCGAGCAGCTCGGACCGTTGCTGCGGCGTGGCGTTACCCTTGGCCATCGTTTGGGCGATCCCCAAGATCACGGTCACCGGCGTCCGGAGCTCGTGCGACAGTCTGGCGACCAGCTCGTGCCGGCGCGCCGAACGTTCGACCAGCGCGGCTTGCGCGGTCTCGAGCTCACGCGTACGTCGGCGCTCGCGCTCGAGGCTTTCCGTGAGATCCTCGATGACGCTCGGCGTCACCTGGGCGGACAGCACGGCGCCACCTTCGGCGGCCTCCATCACAGCGTGCAGGATCTCATCGCCATCAGAGTCTTTGAGGACGTACCCCGATGCGCCGGCGAGGAGCATCTCACGGACGATGTCTTGATCCTCGTGGCCGGACAGCGCGACCACGCCCACGTCCGGCATGAGGGCTTTCAACCTCCGGCATGCCTCGATCCCGTCCATGCCAGGCATGCGCACATCCATCAGCACGACGTCCGGACCGATCGTGGGGGCGACCTTCAGGGCTTCGAATCCCGAAGCGACCTCCCCGACGACCTCGATGTCGCCCGTGCTGAGCAGGACCAGGAGGGACTCGCGGAACCCCGCGTTGTCGTCACAGACGAGGACGCGCGGCCGAGAGCTCGCCCCGGCACGGTCGCCGAAGTCGGGGCGGGGTAGGAGCGCCCGGGTCATGGGAACTAGTCTTCCTCTCGCGCCCTCGCTGGTCTATCAGGCGGGTGTCCGTTTCCTCCCCGTGCCCGTCCCGACGCCGGACTAGGCCCATGGGGCTAGTGCCAGGCACATCCGGGCTCCGGCCGACGACTCCCTTCGGGCCGTTCCGCAGTCAGTTCCACGAGGACCTGGAGGCTCGCTGTTATCCTTGCTCCAAGTTTGCCCGCCGGACGCGGGGCCAATCGGGCCCCGGGCAGCCCGGCGAGGTACGAGTGGCGTGGCCCCGGCCCCGCCGGCCCTGGGGATCATCCCCCGGAGTGCCGCGGCCGGATGGCCGCCCAGGAACAGGGTTTTCGCGTGCGCGACGAAGCGCCGCAGGGGCCCGGCGACGATCGGTCGGCCGCGCCCCTGCGTGAGGAGCAGGACGATGTCGACGCCGCCCCCGACGGGGTCGTGCTCGGCACCCGCTCCCGCACCGCCAGATCCCGAACCTCCGCGACCGGCAACGCTGCTCCCGGTACGAAGAAGGGAGCTGCACGCATGACAGACGAAACGCAGACCAGCTCAGTCGTCGCCCCCGCGAGCGACCCCACGCAGGGCGAGCCGGAGGAAGGCTCGAGCACGACCGGCGGGCCGGAGGCCGGATCGACGACGGCACCTCGGCGGCGACGGAGCCGCCGGGGCGGCCGGGGCCGCAGCCGCGGCTCGGGGTCCCCGCGCCCCACCGAAGGATCGGTGACCGGCGAACCCGCGGATACCCCGACCGACGAGCCCAAAGCCCCTCGCTCGCCTCGTCAGCGAACCACCTCGGCAGCGAGCTCCACCCGGTCGCACGCCCGATCCTCACCGGAGCCCGAAGCTGCGGATCACGAGGCAGCAGGCCCGGCGAGTGGTTCAACGACCGGCGCCCGCCCGCGCCGCCGCCGAGGTGGACGAGGCCGAGGCCCTCGCCCGGCCGCGACGGACGCGGACGGCGCGCCGAGCGAAGAGTCGAGGTCGACCGATGAGCCGAGATCGATCACGACCGGACCGTCCGACGGCGAAACCGCCGTCGCCGCGGTGAGCGGCGACGCGGAGGCGAGCTCCCCGAGCCCTTCCGCCAAACGTCGCCGCCGACGCTCGCGCGCCAAGAAGCCGCCGACCGCAGATGCATCCGTCGAGACGTCGGAGACCGGGCTGAAGAAAGCGCCGGCAACCAGGCCACGACGAGCCAAGCCTCAAGAGCCGAAGGAGCAGAAGGAGAGTGCCCCGACCTCCACACGGCTCACGCGTTCGCGTGTCGGCCGGGCAACGCGACGGCGCCGCGAGCCGATGCCGTACGTGCCACGTGTGACCGACAAGCTCATGGTGATCACCCAACACGGAGAGCGCGACCAGATCGCGGTGCTCGAGGAGCGCGAGCTCATCCAGCACTACGTCACCCGCGCGGGCGCGAAGTCGATGGTCGGCAACGTCTACCTCGGTCGTGTCCAGAACGTGCTGCCCGGGATGGAGGCTGCGTTCGTCGACGTCGGCCGTGGGCGGAACGCGGTCCTGTACGCGGGAGAGGTGAACTGGTCCCTCGAGGACCTGGAGGGCGCACCGCCGCGGATCGAGCACGTGCTGAAGAACGGTCAGTCCGTCCTGGTCCAGGTCACGAAGGATCCGATCGGCGGCAAAGGCGCCCGCCTCACCGCGCAGATCTCGTTGCCGGGCCGGTACCTGGTCCTCGCGCCGAACTCGAGCGTCACCGGGATCAGCCGGCGGCTCCCTGAGGATGAGCGGAAACGACTGAAGGGGATCTACAAGGGCCTCAAACCCGAATCCCACGGCTTGATCGTGCGCACGGCGGCCGAGGGTGCCACGGAGGAGGCGCTCGCCGCGGACATCCAGCGCCTGCTGGCGACGTGGCAGGACATCGAGAAGCGTTCGAAGAAAGCCAAGGCACCCGCCACCTTGTACGAAGAGCCCGAGCTCACCGTGCGGGTGGTGCGTGACCTGTTCACCGATGAGGAGTTCCGCGAACTCGTCACTGATTCGCCTCGCGTCTACGCCCTCGTCACCGACTACCTGCGTGACATCGCGCCGGACACCCTCGAGAAGGTGCGATTGCATGAGGGGAAGCTCCCGGTGTTCGAGGAGTTTCACATCGTCGAGCAGATCCACAAGGGATTGGACCGCAAGGTCTGGTTGCCCTCGGGCGGCTACCTCGTGATCGATCGCACCGAGGCCATGACGGTCATCGACGTGAACACGGGCAAGTCCGTCGGTAAGACGAACCTCGAGGAGACGGTGGTGAACACGAACATCGAGGCATCCGCGGAGGTCGCTCGCCAGCTCCGACTGCGGGACATCGGGGGCATGATCATCATCGACTTCATCGACATGCTGCTCGAGCAGAACAAGAAGAAGGTCATCGACACGTTGAAGGAAGCGCTCGCGCAGGACAAGTCGCGCTCGCAGGTCTTCGATATCAGCCCGCTCGGGCTACTCGAGGTGACGCGCAAGCGCGTGTCTGGTGGACTCTTGGAGGCGTTCTCCGAGACCTGCCC
>JBDTYT010000028.1:0-19202 GCA_040005555.1 Actinomycetota bacterium | reverse complement strand
TCGTTCCATTCGTAGATGTGCAGATCGGTGCCACACACCGAGGCGGCGTGCACCCGCACCACGACCTCATCCTCGCCGGGCTCGGGGCGCGCGATCTCGAGCAGCTCGGCGCCGGGGCCGGCCGCGGTCTTGCGCAGCGCCCGCATCGTCGCGCCCACCGAGGCAGCCTACCGCGCGCAGTGACCGCAAGATTCTCGGACGTCCGAGCAGGAACCCTTCGCCTTCGCCCAGGCGTCCAACACCGACCACACGGAGGAGGCACGCCGATGAGAAGGTCCATGCTGATCGCCTCGCTGATCGCTCTCGCGATGTTCGCCGGGGCATGCGGGCGCCTGAACGACCAAGGCTCGGGCGGTGGCAACGGCGCCGGGAGCGGAGGCATCGAGCATCCGACCGGGGCAGGCGACCTCATCTTGCAGGTGGGTGTCTCCGGTGGGTTCGTCGCTCCATCGACGACGCTCACCCAGATCCCGGGGTTCTCCCTCTTCGGTGACGGCACGTTGATCACGCAGGGCGCCCAGATCGAGATCTATCCGGGACCGGCGCTCCCCGCCCTGATCCAGACGCACGTTTCCGAGGACGGCATCCAAGCGATCTTGCAGGCCGCCCAAGAAGCGGGGCTGTTCGGCCCCGACAGGTCGTACGGCTACAACTGCATCGCCGACGTAGGGACCACAACATTCACCCTCAACGCGGGGGGCAGCATCCACACCATCGACGCGTACGCGCTCGGGATCGCGGAGGGATCGTGTCAAGGCGCCGACGAAACGGCACGGCACAAGCTGGCGCAGTTCGACGCCAAGCTCGGCGACCTCCGCAGTTGGCTGCCGGCAGGCACGGTGGGCCAGGACGGGACCTACCCATTCACCGAGATCCGCGTCTACGTGCAGCCGTACGCGGGTCAGGACCCGAACCTGCAGCAAGAGCCCATCGAGTGGCCGCTGTCTCCCGGGCTCTCGAGGTTCGGCGACCCCCTGAACGATCAGCTCCTTCAGAACGCTCGTTGCGGCGTCGTCGGGAGCGACGACCTCACGACCCTGATGCCCGACCTCCAGAAGGCGAACCAACTCACTCCATGGTCGAGCGACGGCGCCGAGTACTCGCTGTTGCTGCGTCCGTTGCTCCCCGACGAGCACTCCTGCTGAGGCGGCTTCGCCGGCGAGCACGGTTCAAGCCTGGGAGCCCGTTTGCCGATACCTGAAGTCACGTAGGCAGGAAGGGCTATCCAGTGCCACCTCATGAGGGCGAGCTCGACCGTTCCACCGGCTCTGCCGCAGCGTTCGAGGCCATCCAGCAGCTGCTCGACTACTTGAAGGACGTACCCGAAACCGGGCAACAATTGCTTCAGTCCGTCGTTCACGAGCTTCACCGCGCCGACGCCGGTCTCCGCGAGGCGACGGCCAAGTACCGCGCGCTCGTCGAGCAGATCCCCGCGATCGTCTACGTGGACGTCGCGGACGAAACCATGGCGACCACCTACGTGAGCCCACAGATCGAGCCGTTGCTCGGGATCACGCCGCAGGAATACATCGACGACCCTGATCTGTGGACCAAGCGCCTGCACCCGGACGACAGGGACGCGGCGCTTGCCGCCTACCTGCAAGGTCGCGAGCTCGGAGAGCCGTTCACCTTCGAGTATCGGCTGATCGGCACCGACGGGAACGAGGTGTGGTTCCGAGACAGCGCCATGGTGGTCACGAGTGAAGAGGGCGGGCCCGCTCTCATCCAGGGCCTCATGCTCGATATCACCGAGCGGAAGAGGGCCGAGGAACAAGCCGCCTTCCTCGCGTACCACGACAAGCTCACTGACCTGCCGAACCGCGCGATGTTCGAGGAGCTCCTCGAGCTCGCGATGGCGCGCGCACGGCGGCACGACCTGGCGGTTGCCGTGGTGACGGCAGATCTGGACGACTTCAAGCTCGTGAACGACAGCCTCGGACACGACGCAGGCGATGAGCTCCTCCGTCAGTTCGCGGACCGGCTGCGCGAGGCCACGCGCGAGACCGACCTGGTCGCACGGCCTGGAGGCGACGAGTTCCTGCTGCTGCTCGCCGATCTCGATCGCTCGGCGCCGAGCCACGGCACGACCGATGGCCCGACCCTCGCGGCGGAGGCGGTGGCTCTCCGCGTCCAGGATGCCTTGGCTAGACCGTTCGACCTGGACGGGACCGAGGTCTACGTCACCGCGAGCGTCGGCATCGCCGTGTTCCCGGAGCACGCCGACACCGTCACGGGCCTGCTGAAGAACGCGGACGGCGCCATGTACCAGAGCAAGAAGGTGTCGCCCGGCGGGTACGCCGTGTACGCGGACGGGTCGGCGGAGGCGCTCGGCAAGCTGTCGCTGTCGACGCGTTTACGCAAGGCCGTCGAGAATCAGAACTGGACCTTGCACTACCAGCCGGTCGTGGACCTGTCCGACGGCACGATGAAGGGCGTCGAGGCGTTGATCCGATGGGCCGACCCGAACGGTGGGCTGGTGCCTCCCGGTGAATTCATCCCGCTCGCGGAAGAGATGGGACTCATCGAGACCATCGGCGACTGGGTCGTCGAAGAGGTCGCCCGTCAAGACCAGGTCTGGCGAGCGGAGGGCCTCGAGCTCGACCTGTCCTTCAACCTGTCTCCCCGGCAGTTGTGGCAGCCGGACATCGCCGAGAAGATCCTGTCACGCCTGGAAATCGGCGGCGTCGATCCGGCGCAGGTGATCGTCGAGATCACCGAGTCCACAGCGATGACTGATCCCGATCGGACCCTTCGCATCCTGTGGGATCTGCACGCCCGTGGATTGCGACTGGCGATCGACGACTTCGGCACGGGCTACTCATCGCTGTCTCGGTTGAAGGACATGCCGGTCGCGATCTTGAAGATCGACCGAACGTTCGTACGCGACGTCGCCACCGACCCGCAAGCGGGGAGCATGGTCCAAGCCGTGATCCAGCTCGCCAACGGTCTGGGCATGACCTCGCTGGCCGAGGGCATCGAGACCGAAGCCGAGTGGAGATTCCTCGTCGAGCGGGGGTGTCAGCTCGGCCAGGGCTTCTACTTCGCGCGGCCGATGCCTGCGGAGGACATCCTCGCGATGCATCGCCGGGCGGGCATGCAGGTCGTCCAAAGCCTCGCCGGCTGACGCGCGGCTCAGAACTTCCGGCGAGCGGGCTTGCGGAGCGAGGACCGACGCCCACCGCGCGCACCCGAGAACACGACCCGCGGAGGCGCCATCTTCATGCCCTCCTGCTGGAACTCCTCACCGAGGTCCAACCGGGCGGCCAAGCGACCGACGTCCCCTTGCTGCTCGGCGGTGACGAGCGTGACGCCCGTGCCGCTGCGCCCGGCCCGCGCGGTCCGACCGACACGGTGGACGTACGCCTTATCGTCCTCGGGCGGATCGAAATTGACCACGTGGCTGATCCGGTCGAGGTCGAGGCCTCGCGCAGCCACGTCGGTCGCGACGAGGACATCGACCCTTCCGGTCTCGAAACGCTGAAGCGCTCGTTGTCTGGCCGGCTGGGTCATGTCGCCGTGCATGGCCTCGGCGCGCACGCCTTTCGTCTTCAGCTTCTGCACGAGTCGGTCGGCGCCCCGCTTGGTCCGCACGAACACCAGCGTGAGCTCGCGGTCCTTCTTCAAGAGATCGACGAGCGCCTCGACCTTGCCCTGCGCGGAGACCGAGATGAACTGGTGCTCGACCTCCTCGACGGTCTTGTTCTCGCTCACGACCTCGTGACGAGTGGCGTTCCGCGTGTACGCGCCGGCGATCCGTCCGGCGTCGCCGTCGAGCGTGGCCGAGAAGAACATCGTCTGGCGGTCCTTCGGGATCCGCCGGACGATGCGGTCCACCTGGGGCTGGAACCCCATGTCGAGCATGCGATCGGCCTCATCAAGGATCAGGATGCGGATCCCATCGAGCTTGATCAGCCTGCGCTCCGCGAGGTCCTCGAGCCTGCCCGGCGTGGCGATCAAGACGTGCGCGTTCGTGATCCCCCGACCTTGTTCTCGTACGCTCACGCCCCCGTACGCGAGCCCGACCTTCAGACCTTTGACCTTCGCCACGTCGGCGAACTCCTCGGCGACCTGGACGGCCAGCTCTCGAGTAGGGACGAGCACGAGGGCCGCGGGCGTTGCGGCGCTTCGGTCTACGCGCTCGACGATGGGGATCGCGAACGCGAGGGTCTTGCCCGATCCGGTCTGCGACTTCGCCAGCACGTCATGGCCGGCGAGGGCATCGCGCATGACGAGCACTTGGATCGGGAACGGTGCGAGCGCGCCTCGAGCCGTCAGTGCCGTCACGACGGGCTCGGATACGCCGAGATCTCGAAACGTCGGTTCCTGGGTCATGGGGATGGTCCTCTCCTTCTACCGCGACATAGCGCGGTGGTGCCTCGGGCGAGGTTCTGCGTGCCCGAAACCACCTGAAGGGGGAACCAGGAAGCGAAACCTCACGGAACGACGACGTCGTTCCTCGCCACCCAGCTTACCAGCAGATCTAGGCCGCGGCCCGCAGGACGAGCAAGATCATCGCCCAGTGGCAGGCCGCAGCGGCGACGATGAACGCGTGCCACACCTCGTGGTACCCGAACACGGCCGGGTTCGGATCGGGGGTGCGTTTGGCGAACACCACGGCGCCCAGCGTGTACAACGCCCCGCCCGCCACCAGCAACGTGAGTCCGGCCGTCGAGAGTCCCCGGTAGAGCTGGAGGAACGGGATGACGATCAGCCATCCCATCGACACGTACAGGGTGGCCGCGAGCTTAGACAAGCCGTCGATCCGCGCGAGCTTCAGCGTGATGCCGAGCGCGGCCATCGTCCAGATGAGCGAGAGGATGACGACCGACCATGCGCCGTGTAGGACCAGCAGCGCGACCGGCGTGTAGCTGCCGGCGATCAGCATGAAGATCATCGAGTGGTCGAGTCGCTTCATGCGGCGCAGCGCGGGCTTCGACCAGCTCCCCACGTGGTACGAGGCACTCGCGCCGAACACCGCGCTGAGGCTCACGGCGTAGATGATCGCAGCGGTCTTTCCGGCCGCGCCGTGCGCGAGCACGATGAGAAGGACGCCTGCTGGGATCGAGACGAAGAAGGCGACCTGGTGGATCCGACCACGCAGCCGAGGTTTCGCGGGGAGGAGCCCTGCACTCATGCCTATCCATGCTACCGGCGGACCGGGCCCATCGAGATCATTCGCTGCAGGTAAATTCCCTGGTCAACCCGGCAGGAGCACCTTCAGCGCGTCGACGATCTTGCCCGCCGAGATCCCGGCCCAGTCGCGAAGCTGCTCGGGCGAGCCGGAGCCGGGCATCTCGGTCACGCCGATCTTCACCACTCGGCCCGAGAGCTCGCTCTCGGCGGCGAGCGCTGAGAGAACGGCATCGCCCAAGCCGCCCTCGATCCAGTGATCCTCCACCGTGACGACGAGACCGGTCTCGGCGAGCGCCCGCCGGAGGGTGGGCGCGTCGATCGGCTTGATCGAGTACGCGTCGATCACGCGGACCGAGATGCCGTCCCTCGCGAGCCCATCCGCGGCGTTCAACGACTCGAAGAGCGTGACGCCTGCAGAGACGAGCGTCACGCGGTCGGCGTCGCTCTCGCGCAGTGTCCTGCTGCCGCCGATCGGGAAGGCCTCGCCGGCGTCGTACAGCTTCGGGGTCTTCTCGCGCGTCGTGCGCATGTATGAGATGCCGGGGAGATCCGCCATCGCTTGCGCGAGGACGGCCGTCGAGTTGCCATCGGCGGGGTAGAGCACGGTCGAGCCGTGGACGGCGCGCATCATCGCGAGATCCTCGAGCGCCATCTGTGACGGCCCATCCTCGCCGATGGACACACCGGCGTGCGAACCGGCAAGCCGCAGGTCGGCCCGGCCGATCGCCGCCATCCGGATGAAGTCGTAGGCGCGCGTGAAGAAGGCCGCGAACGTGGCTGCGAACGCCACCTTCCCGACCGCTTGCATACCGACCGCCATGCCGACCATGTTCTGCTCGGCGATATAGCTCTCGACGAACCGATCGGGCGCTACCTTCTGGACGTCCTCGGTGTGCGTGGAGTTCGCGACCTCTGCGTCGATCACGACGATCTCTGGCCGCACGGCGAGCGCGGCGAGCGCCTCGCCGAACGCCTTGCGCGTCGCGATCTCGTCCTCGTACGCCGGCAGCTGCACGTGTGCATCGCCGTTCTCCGGCATGACGGCCGCGTCCGGCTTCGGGGGATCGATGCGGATCGATCGAGTTCCGCCCAGCTCGGCGATCGCCCGCTCCGCTTCCTCGGCCGAGAGCGCTTTGCCGTGCCACCCCTCCTGGTTCGCCAGGAACGAGACACCGTGTCCCTTCTCCGTCTTCGCGACGACGAACGCCGGCCGAGCTGCCCCCTCGGCCTCGCGGTACGCGGCGTCGATCGCCTCGACGTCGTGGCCGTCGACCTGGATCGGGAGCCAGCCGAAGGACTCCGCTCGCGCGGCGTACGCGTCACCGTCCCACTGGAGCATCGTCGGCCCGCGTTGACCGAGTCGGTTCATGTCGAGGATCGCGACGAGGTTCGAAGCGCCGTGGTGCGAGGCGTTCTCCATCGCTTCCCAGACGGAGCCCTCCGCTGCCTCCGAGTCGCCCATGAGCACCCACACGCGAGCGGGGATACCGTCCATGCGCATCGCGAGCGCCATGCCGAGGCCGATCGGCAACCCCTGGCCGAGCGAGCCGGTCGCCACGTCGATCCACGGCATCTCCGGGAGCGGCACCGGGTGGCCCTGCACCGGTGAGCCGAACCGCCGGAACGACAACAGCTGCTCATCCGAGATGGCGCCGATGGCCTCCAGCACCGAGAACATCAGCGGTGAGGCATGCCCCTTCGACAGCACGAATCGGTCGTTCGCCGTTGCCTTCGGATCCTTCACGTCGTACCGCAGGTGATCCGAAT
This sequence comes from Actinomycetota bacterium, assembly GCA_040005555.1. GTDB lineage: Bacteria > Actinomycetota > UBA4738 > UBA4738 > HRBIN12 > JBDTYT01. Next base: position 12,302 of record JBDTYT010000028.1, on the reverse strand, counting down.
ACAGCACCGCCAGGAGGTGCGCCGCCGACATCGAGGACGTCGGATGTCCCGAACCCGCCGCGGTCGAGGCTCGGATCGAGTTCACGGCGAGCTGGGCGGCCAGCTCGTTCCACGCTTGGACCTTGTCCATCCGTCTCCTCCGTCGAGGTCTCGAGCAAGCTTATGTTCCCGCGACCCGGAACGTCCGAACCCCCTGGTACGCTGCTCCGATGGCCGATCACAAGGAAGTTCGGGTGGAGCGCCTCTACGTCAAGGTCCCGAACACCGAGAAGCTGCGCAAGACTGCCGCTGGCCGCCACAAGCACCTCTTGGCATCGGGCTGGCGCGAGCTCGAGCGTCATTCCCAGATCGACCACATCGCCGTCAAGTACGAGCGCAACGGACCCATCCCGCTGAAGCTCCGCCTGCCCAAGGGCCCCCAGGAGCAGGTCCGCATGGAGCGTCGCCCCCGCCAGGGAGGCAACTTCGGCGGACGCGGCGGCCCTCGCGGACGCCGTTAAGCTAGCCCCGCGCTCCCGGATCCGTTGACATCTGGCCGGATATCCTTCGGCCTGACCCCTCGTTCGCCGGACAGATGCCGTGTTACGATTGCTGCCGAGGAGAATCTGTCCGTCTCGACCCTCGGTCGGGCCGTTTCCGCGCCGAATCATCTCGTGGAGGTGCACCACGTGACTGAAGATCAGGAGATCCGTCCGGTTGGCGAACGTCCGCACCACGAAGCCGGAAGGGCGCACGCGGCCCGCCAGCCTTTCGAGTACCCGCTGAAGCGTCAGTACGTCGAACCCGACTGGACCCGCCTACCCGGGTACCGCGACGTCACGAAGGAGCAGTGGGAATCGGCGCAATGGCAGCGCGCTCACTCGGTGAAGAACCTCGTCGAGTTCAAGAAGGCCCTCGGCGAGCACCTGACCGACGAGCTCTACGCCGACATCGAACGCGACCAGCAGGAGCGAGCAACCATGTCGATGCTCCTGCCCCCTCAGATGGTCAACACGATGGACGAGACCGACCTGCAGCACGACCCCGTCCGCATCTACATGGCTCCGGCGTTCAGCGATCGCGACACGGAGTGGCCGAGCCACCCGATGGCCTCGCGCGACAGCCTGCACGAGGCCGACATGTGGGCGGTCGAGGGCCTCACGCATCGATACCCCACGAAGGTCCTCGCCGAGATGATCCCCACGTGCCCGCAGTACTGCGGTCACTGCACACGCATGGATCTCGTCGGCAACGACACGCTCCAGATCCTCAAGTACAAGTTCGAGATGAAGCAGAGCGAGCGCTGGGACGCGATGCTCGACTACCTGCGGAAGACGTCCTCGGTACGGGACGTGGTCGTGAGCGGCGGCGACATGGCTAACCTCCCGATCAAGCGCCTCGAGGAGTGGCTATTCAAGCTCATGGACATCGAGAGCGTGCGCGACATCCGCATCGCGACGAAGGGCCTGATGGGCATCCCGCAGCACTTCTTGCAGGACGAGGTGCTGGAGGGCTACGACCACATCGCGAAGCGCGCCCACGAACGTGGCATCGAGATCGCGATCCACACCCACGTGAACTCGGGACAGCAGATCACGCCGTTGGTCGGCAAGGCGGTGCGCGCGCTCCTCGACATGGGCTACCGAGACGTGCGGAACCAAGGTGTCCTGCTCCGGGGGGTGAACACCACGCCGAACCAGATCCTTGAGCTGTGCTTCATGCTCTTGGATCACGCGAAGATCATGCCGTACTATTTCTACATGTGCGACATGATCCCGAACGCTGAGCACTGGCGGATCTCCGTGCGCGACGCGCAAGAGCTGCAGTTCGCGATCATGGGATACCTGCCGGGGTTCGCCACCCCGCGCGTCGTGTGCGACGTGCCGTTCGTCGGCAAGCGCTGGGTCCACATGCTCAGCCGCTACGACGAGGTGAAGGGCATCTCGTACTGGCGCAAGAACTACCGCACCGGGATCGAGCACGACGACCCGGATGTCCTCACGCAGGAGCATCCGTACTTCGACCCGATCTCGACGCTTCCCGAAGAGGGGCAGCGCTACTGGCGCGAGTTCATGGCTCAGCAAGAGGGTCGCGAGCTCCAACCCGTCTGAGAAGCTCTCTCGGATGCCCGAACGCGAGATCTTGTCGCTCGAGCCGGATGCCGACGATCCCGAGGTGGGTCGGTGGCTGTCGGCGATGGCCGACTCGCGCCGGGACACGATGAAGGAGCTCGACGGGCGGGTGACCGACGACATGCTCGAGGTCGTGCCCGACGGCGACCTCAACAGCATCGGGACGATCCTGTACCACGTGGCGCTGGTGGAGGTGGACTGGGTGCTGGTCGACGTCCTCGGATCGAAGACCGCACCCGACTGGCCGAAGGACCTGCTGCCCTACGGCGATCGCGACCGTGACGGTCGACTCACCGAGGTCCGTGGCGAGACGCTCGAGGATCATCTGCGGCGGCTCGAGGGCGCCCGCGCGATCGTGCTCGAGCACTTCGTGCCGATGTCGAACGAGGAGTTCCACCGGCTCCGGGCTCGGGAGGAGTACGACGTCAGCGCGGCGTGGGTCCTGCATCACCTCTTGCAGCACGAGGCCGAGCACCGCGCTCACGTCGCGTGGGTCCGCGACCGAATCGTGCGCGATTGAGACTCAAGCGTTGATCACGTCGCTGAACAGGCTCGCGTACTGCTGGTACGTCGCGGCGTCGAACCGCTTGTACCCGTGGAGGTTCGCCTGCGAAGGATCAGCCGGCGGAAACAGCAGCGGGCTCTGTGACAGCGTCTCGTAGTACGTCTGCGTGCCACCGGAGGACCGCTCCGCCTTCTGCGCCATCAGATCTTGGACCCCGTCCACCGGGGTCATGTGCAGGCACGCTCATCATGCCTGAGGCTCGTACCGGCGACCAGGCCGACGGATCCGGAAGCGTGCTGCTACCGTGCCCGCGTGCGTCACCGACCGCTCGCGCTCACCGCCACGGGCGCCGTGCTCGCCTTCGCACTGCTCGCCGCCGGGTGCTCGCACGACCCGCGGATATGGCGTCCGGTGCCGCCGCTCGATCTCGGCGACCGGCCCGCCCGATCGAACGCTTCCTCGTTCGCCACGGCGACGCCGATCAAGCACGTCGTGTTCATCATCAAGGAGAACCGAACCTTCGATAACCTCTTCGGCCGGTTCCCCGGTGCCAACGGCGTGACCGTCGGTAACGATCAGGGCGAACAGCGGCCGCTCACGCAGGCTCTCGACATCCTGCCTGAGGACATCAAGCACTGCTACGACTGCGCGCTGCAGGCATACGACGGCGGGAAGATGGACGGCTTCGCGACGGTGAGCGACGCCGCCGACAGCTACGCCTACACGCAGTACGGGCCGCAGGATCTCCCGAACTACTGGCACTGGGCGCAGCACTTCGTCCTGGGCGACAACTTCTTCGCGAGCGCACAGGGACCGTCGTTCCCGAATCACCTTTATACGATCGCGGCGCAATCGGGCGGCGCGCACGAGAACCCCATCCAGGACATCGCCACGCTCCGCATGCGCCATCAAGAGACCGGGCTGTTCAAGGCCTGGGGCTGCGACTCGCTGCCGGATTCGTTCGTCCCCGTGTTCGACAGCGAGGGCAACGAGAAGCAGCTCCCGCCCTGCTTCGACTTCCAGACCGAGGGCGACCTGCTCTCGGCGAAGGACATACCGTGGGCCTACTACTCGGCCACGCAGGAGCAGAACGGATACCTCTGGTCCGCGTACGACGCCGTCCGACACATCCGCGAGGACCCGAAGGTGTGGCAGTCACACATCTTCCCGGTGGACGGCGTGCTCGCGGACATCCGTGACGGGCGGCTCCCGCCGGTCACGTGGATCACCCCCCGGTTCGAACTGTCCGAGCACCCCGAGTACAGCTTCTGTCACGGCCAGAATTGGTCGACGCGTGTGATAGACGCGATCATGAACTCGCCGATGTGGAAGGACACGGCGATCTTCCTCACGTGGGATGACTACGGCGGGTTCTACGACCACGTCCCCCCGCCGCAGGTCGACGGGTTCGGCTTCGGGATCCGCGTGCCGCTGCTCGTCCTGTCCCCGTACGCGAAAGACGGGTTCGTGTCCCATGAGCTCGGGGAGTTCTCGAGCGTGCTCCGTTTCGTCGAAGACAACTGGGGCCTCACCCAGCTCACGCAGCGGGATCGGAACGCCACCCCGTTCATGTCCGCGTTCGACTTCGCGCAGGACCCACGTCCGCCCGATCCCTTGCCGCCGCGGACCGACTGCCCCGGACCCGCCTTCCCGGACGGCTGAGGGGCTCAGTCGTACGGTGAGCCGATCGTCCGGGCGAGCGGCCACCCGGGGGCCAGCTGCGAGAGCGTCGTGCCGTACGGGCAATCCGTCCGCAGCGGCAGGACGAGCTTGTCGAAGTTCGGGTGTTGGAAATCGAACGCTCCGGCGAGGGGACTCGCGTTCGCATCGCGCTCGGTCATCGCATCCAGACCGAAGAGCTGCTCGATGAACGCGAGCACGCTCGAGAACTCGTACGTGGTGTGGTCGACGGTCCCACCGCTCGGGTTGTCGCCCGAGCGCGTGTACGGCGAGATGATCAACGCGGGGGTGCGAGGCCCCAGGCCCATGATGTCCGGACGCGGAGGCGCAACGGGATCGTAGAAACCTCCGAAATCGTCCCAGACGACGACGATCGCCGTCGAGCGCCAGTACTCGCTCTTCATGATCGAGTTCACGAGGTTCACGATCCAGTTCTCCCCCGCGCAGACGCTCTTGCCGGCCCCGGGGTGGTCGTTGTACGACTCGGGCGGGATCACCCACGAGACCTGTGGCAGATCGCCGTGCTTCACGTCGCCGACGAAGTCCTCCGGTGGGCGGACGTCGTTCCACATCGGGCCGAACCGGACGTGGCGAATCATCTGCAGCGCGTTCTGCCACGCGTTGTCCTCGGCGTAGTACGTCCACGAGATGCCCGCCTTCTCGAGTTGATCGGGCAAGACCGGGATGTCGAAGCACAGGCGCTGCGATCCCCAGTAGTTGCCGATCGCATACGTGTTGTCGTGGTTCACCGTGATGGCATCCTCGAGCCCCATGATGGCCCGCTGCTCACTGGCCGACAGATGCGGAGCGAACTGTGTGGCGCTCTCGGTGGGGTCGTCGCAATAGCTGCCCGCGTGATCGACAGTCGACTTGTTGTCGACGATCCCCTTCGATTGCGCGGCAACGGTGTACAGATGCTCAGGGAGCGTCGGGCCGAACATCGATGTGAAGAAGTGATCGGCCAGCACGAAGCGGTCGGCGTACGCCCAGTAGTTCGGGAGTCCGGAGCGGTCGAAGTACGAGTAGCCGCTCATGTCGTGGCCGTACAGAGGAGCCTTGGTCGAGTCCGTCGGTATCGGGCCGTTCATCCAGTTGAAGCCGTTCATCTTGCCGCCGTTGATCGCCGTCAGGCCACAGCGGAAGCAGTGGGTGAGGTCGTGAGCCTGCACGTCGTCGGCTTTCGTGAGCTGGACCACCGGGCCGTCCTTGCAGCCGTGCTCCGTGCAGGTGAGCGTGCCGCCCTCGGTGGAGCCCTCGGCCCCGGGGTAGGTCGCGAAGAAGTTGTTGAACGTCCGGTTCTCCTTGATGACGTACACCACGTGGTCGATCGGGGCGCCGCTCGGAACGCCGGGGCTCGTGCTCGGACTCCCTCCGTTGCCTCCGTTCCCGCCGTGACCCGTGGTCGGGGTCGGGGTCCCGGCCAGCTCCCCCTCGCGGCCCCCACTCGGCCGGGCGAACCAGGCGATGACGAGGAGCAGGGCGATCGTGAAAGCGACGAACCCCCGGCGGCGAGCGACGCGTCTGCGATCCAGCTGGGTCCGACCCCGTCGGATGGGGAGCCGCGAGCCGGGACCGGGGTTGTACTCCACGGCGAGCCAGTATGCGGGACGACCCTGATCAGTGCACGATGCGAGTGCGCCGTCGCCGGATCTTCATCGCTTCGAGCGCGAACGCCGCGAACAGGGTGCCGATGGCCACCCAGATCCGACCTGACCATCGGTCGTCGAATCCGGGCGGGGGAGGATCGCACAGCACATCGAGCTGGGCCCGCATCGACGACAGCAGACCGGCCGCGGACGGATCCGTGGCGAGGTTCGAGAGCTCGAACGGGTCGGCCTCGAGGTCATACAGCTCCTCCTCTCCGGTGGCGTAGCGGATGTACACGGTGTGCACCGCGCGCACCCCGCAGTAGGTGGGGACGGGGTTGGTCCCCTCCATGTGTTCGAGCAACAGGTCCTTGCGCCACGACGGGTGGGCCCCTGGCGGTCCGAGCAGCGGAAGGAGACTACGCCCGTCGAGGGATGGGGTGGCCACTCCCGCGAGCGCGGCCACGGTCGCTGCGATGTCGATGTTCGCCACGAGGTGGGCGTCCGTCTTCGTCACGCCGATGGGGTCGAACCGTACGACCATCGGTACCCGGATGCTCTCCTCGTAGGGCACCTCCTTCTTCGTCCATCGGTGCTCGCCGTACAAGATCCCGTTGTCCGAAGTGAAGACGATCAACGTGTCCCGTAGACGATCCGTCGCGCGGAGCGCGTCCAGGATCTGCGCGATCGCGCGATCGACGGCCAGGAGCGTCCTGTCTTGGTCGAGCGCGAACGCCGTCACCTCGGCCCGGCGTGCGTCGGTGATCCTCGGCAGATCGCGCACATACGCGGGCTTGTCCGAGACGTCGGCTTCGTCGAAGCTCGGAGCCATCGGAACGGGACCGCCGGTGAACGCGAGCCGGTCCTGCACCGCCGGGATCGCCGGTGCATGAGGGGCTTCCGGCGCGAAGTACAGGAACAGCGGGCCCTGCGCCCCGCGGATGAAGCGCACGGCTTCGCCGGCGAGCACATCGGTCGAGTACTCGCCCGGCGCCTCGCCGAACGCCTGCACCGCGCCGTCGATGCTCAGCTGATAGTCCTGGTATCCCGCGTGGATGAACCCGACCCACCGGTCCCACCCGGGCGGGATGTACCCTGTGAGGCCGGCGTGTTGGTAACCGTCGATGTACTTGCCCACGAGCGCCGTGTCGTATCCCGCGCCGTCCAACCACGTGGCGAGGGTGGATCCGTCATCGAACGCCTCGAAGCGGCCGAACGGCGGGATCTGCCGGTACACGCCCGTGGTGTGCGAATAGTCTCCGGTCAAGATGCTGGCTCGAGACGGGCAGCACAGCGGGTTGGACACGAACGCGTTCGTGAACGTCACGCCCTGCCCGACGAGCTCACGCTGCACGATGGGCATCACGCCGAGCGAGTCCCATCGCTGATCGTCCGTGACGATCACGACGACGTTGGGCGGTGTCGACGCCGCCCGCGCTCGAACGGCCGGCCCCGAGAGGAGGCTCGTCACCGCGACCACGATCGCGCACGATCCTCGAACCCAACCAGAGCCGGGCATGGCCGTTCAGCCCGCTTTGAGCGCCGCGAGCTGCGCGGAGAGCCGAGTCACCGTGTTCTCATACGAGGGATCGTTGACCACGTTCACCAACTCGAACGGATCGGTCCGCAGGTCATAGAGCTCACGCTCGCCGGTGTCGAGCTCGACGTATAGGAAGTCCTGGGTCCGCACTCCCCACCACGGCGGGATGCGGTCGTCTCCCGCCCATTCGAGGAGGACGCCGGAGCGCCAGTCGGGCGACGGTCGTCCCTGCAGGAGCGGCACGATGCTCCGGCCGGAAACCGGACCTCCCGGCTGCGTATCGGCGAGCTCCGCCAGGGTCGGCGCGAGATCCACGTTCGATACGAGGTGGTCGTCCACCCTCGTGACCGCTCCCGGGAACCGGACGAGGAACGGCGTGTGGATGCACTCCTCGTACGCGCAATCCTTCGTGACCCATCGATGCTCGCCGAACGAGAACCCGTTGTCCGTCAGGTAGAAGATGACGGTGTTCTCCAGCTCCCCGCGAGCGGTCAACGCCTGGAGGATGTTGCGGACGGCATCGTCCACGCCGAGCAGCGCCTCGTACTCGAGTCGCCGAGCACGATCGAGGCCCGTCAGCTCCTCAGGTGTGAGGGAGGGCAGGGCGCGGACCCAGGCCGGCTTGTCGGATACATCGGGCTCGTTGAGGTCCGGCAGATGGGGCATCGACATGGATGCGTAGGTGTTCTCGTACCGGGGCGGCGGCGTCCAAGGGGGGTGTGGGGCCGTCGGGGCGAAATAGAGGAAGAACGGCTTGTCGGTGGGCGCCGTTCGGATGAAGTTGACCGCCAGCGAAGCGTACACATCGGTCCCGTAATCACCCGGGCCGCCGCCGTACGCGACGGGGAAGCCCTGCTTCAGGACGGTGTAGTCGTAGTAGACGCTCCCGCCTCCCCCCTGCTCCTTGCCGTCCCATCGATCCCAGCCGGGTGGGATGTACTCCGCACGTCCGAACGGATACCCGTTCAGATACTTGCCGACGAGGCCGGTCGTGTAGCCGGCGTCATGCAGCCAGGTCGCCACCGTCGAAGAGTCGTCGAACAAATGACCGTCGAAGTTCGTCTCGACGTGCGTCTCGTGCGAGTACCTGCCCGTGAGGATGCTCGCGCGGGACGGGCAGCAGAGCGGTGTGTTCAGGAACGCGTTCGTGAAACGCACCCATTCCCCTTGCGGATCGAGAGCCTGACCTTGGAGGTATGGCATGACGGCCGGCTGGTGCGGGAGCGACTCGGGTGATTGGTCGTCGCTGAGGATGATCACGATGTTCGGACGCGGATCGGCCCGCTGCGCTGATCGGCTTTCGGGGATGAACAGGGCCCCGATCAACGCTGCCACGGCGACGACGAAGGTCACCCACGGACGCGCCCCGCTCATCGCGCCATCCTAGGTGGGTGCTGCGCTCGTCTTCCGGAGCTTCCAGATGTTCTCGCCGGGGAACCGGCGCGCCCAATCGCGAGGGGCAAAGAAACCGTATGTGCTCGTCGCCCGTCCCGAGGGACGCAGCTCGATGAGGTCTTCCACCTCGAGCCCATTCGCGCGGAACAGGCGTATCCACTCGCCGTAGGGCAGCATGAAGTCCACCGACTCCTCGTCCCACTTCCGCATCCCGAAGTAGTCGTGCATCAAGCGGTCACCGACCCGGTCCGCCTCGTCGTCCCAGCACACGAAATGGAACGCGCTCGCCACGTTGAACGCGAACAGCCCACCCGGCCGTAGCACACGCACAGCCTCCGGAACGGTCAGGAAGGGATCTGCGAAACTCATGGCTCCGTGGTCGCACACCACGATGTCGAAGCTCGCGTCGGCGAGCGGCGTCCGCTCGGCGTCGGCGTTCACGACGGGGAATGCCGTCCCCGCGTCCGCCATGAGCGCGGACGCGTGTCGGAGCTGCTCGATCGATAGATCGATACCGACCGGACGAGCACCCATCCTCGCGAGATAGATCGACCACTGGCCGGCTCCACATCCGAGCTCCAGTACGTCACGGCCGCCGACGTCGCCGAGCACGTGCAGATCGGACTCGGCGATGGCCCACACGCCCCAGACCGGTCGATCCCAGTGGTTGAGTTGCTTGGCGTGTTCGCGCTGGTACTCGGCGGCGATGTCGTTCCAGTACGCACGGTTCTTGCGGATATGCGTGCCGGTCATCGGGTGGCCAGCCAGCCGCCCTCACGCGAGTGACGTGCCGCGACGAGTCCGGCCGCGATCGCGAGCGCGATCTCCTGCGGACTCCGTCCCCCGAGGTCGAGCCCCACCGGCGAGTTGATCCTCGCGAGGTCGTTCTCGGAGAACCCCATCGATCGCAGCTCTTCCATGTAGGGGCCGACGTGGCGGCGGCTGCCCATCACGCCGATGTAGCGGGCCGGTGAACGCAGGGCTGCGCCCAGTGTCTCCGTCACGGCGGGCGCGTCGTGGTCGGTGAGGACGATCTCGGTCTCGGGGTCGATCTCGACCTCGGCGAGCGAGGCGACGACGCTGCCGGGGAACTCGCGATCGGCCGCGACGAGCCGTTCCGCGCGCGGCTCCACCATCGTGGTGACCGATCCGAGCTCCGCCCCGTGCCGGCGGAGCGCCCGAGCGACATCGGTGGCCGAGACGACCACGAGACGCGCGGGCGGACGGTGGGGCTCCAGGTACACCTCGACGTCGCCGTGCTCGTGATGGTAGGTGCGGGTTTGGGGCTCACCGGAAGCCATCACGGCTGCGGCGTCGACCACCGCAGCCTCGTCGAACTCGGCACAGCCGAGCGTACCGCGCACCTCACCACCCGGGACGATGTCCATCCGGTTCCCGACCGCGCAGGGGGGCGATCCTTGGACCTTCACGGCGCGCACCTCGACCCAGGCACGGACATCGACGGGCGCGGGGACGCTAGGGCCGGCCGGCGGCGCGCCGTTCACGATCGTGGGGACGGCTCGATCGGCGTGGCCCGTCGCATGCTCTCCGGTCCGCCCGGCGAGGAGCTCGAGCGCGTGCGGCACCACCGGTACGACCGCCTCGAGGCTCTCGCGGACGCCGCTCGGGCTCCCCGGCAGGTTGATGATCAACGTCGAGCCGCGGCTCCCTGCGACGGCGCGTGAGAGCGCGGCCATCGGCGTTCGATCCAGACCCCGCCGTCGCATGAGCTCGGCGAGGCCGGGCGCCTCACGATCGATCACGGCCGCGGTGGCCTCCGGTGTCACGTCGCGAGGTCCGAACCCGGTCCCTCCCGTGGTGACGACCAGGGCAACGGTGCGCGTCGCGAGATCGGTCAGCGCGGTTTCGATCTCGGGACGCTCGTCGGGCACGACGACGCGATCCCCGACCTCGAAGCCGGCCTCACGCAGCATCGACTCCGCGGTCGCTCCTGACGTGTCCTCTCGCGTCCCGCGCGCGACACCGTCGGACACGGTGACCACGACCGCGCTGAAGCCGTTGGTTCCCACGGTGCCTATCCTGCCAGAGCCCTGCCCCAGACGCCTTGGGCCTGTCGAGCCTCGGCCTCGCTCTCACCCGCGGCGCACTACCGTGGGGAGGCCACCCCAGACCTCAGGAGGCCGATGTGGAGTCGTGGATCGATCAGTTAGCAGAGGCGCTCGGCGAGGAACCGCTCGCCGGAGCCGAGATCACGCTGCTGCTCAGCGCGGCTCGGGACGTGGCCCACCTCGTGGAGCGGAGGTCCACGCCGCTCGCCGCCTTCCTGCTCGGAGCCGCCGCCGGGCGGAGCGTGGCCGCTGGTACGCCGCGAGATGTGGCCCTCCGTGCAGGACTCGGCACGGTCCGCCTGCTCCTGCCCGAACAGCCCACCGGCGGGAGCGACGCGTAGCGCCGTCCGAAGGTACGCTGATGGTTCGCATGGACCTCCCGGCGCCCCGTTCGATGAGCCCGCCCCCCGCAGGTCCGCTCGTCGACACCTTCGGGCGGATCGCCGATGACCTGCGGATCTCGGTCACCGACCGATGCAACTTCCGTTGCACCTACTGCATGCCGGCCGAGGGCCTCGCGTGGCTGCCGAAGGCTGAGATCCTCACGTTCGAGGAGCTCACGCGGCTCCTCGCGATCTTCGTGGGGCTCGGCGTGCGCTCGCTGAAGGTCACCGGCGGAGAGCCGACGGTGCGCGCCGAACTGCCCACGCTCGTGCGGATGTTCCGCGAGGTCGGGCCCGATCTCGACATCTCGATGACGACGAACGGGGTCCTGCTCGATCGGCTGGCGGGTCCGCTGGCTGAGGCGGGCATGGACCGCGTGACGGTGTCGTGTGACTCGCTCATGCAGCACCGGTTCGCGGAGATGACGCGGCGTGACGCGCTCGACCGTGTCCTCGCCGGGATCGTCGCCGCGAAGGAGGCGGGGCTCGTCCCCATCAAGATCAACTGCGTGGTGATCGGCGGGCAGAACGAGGACGAGGTGGTCGACTTCGCCCGATGGTCCCGCGAGACCGGGTACGCAGTCCGATTCATCGAGTACATGCCACTCGACGCTCAGCACGAGTGGGAGCGCGCCAAAGTCGTCCCGTCGGCGAGCGTGGTGGAGGCCATCGACGCGGTGTTCCCGTTGAGCCGGGAAGGGGCGGACCATGAGCCCGCCACCTCATTCCGTTTCTCCGATGGCGCACCGGGTGGGATCGGCGTGATCGCCAGCGTCACCGAACCGTTCTGCGACAGCTGCAACCGCCTGCGGGTCACTGCCGAAGGCCAGGTCCGTGCCTGCTTGTTCGCTCTGGACGAGACCGATCTTCGCGGTCCGATGCGGGCAGGAGCCTCCGACGACGACCTCATTGGCCTGATCCGCGCGAATGTATGGCGGAAGTGGTCCGGACACCGCATCAACCATCCCGACTTCGTGCAGCCCGAGCGCAGCATGTCCGCGATCGGCGGCTAGACGCCCGGAAGGCCGAGCTC
>JBDTYT010000027.1:0-20367 GCA_040005555.1 Actinomycetota bacterium | reverse complement strand
GACCCCGTCCCCGAGCTCACCGGCGAAGGGCGCGAGGTCGTCCACCCGATCATGCGGCATCAGGACATGGCGATGTACTTCCGCCACCGTCGTGACCACTACGGCGTCGGGAGCTACCGGCACGAGCCGATCGCCACGTCGCGATCGGAGTTTCGCGCGCCGGGCGGCTCGATGCAGACCGCGCTGATGCCGTTCACGCCCTCGGACTTCGCCGTCGCCGAGGCCGAAGCCGCTCGTCTGCTTCCCGCGCTGGAGGGGCGGATGCGCCCGTCGGATCCGGAGCGGTCCATGAACGGCATGTTCTCGTTCACACCGGATGCGGGTTCGATCGTGGGCGAGTCGGCGAAGGTCCGCGGCGTGTGGGTGTGCGAGGCGGTGTGGGTAACGCACGCCGCAGGCATGGGGCGGCAGGTGGCGGAGTGGATGACGCTCGGGGAGCCGAGCTTTGACCTCGCCGAGGCGGACGCGAACCGCTTCTACCCGTACCAGACGACCCCGCCGTACGTGCTCGAGCGCGGGAAGCAGCAGTACCGCGAGGTGTACGACATCTTGCACCCGCGGCAACAGATGCTCCGCCCGCGGAAGATCCGGCTGACGCCGTTCTACGGGCGCCACGTGGATCTCGGCGCCGAGTTCGTCACCGGGGCGGGGTGGGAGCGCCCGCAGTGGTTCGAGGCCAACCGGTCGCTGCTCACCGGCGAGCCGTGGGAGACGCGCGAGCCGTGGTCCTCTCGCTTCTGGTCGCCGATCGAGGGGGCCGAGCATGTCGCGACGCGTTCGAGGGCGGCGCTGTTCGACATCACCCCGTTCGCGAAGTTCGACGTGCAGGGACCGGACGCGCTCGCGTACCTGGAGCGCGTGTTCGCCAACCGCGTCGATCGGCCCGTCGGATCGCTCGTCTACACGGCCGCGCTCACCTCACGCGGAGGTATCCGGCTGGATCTGACGATCGCGCGCAAGGACGATGACCTGTTCCGAGTGGTGACCGGCGGTGGGTCGGGGCAGCATGACCTCGCGTGGTTGCGCGCCCAGATCCGCCGGGACGATCGCGTCACGATCACCGAGCGTACGGGGTCGCTGTTCGCCCTCGGCCTGTGGGGGCCGAAGGCGCGAGATGTGCTCCAGGCGGTCACGGACGCGGACGTGAGCAACGATGCGTTCCCGTACATGACCGGGAGGTACCTGAACGTCGGCGAGGTCGGACCCGTGTGGGCGCAGCGGATCAGCTACGTCGGTGAGCTCGGGTGGGAGCTCTACGGACAGTTCGCCATGGGCGACCGGGCCTGGGAGCTCCTGTGGAAAGCGGGGCGCGAGCACGGTCTGATCGCGGCCGGGCTCGGCGCGTTCGACACGTTGCGACTCGAGAAGGGCTATCGGCTCTGGGGACAGGACATCAACATCGAGTACGACCCGTTCGAGGCCGGACTCGGCTTCGCGGTGAAGATGGACAAGGAGTTCCAGGGCAAAGCGGAGCTCGAGCGCAGGATCGATCGCGGCCCGACGCGGAAGCTGTCGTGCATCACGCTCGAGGACCCGGCCGCGGTCGTGCTGGGCAAGGAGCCGATCCGTTCGAACGGCGACGTGGTGAGCTACGTCACGAGCGCGGGCTACGGCTACTCGATCGGACGGTGCGTCGTGTACGGCTACCTGCCCGCGGAGCTCGCGGTCGAGGGCACACCGCTGGAGATCGAGTACTTCGACGAGCGGCTCCCGGCGCGCGTCGCGTCGGAGCCGCTGTGGGACCCCAAGGGCGAGCGCCTGAGGGGATGAGGAGCCGGGCCGTGGAGCTCGGTGTTTCCGGAAGGAGGAGCAGCGTGACCGTGAACGAGAACCCCGGGATCTTGCTGTACACGCGGATCCGCAAGTCGCCGTACTTCTATGCATCTCGCCGCCACGGTGTGCAGCGGTACAGCGTCTACAACCACACGTACCACCCGCGCCACTACGGCGATCCGGTGAAGGAGTACTGGCATCTCGTGAACGGGGTGACGCTGTGGGACGTCGGCGTCGAGAAGCAGATCCAGATCAAGGGGCCGGATGCATTCGAGCTGACGAACATGATCGTCCCGCGCGACCTCAACAAGTGCGCCGTCGACCAAGCGAAATACGTCTTCATCACGGCGCCGGACGGCGGGATCTTGAACGACCCCGTGCTCCTGCGCGTGGCCGAGGACGAGTTCTGGCTCTCGCTCGCCGACAGCGACGTCAACCTGTACGCCCTCGGGATCGCGGCGGCCAAGGGCATGAACGTGACCGTTCAAGAGATCGACGTGGCACCCGTCCAGATCCAGGGTCCCGAGGCGAAGAAGGTCCTGACGGGGCTGTTCGGCGACGCGATCCTCGAGATCCCGTACTACGGCCTGATGCAGACCGATCTGAACGGCCTGCGCGTGGTGATCTCGCGCACCGGCTACACGGGCGAGATCGGATACGAGATCTACCTGCACGACGCGTCGCGGCACGGGGTGGAGCTGTGGGACATGGTGCTCGAGGCGGGTCGACCGCACGGGCTGGAGGTGATCGGCCCGTGCCACATCCGGCGGATCGAGGGCGGCATCCTCGCCTTCGGTGCGGACATGTGGTACGAGAACAACCCCTTCGAGGTCGGATACCACTACACGTGGATGGTCGACCTCGATCAGGAGGCCGACTTCATGGGCAAGGCCGCGCTCAAGCGCATCAAGGATGAGGGAGTGAAGCAGAAGCTCGTCGGCGTGGACATCGAGGGCGAGCCCCTCGGGACCTACGTCGATAACGAGATGCTCGACTTCTTCCCGGTCCACGTCGACGGGCGCGAGGTCGGCAAGGTGACCTCGGCCTGTTTCTCGCCGAGGCTCGAGAAGAACATCGGCCTCGCGATGCTGCCGATCGAGGTGACCGAGCTCGGGACGGAGCTCCAGGTCGACACGCCGAAGTCCGGTCGCGTGAACGCGAAGGTCGTGTCGATGCCGCACTGGGACCCGAACAAGGAGATCCCCAAGGGGTAGAGTCGCTTATCCCCCTGCGCGCGTCGCGTCGAGGAGCCAGTCGACGAGATAGTCGGCGAACGACGGAGGGACCAAGATACCCGTGGTTTCCGCCCGCTCGTGCAGGATCACCTGCGCCCGCGCGAGCAGGGTCTGTGCGCAGCTCCCGACGCGCCATGAGCGGGGGTCGAGGTCGAGCGAGCATCCCTTCGCGAGCAGCTCCTGCACGCCGGGCCCGCTGAGCTCGAGGGCGACCCGGTTGTCGGAAACGTCGACGATCGAGCGGTGTGTGCCGTCGAGGGCTGCCTCAAGCTCGTGCGCGATGGTGCTCTGGCTCCCGGGCGGGCCGAGGATCAGCCACTCGTCCGGACCGAGCCACAGCGCCGCTCGTGGCCCGCCCTCCCACGCGGTGTTCGGGGTGAGCGGCAACGGATAAGGCGCTCGGGTCGCCAGCTCGGGCGCGAGCCGCAGGTCGACCTGCGCGAGGAACGGCACATGCTCGAGAACGACGTCCCCCCCGGTCACGGACTCGATTCCCGCGAGGTCGTCGAGGCGGTGGGCGAGGGGGCTGCGCGCGACCTCAACCGTCACGGCGCGCCCCCTCGAGGTCGTAGAAGATCGGTTCGGTCACGGTTGCGGCGACGGTGCCTTCCGGGAGCGGAGCGAACACCGTCGTGCCGATGCGCTCCCGCCCGGACGCGAGCATCGCGAGCGCGAACGTCCGCTCCAAGATCGCGCTGCGGTAGCTCGACGTGACGTGGCCCACCATCGGCATCGGGATCCGGCCGGTGTCCTCTTGGACGAGCTGTGCCCCCTCGGGGATGAGCGCGTCGGGTTCGAGGGGCAGCAGGCCGACGAGGTGCTTGCGGTCCTCGCGCGCCGTGTCGGCCCGGCGGAACGAGCGGCGCCCGATGAAGTCGCCTTTGCGCTCGTTCACGATCCACGACATCCCCAGGTCGAACGGCGTCAGGGTGCCGTCGGTGTCCTGGCCCACGATGACGTAGCCCTTCTCGGCGCGCAGCACGTGCATCGCTTCCGTCCCGTACGCCGTGATGCCGAACGGCTCGCCCGCCCCCGTGAGCGACTCCCAGACGTGGGATCCATACCGAGCCGCGACGTGCACCTCGTAGGCAAGCTCGCCGGAGAAGCTCACCCGCGCGAGCCGGGCCGGCGCTTCGGCGACGGTGCCGTGGCGCAACGTCATGTGCGGGAAGGCTTCGGCCGACAGATCGATGTCGGTGCCGGCCGCGGCGACGACGTCCCGCGCCCGGGGTCCGTTCACCGCGACGACGGCCCACTGCTCGGTCACGCTCGTGCAGTACACCCGCAGATCGTTCCACTCCGTCTGCAGCCACTCCTCGAAGCGGTCGAGCACCTTCGCTGCGCCGCCGGTGGTCGTGGTGACCAGGTACCGGTCCTCGGCCGAACGCATCGCGACCCCGTCGTCCATCACCATCCCGTCGAGCCCGCACATCAAGCCGTACCGGATGGAGCCGACCGCGAGGTTGGACATCCGGTTCGTGTACATGCGGTCGAGGAACACCGCCGCGTCGGGCCCGACCACCTCGATCTTGCCGAGGGTGGACGCGTCCATCATCCCGACGCCGGTCCGGACGGCGAGGCATTCGCGCCGCACGGCCTCGTCGAGATCCTCGCCGGTCCGAGGGAAGAACCACGGCCGCTTCCACTGCCCGACGTTCTCGAAGACGGCACCGTGATCCGCGTGCCAGGGGTGTATCGACGTCGTCCGGGCAGGGTCGAGGCGTGCTCCTCCGTGCGGCCCCGCGAGGGCCGCGAACGAAACTGGCGTGTAGGGGGGACGCGCGTTCGTCGGCCCCTGGGCGTCCGCGCCCGCGCCCTGGAGGAGGTTCACGATCCCCGCGGTGAGCACCCCGCTCGTCCGTCCTTGGTCCACCGCGGTCCCGATGTACGTGGCGCGCTTCACGTGTTCGACCGAACGCAGGCCGCCCTCGACGGCATCGATGACGTCGGCGACGGTCTGGTCGCGCTGGAAGTCGACGAAGTGACTCGAGAGGTCATCGGCCGGGACGTACCAGTACGGGGCGCTGGTCGGGAGCCCTTCGCCGGTGGCCGTGCCGACCACCTCGAGCCACGACGGGCCCACGCCGTTGGGGACGAACGTCGCGAGCGCCTCGTCCCATCGCAGGCCCCCGCCGATCGCACGCCACAGCTGCACGACCGGGTTCCATCCGCCAGAGACCGCGACCAGATCGGCCTTCACCGTTTCTTCCTCGCCGCCGGGGCCGACGAGCCGAACCGCGCTCACGCGCGGATCCCCCTCAGTGCCGGCGATCGCCCATCCCGAGCGCACCTCGAACCCGTCGGCGCGAGCTGCGTCCTGGGCCGAACCCTCCAGCAGCACGTCGACGATCGCCGCGATCCCGGTACCCGCGTTGCGGAGGGCTCGCGCCGCCGTGTAAGCGCCGTGGTTCGTCGTGAAGACGACCGCACGTTCGCCGGGCACGACGCCGAAGCGCTCGACGTATGCCGCTGCGGACGACGCCAGCATCACACCCGGTCGGTCGTTCGCGGCGAACGCGATCGGCCGCTCGTGCGCTCCGGTCGCGAGGATCACCCGCCGTGCGCGGACGTGCCAGAGCCGTTCGACCGGCCGCGAGCGCTCGTGCACGACGACGTAGCCGTGGTCGTAGAGCCCGAGGGCCGTCGCTCGCGCGAGCACGGTTGCCTCCGGCAGATCGACGCCGTGAGGGGAACGCTCGTCGATCAGGATCACGCGGTCGCCGGCCGCGACCGCCTCGCGCGCGGCGGCAACCCCCGCCGGGCCGGCCCCCACGACGAG
The DNA here is from genome assembly GCA_040005555.1 of Actinomycetota bacterium. GTDB lineage: Bacteria > Actinomycetota > UBA4738 > UBA4738 > HRBIN12 > JBDTYT01. The sequence goes on along the minus strand of JBDTYT010000027.1, from coordinate 14,580 downwards.
CGTCTCGCAGTGCGCGTACCGGTGTTCGCACCTGGGCGGAGGCGCGCCTTCCAGCCGCATCCGGCCCGTGCCGGGGCGGCCCTTGGCCACGAGGCCGTCGACGAGCTCGACCGTCGTGGCCGCGGAGATGAGGTCGAGCTCGGGCGCAGAGATCTCGACGAAGGCGCTCGGCTCCTCGGGGCCGGCCGTCATCACGCCCCTCGGGCGGCCGAGGATGGGGGACGGACACACGACGTCGACGCCGTTCGCGAGGAGCGCGCTCGCGAGGGTGTCACCGGCGAACCCGCGAAGCGCCGAGCCGCCGAACGTGAATGCGAGGGGCGCGCTGCGGTCGATCGATGTCCCGCCGGTCTCGAGCCGCCTCATCTCGGCGGCTCCTCGTCGACCCGGTACACGACTCGGAACTCGTACGTGGACGTATCGCGCACAGCGTTGAACCACCGCCGGCATCCCGCCGTGTGGAACCAGCGCTCGGCGAAGTCGCCCCTCGGGTTATCGCGCATGAACAGGAAGTCGGCCCACGCCGCGTCCGAGAGCGACTCGGGGTCGACGGGGTAGTTCACGTGCGCCTGCCCGCCGTAGCGGAACTCGGTCTCGTCGCGGGGGCCGCAGTACGGACAGGGGACGAGCAGCATCTACGCGATCCCGCCGTCGAACGCCTTCACGAGCCGCTTCGGCGCGGTCATCCGCCACGCCTCGGTGATGAGTTCCTCCATCTCGCCGGCGTCCACACCGCCGAACCGGACGCCGACCCAGCCGCTCGGCCCGACGTACGGCGGGAACGAGAACGTGTCGGGATCCATCGCGATGAGGGCGCGCTGCTCGTCGTGGGTCGACTTCACCCAGGCTTCCTTCCCGCCTTCGCCGAACATCACGAAGATCTTGTTGCGCACGCGGAACGTGGCCGTCCCCCATGTCTCTCGCTCCTCGGCCTCGGGGAGCGAGAGCGCGAGCTTGCGAACGGTTCTCGCCTGCATCAGTGCACCGCTCCGTCCGCGCGCATCAGTGCGCGACCGCCGCGGCGCCGTGCTCGTCGATGAGCGCTCCGGTCGTGAACCGATCGAGCGCGAACGGTAGCGCGAGCGGGTGCGGACGTTCGTTCGCGATCGTGTCCGCGTATACCCAGCCCGAGCCGGGCGTCGCCTTGAACCCGCCTGTGCCCCAGCCGCAGTTGAGGTACAGACCCTCGATCGGCGTGGTGCCGAGGATCGGCGAGGCGTCGGGGCACACGTCGACGATCCCCGCCCAGGTCCGCAGCAGCTTGGCCTGCGCGAAGATCGGGAACAGCTCGAGCGCGGCGGCCATCTGGTGCTCGATCACGTGGAACGAGCCGCGCTGCGCGTACCCGTTGTAGCTGTCGATCCCCGCGCCCATCACCAGCTCGCCTTTATCGGCCTGGGACACGTACACATGCACCGCGTTCGACATCAAGACGCAGTCGAGCACGGGCTCGTACAAGTTCGACACCAGGGCCTGGAGCGGATGGGATTGCAGCGGCAGCCGGAGCTCGACCATCGAGGCGAGCACCGACGTGTGTCCCGCCGCGGCGAGCGCCACCCTCGAAGCACGGATCGTGCCGCTCGAGGTCTCGACGCCCTCGACGCGCCCACCGGTCCCTCGAACGAACCCCGTGACCTCGCAGTGTTCGACGAGATCCACACCGAGCCGGTCCGCCGCGGACGCGTACCCCCACGCGACCTTGTCGTGACGAGCGACCCCGCCTCGGCGCTGGAGCGTGCCGCCGAGCACCGGGTACCGAACGTCGGGCGAGACGTTCACGATCGGGCAGAGCTCGTGCACCTGCTCGGTCGAGAGCCACTCGGCGTCGACACCGTTCAGGCGATTCGCATGCACGCGCCGCATCGAGGAGCGCACGTCGCCGAGGTCATGCGCGAGGTTCACCACGCCTCGCTGGCTGAACTGCATATCGGCGCCGAGCTCCCCCTCGAGCCCCTCCCACAGCTTCAGCGAATGTTCGTAGATCGCGGCCGACTCGTCCCACAGGTAGTTCGAGCGGATGATCGTCGTGTTGCGGGCCATGTTGCCGCCGCCGAGCCATCCCTTCTCGAGCACGGCGACGTCCGAGATGCCGTGCACCTTCGCGAGGTAGTACGCGGTGGCGAGGCCGTGCCCACCTCCACCGACGATGACGACGTCGTAGGAGCGCCGGGGCTCGGCGGCTCGCCAGTAGCTCATCGTGTGATCGGTCATCGGCCTCGCGGCGTTGCGGCGTCGGTCGGGGACCAGCGTCCGCGAGCGGGAGGGCAGCGTCAAACCGGTGATGCGGCGGGCGCAACCGCGGCACCGGCAGGAGCCCGGATTGACACGCGGGAGGGCCCCACCTAGCGTCGGCGGCGTCGACCGCCGCGGAAGGGTGTTGCGACATGCGGAACGCCAAAGGGAGCGGTCTCCAGTCGGTGACGCGCGCGCTGCGAACCCTCGAGCTCATCGGGAGGCGGAGGAGCTCGGGGTGACCGAGCTGTCGCGGCGGCTCGGCGTGCACAAGGCGACGGCCTCGCGTCTGGCGGCGACACTCGCCGAGCGGGGGTTCGTCGAACGGGACCGGGTCTCCGAGCGGTACCGCCTCGGGTTCGGGCTCATCGGCTTGGCCGGGGCCGCGATGGCCGGTTTGGATCTCCCGCGACTCGCGAGGCCGGCGCTGGAGGAGCTCGCCGACCGCACGCGCGAGACGGTGAACCTCGCATCGCCGGCGCCTGACCGGGGACATCGAGCACGCACGGCGGAGGACTTGCGCCGAGCTTGAACGATGAGTCAAACTCATCGGGCCGGCCTTCCCCTCTCGCCAGGAGCCCATCCCGATGCCGACGCCGGACTGGACCGCCTACTCGGAGGCGCTGCCCTCCCTGCTGGATGCCGTCGGCCGGACGCCGCTCGTGCGCCTGGGCAGGGTCGCCCCCGAGCTCGAGCTCCTCGCGAAGATCGAGTGGTACGGCCCTACGGGGTCCGTGAAGGACCGGATCTACAGAAACATGCTCGAGCGGGCCGAGGAGCGTGGCGATCTGCGACCCGGTATGACCGTGATCGAGTGCACGACCGGGAACGCCGGGATCGCGTGTTCGGCGGTCGCAGCGATCAAGGGGTACCCGTGCGTCATCGTCATGCCGCGGGGCATGAGTGCGGAGCGCAAGAAGATGATCGCCGCGTACGGCGCCGAGCTCGTCCTCACCCCGGGCAGCGGAACCGACATCGACCTCGCTCTCGAGCGGCTCCACGAGATCGTCGCTGCGGATCCCGAGCGGTACTTCTTCCCCGGCGAGTTCGAGAACCCGGACAACCCGGAGGCGCAGATGGTCTCGGGGCAGGAGATCTGGGAGCAGACCGCGGGCGCGGTCGATGCCGTCGTCGCCGCGCAAGGCACGGGTGGATGGATCACCGGGGTTGGGCGCGCGTTGAAGGCCCGCGACCCGAAGGTCCACGTGTTCGCGGTTGAGCCCGCCGAGTGCCCCTTGATCTCGGAGGAGCGATGGGGGACCCACGGCGTGCCCGGGATCGGCGACGGGATCATCGCGCCGAACCTCGACCTCTCGCTCATGGACGGCATCGTCACGGTCCCCACGGAGGAAGCGCTCGAGATGGCCCGGCGCCTCGCGCGGGAGGAGGGGCTCCTGTGCGGGCCGTCCTCCGGCATCAACGTGGTCGCGGCGCTGAAGGTGCACGCGAAGCATCCTGAGTTCACGAGGATCGTCACCGTCGTGCCCGACACAGGGCAGCGTTACCTCTCGGGCGAGCTGTTCGGCGAGGGCTTCGATCCAGAGGAGGAGCCCGAGCGCGATCACGCGATCGACGCGCACACCCTCGAGCAACTGCGCGCCAACCGCGACCGCCTCGAGTTCATCTCCTGAGATCCGCCGGGGTTCGTCTCCTCCCTGAATCGTCGTTCAGGCAGCGCGATATGCTCCGCTCCGTGGCGAGCTATCCGATGTCGGAGCAGGACCGGCGGATCCAGGACACCGCTCGGCGCTTCGTCGACGAGGAGCTGATCCCGCACGAGGTCGAGGCCGAGATGGCCGGTGGCCCGATCTCGGACGAGCTCCGCGAGCGTCACCACCGCATGGCGATCGAACTCGGTCTGTACGCGATGAACATGCCGAAGGAGCTCGGTGGGGGCGGGATGACGACCTTCCAGCAGGTCCTCGTCTCCGAGCAGATCGGGCGTGTGACGAACGGCCTGGGGTGGTGCGTGCATACCCCGCCCGGGTGGGCTCCCGCCGTCGTGTCGAAGGAGCAGCTCGAGCGGTGGATCCTGCCCTCGATCCGAGGCGAGATGCACGAGTGCTATGCGATCACCGAGGCCGGCGCCGGCTCCGACGTGGACGCGATCGAGGCGACCGGCCGACGCGACGGTGACGGGTACGTGTTGAACGGCACGAAGATGCACGTGACCTCGTTCAACATGGCCGCGTACTGCTTCTTCCAGGCCAAGATCGTGGGTGGACCGAACGAAGGAGCGCACGCGATGTTCTTCGTCGACAAGGACACGCCGGGCGTGCGGCTCGTTCGGGAGCCGGCGTACATGCACACGTACGCCGACACCCACGCGATCGTGGCCTTCGAGGATGTCCGCGTGCCTGCCACGAACCTGGTCGGTGAGGAGGGCGACGGGCTGGCGTTCACGTACGAGTGGTTCCGCTACGAGCGCTTGATGATCGCGGCGCGCTGCTGCGGCGCCGCGGAGCGCTTGGTGGAGGAGGCGAACGCGTTCGCGCATGAACGCGTGCAGTTCGGGCAGCCGATCGCGAGCTTCCAGGCGATCCAGCACATGCTCGCCGACGCGCTCACCGAGCTGTGGGCGGCGCGCCTCATGACCTACCGCGCCGCGCACGAGATCGACGAAGGTATCGACCTGAAGGTGCAGCACGCGCACTGCTCGATGGTGAAGCTGTACGCGAGCGAGATGGCCGGACGCGTTGCCGATCGCGCTGTGCAGATCTTCGGCGGCCGCGGCTACATGCGGGAGAACGTCGCCGAGCGTTTCTACAGGGAGGTACGCGTGGACCGGATATGGGAAGGCACCTCGGAGATCCAGCGCAACATCGTGGCCGACCAGCTCGGCAAGCGCGGCGCACGGGCGCTGGTGGGCTGATGGATCGCAAGACCGAGCTCGCCGAGCAGGAGGGCACCCGGTGGGCCGAGTTCGAGGCGGCCCTGCAGGCCATCCCCCGCGAGCGCTGGAACGAGCCCGGCGCGGTGCCGGGGTGGACGCTGAAGGCGGTCGTGCGTCACGTCGCGGGTTGGCTCGAGGATCTCGTCGCCCACCTCGCCGAGATGCGGGCCGGCACGTTCGTGGACCCGAACGAGAGCACCGACGTGATCGACGCACGCAACGCCGGCTTCGCCGAGCAGTCGATGTCGATGAGCCCCGACGAGGTGTGGGACGGCTTGCTGAGCGCCCACGCGGCCGCGCTCGCAGGTTGGGACGAACTCCCGGCCATCGACGATGCAGCCGTCGAGTGGTTCGTGGGCGAGACGACCGAGCACTATGAGGAGCATCTGCCCGACGTGCGTCGGGCCGCGGGGGACTAGCCGAGGGCTCGGTCGATCTCCTCGCGCGTGGGCATCCCCTCGCGTGCGCCCGGCCGCATGACCGACCGCCCCGCCGCGGCCACGGCTCGCGCGACCGCCTCCTCGATGGGCCTGCCCTCGAGGAGCGCCGCGGCGAGTGCGCCGTTGAAGGCGTCGCCGGCTCCGGTCGTGTCGGTGACGTCGACCGTCGAAGCGGGGAACGACCGTTCGCCTCCTTCGTCGCTGAGGGTGGCGCCCTCGGCCCCTCGCGTCACGATCACGCGGAGTCCCGGGTGTCGTCGGGCGAGTGCGCCGGCGCCCGCTGCCGCCCCGGCGAGCGCCGCGAGCTCGCCCACGTTCGGCGTCACGACGGAGGCGAAGGACAGCAGATCCGCCGTGCCGGAGACGGTCGGTGCGGGGTTGAGGACGAACGTCGCGCCGAGGTCGCGGCATCGCTCCGCGGCGCGCCGCACGCAAGCAAGCGGGATCTCGAGGCTCGCCAGCACGATGCTGCCGGCCTCGAGGTCCGTGAGCGCCGCGTCCACATCGGAGGGACCGACCCGGGCGTTCGCGCCGGGTGCGACCGCGATCTGGTTCTCGCCGGCGTCGTCCACCACGATGAGCGCCACGCCGGTCGCGACACCGTTCACCACCCCCGTGGAACGCACGTCGATCCCTTCGGCCGAGAGCCCCGCGAGCGCTTCACGTCCGAGATCGTCCTCGCCCACCGCACCGACGAACACCACCGCGCCCTCTGCCGGACCGCCGCGCAATGCCCGGGCGGCCGCCACCGCCTGGTTCCCACCCTTGCCTCCCTGATGCCGGCCGAAGACGCCTCCCACCACCGTTTCCCCGGCCGTCGGTAGCGCTCCGCCGCGCACGACGAGGTCGACGTTCACCGCACCGAGCACCACGAGCGTCGGCCGGCTCGATCCCGAGGCCGCCATGGGGCGAGCGGTCTACGCCCCGGCGGATTGACCGACGAGGTCCGCCGGCTCGAGCGCGAACCCGAGCACGTGCGCCGCGACCTCCATGCACGAGCGGTGCATCCGCTCAGCGGTGACCGTGGAGTCGTTCATGATCACCTGGATCGCGAGGCCGTCGATCAATGCTGCGATCGGGAGGGCGAACGCGTCGGCGTCACCGGCGACGAACTCGCCCGAGGCCTGGCCGATGCGGATGATGTCGGAGATCTGCGCGCGCCAGCGCTGATCGAGCACCTCGCGGTCCTTCGCGGTCTCGGGATCGCGGAGCGCCCGCACCCACACCTCGATCCACAGGGCCCACTCGTCCAAACGCCCGTATTCGGGCAGGTACCCCGGGACCGACAGGTCGATGAGCCGCCGGAGCTGCTCTTTGGCGCTGCCCAGCCGGCGGATCTCGCGCGAGGTGCGCAGGTAGAACTGGTCGTTGGCGTACGTGAGCGCCTCGGCAAGCAGGCGGTCTTTCGAATCGAAGTAATACAAGATGAGTCCCGGCGAAACGCCCGCTTGCTCGGCGATGTCCGAGATCCGGGTCTCTGCCAGTCCGCGCTCGGTGATGACCCTCGCCGCGGCGTCCAAGATCTCCTGGTGCCGATCCTTCATGTGCTTCGGTGCTCCCGAGCTCATATCGTCCTCCGGCTTGAACACCGAACAGTCCCTGCGCGTCGTGCGGGATGGATTGAACGGGTGTTCAGGGAACTGTACGCCCCTGACCAGGGATGTCAATGCGAGGCGCGCCCACGACGGCGTCCGAACCCCTTGACCCGTCGTTCAAAGAGGGGCTACATTCGACCCAAGATCACCGGCGAGGAGAGCTTCGACATGGCCAACGCGTACGACGCGATCATCATCGGCGGGGGCCACAACGGCCTCATCAGCGGCGCGTACTTCGCCCGGGCGGGGGCCCGGACCGTGGTGTTGGAGAGCCGGAACAAGACCGGCGGAGCCGCGGACACCAGCAGCCCGTGGCCCGAGCATCCCGACTTCCAGGTCACCACCTACTCCTACGTCATGAGCCTGATGCCGCCGACGGTCATCAACGAGCTGAAGCTCGAGCGCCACGGCTACAAGGTCACACCGTTCGGGCCGTACTACCAGGCGTTCCCCGATGGACGGGCCATCACCGTGTATCCGGACGACGCGAAGAAGAACTACGACTCGATCGCGCAGTTCTCGAAGAAGGACGCCGAGACCATCCCGAAATGGGACGCATGGCTCGCCGGGGTCGCGGACGTACTCGGACCGCTGCTGCTCAAGGTGCCGCCGAAGGCGGGGTCGATGAAGCCGAAGGATCTCATCGATACGCTGAAGGTCGCGTGGGCCTCCCGAGGCCTCGGCGTCCGTGGGGTCGGCGACGTGACGCGGCTGTTCACGATGAGCGTGAGCGACCTGCTCAACGACTGGTTCGAGTCCGACGCGATCAAGGGCATGCTCACCGTGAACGGCGTGATCGGTACGTGGGCAGGTCCGGACTCGCCCGGCACCGCGTACGTGATGCTCCACCACTCGATCGGCGACGTGGGCGACGGACACCTCGGATCGTGGGGCTACCAGGACGGCGGCATGGGCGGCGTCTCGGCGGCGTGCCGGCGCGCGGCGGAGTCCTTCGGCGCCGAGATCCGAACCGACGCGAAGGTCGCGAAGATCCTCGTGCGCGATGGCCGAGCGGCGGGCGTGGTGCTCGCGAACGGCGAGGAGCTGCGCGCGCGCACGATCGTCACCACGATCCATCCGAAGATCGCGTTCCTCGACCTGCTCGATCGCAGTGAGCTGCCGGCGGACTTCGTGGGTGACATCGAGCATTGGCGCACGCGCAGCGGCGTGGTGAAGATCAACCTCGCGATGAGCGAGCTGCCGGACTTCATCGCCACTCCGGGCAAGAACCTGCAGGACCACCACACCGGCTCGGTCGAGCTGTGCTTCAGCTCCGACTACGCCGAGCAGGCGTTCCAGGACGCGCACATGAAGCGCGTCGCGGCCGAGCGTCCGTTCGTCGACGGCGTGATCCCGACGACCATCGACAAGACGCTCATGCCCGAAGGGGTGCATAACTTCTCGATGTTCACGCAGTGGGTGCCCGACGACTGGGTGAAGGAGCCGCATCGCGACGAGCTCGAGCTGTACGCCGACCGCATCATCGACCTGTACACGGAGCTCGCGCCGAACTTCAAGTCCGCGGTGATCGCCCGCCAGGTGATCGGGCCGTACGAGATGGAGCAGGAGCTCGGCTTGATCGGTGGGAACATCTTCCACGGCGAGCTCTCGGTCGATCAGCTGTTCCACATGCGGCCGGCGCCGGGCTACTCGGACTACCGCACCCCGATCCGTGGGCTGTACCACGGCTCCTCGGCCACGCACGCAGGCGGCGGGGTGTGCGGCATCCCGGGATGGCAGGCGTTCCGCCAGGCCAAGAAGGACCGGGCGGTCGGCCCGGCGAAGTAGCCTGACCGCGTGACGTCGTCGGAGGGGGTCTCGAGCGACGGACGCGGGGCCCTCGAGTGCATGCTCGACGCTCGCTCGGTTGCCGTCGTGGGAGCGAGCGTTCGCGAGGGCTCGGTCGGCCACGAGGTGGTGCGCCAGCTGATCGCCGGCGGGTTCGACGGCACCGCGTACCCGGTGAACCTGAAGTACGAGGAGATCCTCGGCCTGCCGTGCTTCCCGAGCGTGACCGAGGTCCCCGGCCCCGTCGACCTGGTGGTGCTCGCGGTCTCGAACGCGCAGCTCGAGGAGCAACTTCGTCTGGCCGTCGCGGCCGGTGCGCGCTCGGCGGCGATCTACGCGAGCGGGTACGAGGATCCGCGCGACGGTGCTCCCTCGCTCACCGAACGTCTCTCGATGATCGCTCGGGGCGCCGGCATGCCGATCTGCGGCGGCAACGGCATGGGCTTCCTGAACATCGAGCGCCGGCTGCGGATCTGCGGTTTCTTCCAGCCGCCTGACCTGGTGCCGGGGCCGATCACGTTCGTAAGCCACAGCGGATCGGCGTTCTCCGCGATGCTGCACAACGACCGCGGTCTTCGGTTCAACCTCGTCGTATCCGCGGGGCAAGAGCTCGTCACGACGGCTTCGGACTACGTCGCCTACGCGCTCGGTCTCGACAGCACGAAGGCGATCGGGATGTTCATCGAGACCGTGCGCGATCCCGGACGATTCCGCTCGGTGCTCGGAGCGGCGGCCGATCGCGATGTGCCGGTCGTCGTGCTCAAGGTCGGGCGCGAGGCCCTCACGCAGCAGATGGTGACCGCCCACTCGGGCGCGCTCGCGGGTGAGGACGGGGCGTACGAGGCGCTGTTCGACGCGTACGGCGTCCTGCGCGTCGAGAGCCTCGACGAGCTCGCGGACACGCTTGCGCTGATGTCCTCGGGCCGCCGGGCGGGGCCGGGTGGCCTGGCGAGCGTCCACGACTCCGGGGGCGAGCGCGCCCTGATGGTGGACGCCGCCGCGGCCGCCGGGGTCCGGTTCGCGGAGATCTCGCCCGCGACGAGCGATCGGATGGCCGAGCTGCTCGACGAGGGCCTGCTGCCGGTGAACCCGCTCGACTTCTGGGGCACGGGCCGTGACGCCCACGAGGTCGTCACCGGATGCATGCGCGCGCTCCTGGCCGACGACGACGTCGCCGCACTGGCGTTCTCGGTGGATCTCACGACCGAGGACAACCCCGAGATGGGGTACATCGGGATGGCGAGGGCTGTGTTCACCGAGACCGAGAAGCCGATGGCGATGCTGTCGAACCTCTCGAGCGGGATCGACCGAGGCGACGCGGAGCTGCTCGACGAGGCCGGGATCCCGGTGCTCGAGAGCACGCACACCGGCCTCGCCGCGTTCCGTCACCTGTTCGCGTACCGCGACGCTCGCGTGCTCCCGCCGCTCTCGGGCTCGTCGCCCGTTCCCGAGGACGTGCGCGAGCGATGGCGCACCCGGCTGGCGAGCGGCGACGCCGTCGGCGAGCTCGAGGGGTTGGAGCTACTCGCCGCGTACGGCGTGCCGGTGGTCGCGTCGCGGCGTGCCGGGACGATCGAGGAGGCGGTCGCGGCGGCCGAGGAGCTCGGCTGGCCGGTCGCGCTGAAGACGGCCATGCCGAACATCGCGCACAAGACGGAGGTCGGCGGCGTGATGCTCGGACTCGACGGCCCATTCGCGCTCGCCGAGGCCTACGGCACGCTGGCCGAGGCGCTCGGCCCGCAGGTGACGGTGGCTCGGATGGCGCCGGCGGGCGTGGAGATGGCGCTCGGCGTCGTTCGCGATCCGCAGTTCGGTCCGCTCGTGCTCGTGGCGGCCGGCGGCGTCCTGGTCGAGCTGCTGCACGATCGACGCATGGCGTTGCCGCCGCTGGATGCGTCTCGCGCTCGATCGATGATCGACCGGCTGAACGTGCGGCCGCTGCTCGACGGTCTGCGCGGAGCCCCGGCCGCGGACGTGACCTCGCTCGCGCAAGCGATCGTCGGCGTCTCGTGGCTCGCGCACGACGTTGGCGACTTGCTTGAGGCGCTCGACGTCAACCCCGTGATCTGCGGACCCGGCGGATGTCTGGCCGTTGACGCGCTCGTCGTTCCCGGCTAGAAGGCGGCGGGGTCAGGCACGGTGCCGGGCGGCCATCCTTGGTAGCCCTCTGGGAACTGGCCGGGCGTCCCGAAGCATCGCTCGGTCTTGGGGGCCGGCCTCGCGTCCGTGCGCGGGGCTTCGCCGAAGTCGAAGACGTGTTCGAAGTTGTGGGTCGTGCGGATCCGGTCGGTGAGATGCGGGAGCCCCCAGTTGTCCTCGATGAACTTGAGCGGTGAGGAGAACTCGCCGACCGCGTCGTCGATGTATCCCCGCTTGGCGTACGGCGAGAGCGTCAGCATCGGCACGCGGAAGCCGAGGCCCACGTCGTCCACGGCGGGCGGGGGCACAGCGTCGTAGAAGCCTCCCCATTCGTCCCACGTGATGAACAGCGCCGTGTGCTTCCACATGGGGCTTCGCATCATCGCGTTCACGACGTCGGCGAGCCAGTTGTGCGAGAAGCACGTGCTCTCGGGCGGGTGGTCCGAGAGCTCGAACCTCGGCGTGATCCACGTGACCGGCGGGAGGCGGTTCGCCTTGATGTCGGCGACGAGCGTGTCCACCGAGCGCGTGTGCTCGTGGAACATGTCCGAGTGGAACACCGGCCCGATGCCGTTGAGCGCGTTCCAGAAGTACCCGCTCTGGCCGGGCTGCGCCGCGTAGTACGCCCAGTCCACGCCGATGCCCGAGAGCTGCTCGGGCACGGTGGGGAAGTCGAAGCAGGTGTCGTGCTTCGTGAGATTGCCGTGATCGTCCTTCGTGAACACGAACACGTTCTCACCCACCGCGTCGCATCCCCAGCTCTTGAAGTTGCGGCCGTCCGGCAGTTTCTTCGTCTCGATGTTCTCGGGGTTGTCCAGGGTGCCGCCGGACTGGCCGGCCACGAAGAAGAAGTGGTTGGGATAGGACGGGCCCGCGACCGAGGAGAAGAAGTTGTCGCTCAGCACGTACTCGCGCGCCCAGTCCCAGTACGCGGGCACCTGATGCTCGTTGAGGACGGAGTACGCGAACGGATCGCCGAACTTGCCGGTGTTGAACCCATCGTAGTTCCCGCCCGCGAAGCAGTTGAGGTACGCGGCTCGGTCGTGCGGCAGGTCGCCGGGGAGCCAGTCGGGGCAGTCGATGAGCGGGAACTCGGCGCCTGCCTTCAGGCCGGTCATCGTGCCGTTCGCGCCGGGGAAGCGACCGAAGAGGTTGTTGAAGCTGCGGTTCTCCATCATGAGGTACACGACCTGCTTGATCGGCCACTGCGTCTCGAGCAGCGCCGAGGGCGTCTCGGTCACGCGTGTGATCGGTCGTCCGCCCGTGCAGGAGAAGAGGGTGGCGCCCGCCACGGCCATCGCGGAGCGGTTCAGGAAGCTGCGTCGGGTGATGCGTTCGTGGTGTTCGGGCATCGGCGCCCAACCTACCAAGCGCTCCTCGGGACGGTATCCTCGCAGGCCCGTCGTCCGGAGCACCCGTGATCACCCGAAGGCTTGCGCTGCACATCGTGTCGGTGTCGTTGCTGCTCGCAGCGTGCAGCGGCGGCGGAGGCGACGACCCGTCGACGAGCTCGCCTCCCACATCACCGCCGCCGGTGTCGACGGTCCCGCCGACGCCCGTGACCACCACCACGCCGGTCGCACCGCCCTCTCCGTTCGCGTCACCGCCACCGACCCACGGCGCGATCGCGAGCGATTGCGTGCACGGCTGGGTCACGCCGCACGAGGGAACCGCCCGCTTCCTCGAGCCGCTCGGCATCATCCGTCGCACGTCGGGGATCGAAGGACCGCTCGTCGTGATGGACATGCGGTACTTCGAGGGCCCCGAGTCACCGCCCTCGGAGCAGGGGTACCTGCTCGCGGTGCAGCGCTGGTACATCCGTCTGTACGCGAAGGACGATCCGTCGTTCCAGGGGCGCTTCCTCGTCGAGGCGCGCCGGTTCGGCCGGGGGCTCTCGGCCGTCGCGGCGTTCGACACGGGCGGGTGGCGCTCGCCCGACTGGACGGGGTTCCAGTTCGACAGCACGGACACGACGCCGAAGCCCGTCCCCGGCCTGCCGGGCGCGTGGGAGGGCGTACCCTACGACTTCGTCACGGGCGGCGTGGGACTCCAGATCCCGGGGCTTCCCGCCGAGGTCGTCGGATGCCTCGACGGCACCTAGGGCTCGTTCCTCGAGAGGCGAGTGGCGGCAACGCGGCAGGATCTTGTGGGTCCGAATGTTTGCAGCCCACCGGATGGGCGCTCCTGGCGATGTTCGGTCGGCCGATCAGGAGGGCCGATCGATGATGGGCACTGTCGTTGCCAGGGGTGTGCCGAACCAGTCGGAGAGCGCGTCTCGCAGCGCGAGCGCGGCGGTGTCGGTGGGTTCGTCGATGGTTGCGGCCCAGGCGATGTGGGCGTCCGGGCGGATCAGGAGGGCGTCGGCTGGTCGGTGATCGGTTTCGGCGGTGTGGATGTCGATGCGATGCTGCCAGTCTCGGGCGGTCTCGCGGAGGTCTGAGCGGTCGGCGAGGTCGAGGAAGACGGGCCGTGCCGTGTGCATGAGCTCCGCGACGCTGGTTGCGCCCCCGTCGGTGCGCAGGGCAAGGTCGGGTGCGAAGGTCCCGATCAGGGCGTGGTGGTCGTGGCCGGGGAACGGGTAGCGAACCTCGGAGCCCGCCATGAGACCGCCGAGGCGGCGCAGTGGCTGCTCGTCGATGAGCAGTTCCTGGAACAGCTCCCGGAGTGCGACGGCGGCCGGGTCGTGACCCCGCCGGATCGCGACCTGGGCCTGCGCGTGCAGCATATTGCGTGTACAGGCGAGGTGGCGTTCGTCGTGATACGTGTCCAGCAGGCCGTCCGACGCCCAGCCCTGGATGTCGGCGGCCAGCTTCCAGCCCAGGTTAACGCTGTCGAGGAGGCCGGCGCCGAGTGCGACGCCTGGGGAGGGGAACAGGTGGGCGGCATCGCCGGCCATCAGGATTGGCCCGTCCCGGTACCGCTCGACCTCCCGGGCGTGAAAGGTGAAGCGCGTCAGCCGGGTCGGCTCTCCGAGGGGCAGCTCCACGCCGAGCACGCGGCCGATGCTGTCCCGGAGCTCGGTCACGGTCATCGGCTCGTCGTCGTCGTAGTCGGTGGACTCCTCCTCGCTGGTGAAGAGCCCCATGAGCTCGGGATTGGTCGACCCGAGGGCGAACTCACCGCGCTCGGTTCGTGTGAAGCCGAAGCTGATCCTGCCCACCCCGGCGACGTCGATGTCGCCGTTCTCGAGCACGGTCACCGACTCGGGCACGGTGACCAGGGCGAGCCGCTGGACCTCTGGGTACGTGATGCCGGGGAAAGGGATGCCGGCCAACTCGCGCACCCGGCTGCTGGCCCCATCGCACCCGACGAGGTATCGGGCGGTCACTCGATCCTGCCCGTCCGGGCCGCGCACGTCCGCGGTCACCGTGGCGTCGTCCTGGCTCAGCCCGACCACCTCCCGGCCGCGGCGGATGTCGGCGCCGAGCTCGCGGGCGTGTCCGTCGAGGACGCGCTCGAGGATCGGTTGCGGGAGCGGCAGCGCCTGCATCGG
>JBDTYT010000026.1:0-20623 GCA_040005555.1 Actinomycetota bacterium | reverse complement strand
TGGCTGGCAGCCACGAGGTCGGGGGTTCGAGTCCCCCTGGGTCCACATCACCACGGTCCACACCACGCCCCCGTCGGCATCGAGGAGCGTCACACCACCGTTTACCCCAACCTGGGTAGAGCTTCCGGCTTAGGTTCTCCGTCGGTCGATTCGATGCTTGTCGTACATGCACGCTCGGACGGATGGCGAGACGGAGGTTCCTGCTGCCCTCGCGCCGCAAGCGGGGGATGGGTCCGGCGCGGTCATCGATGAGCTCGTGGAGGCGCACGGTCTCCTGGAGGCCACGCCGGAGTGCCTGGTGGTCGCGGCGGCGGACGGCCGCATCGTGTTCGCGAACCACCGTGTCCTGGAGCTCTCTGGATTCTCGAGCGGCGAGTTGCTCGACCTTCCGGTCGGTGAGCTCGTCACGGGAGGATCGCCGATCGATGAAGCGGGCGTCGGACGCCCGTTCGAAGGAACGTGCCATCGCAAGGATGGACGGGAGCTCCCGGTCGAAGTGCATCTCGGCGCCGTGCAGGGCCGTGGCGGCCGGTACCTCGTGGTCACCCTTCGCGACGTGTCGGAGCTTCACGTCCGCGAGAGCGCTCGCTTCGAGGCCGAGGCGAAGTACCTGTCGCTCGTCGAGGGCATCCCGGCGATCACGTACATCGACCCAGTCGATGAGAACCAGAGCAGCATCTACGTGAGCCCGCAGGTGACCGAGCTCCTCGGCCTGAGCCAGGAGGAATGGCTGGCCGATCCGTACTGCTGGCGCCATCACGTCCACCCCGAGGACGAGGCTCGAGCCTGGGAGGAGTACGTCGATGCCTACCGGAGCGGACGGTCGCTCTCGCACGAGTATCGGATGGTGCACGAGGACGGTCACGTCGTCTGGGTGAGCGAGCAGGCGTTCATCATCCGCAACGAAGACGGCGAACCGTGGTTGATCCAAGGCGTGATCTTCGACATCACCGAGCGCAAGAACGCCGAGGAGCAGGTCGCCTTCCTGGCGTATCACGACAAGTTGACCGGCCTTCCGAACCGCGTGCTGTTCGAAGAGATGTTGGACCTCGCCATCGCCCGCGCACGGCGGTCCGAGCTGGGCGTCGGGGTCCTGTTCCTCGACCTGGACAACTTCAAGCTGGTGAACGACTCGCTCGGGCACCACGCAGGCGATGAGCTCCTCGTGCAGCTCGGGGCGCGCTTGCGCGATTGCACCCGCGACACGGACCTCGTCGCCCGTCAAGGCGGTGACGAGTTCCTCGTGCTGCTCTCGGATCTGGAGCGCGCTGACGGTACGCAGCACCAGGTCGATCCCGCGTTCCTCGTTGCCGAGTCGGTCGCCGAGCGAGTCCGCGAGGCGCTCGCGGAGCCGTTCACGCTCGGCGGGACGCAGTTCTACGCGACCGCGAGCCTGGGCATCAGCCTGTACCCGCAAGACGCGCACGACGCCCACGCGCTGCTCCGCAACGCCGACGCGGCGATGTATCAGAGCAAGAAGGCCGGTCCCGGAGACTGGGTCCTCTACTCGGAATCCGGCGAGGACCCGGCCCAGACGCTGTCGCTGACGACGAGGCTGCGTCGGGCCGTCGAAGGCCAACACTGGGTCCTGCACTATCAACCGATCGTGGAGCTGTCGACCGGCATCGTGCGGGGCGTGGAGGCCCTCATCCGTTGGCGGGATCTGGGAGGCGGCATCGTGGTACCGGGGGAGTTCATCCCGCTCGCCGAGGAGCTCGGGCTCATCGAGGCCATCGGCGACTGGGTGCTCGACCAACTGGTCCGCCAAGACGCGGTGTGGAGAGCCGAGGGCATCGATCTCGATCTCAGCTTCAACCTCTCGCCGCGCCAGCTCTGGTCACCGCGCCTGGCCGAGAAGATCCTCGGAAAGCTCGAGGCGGGGGATCTGGATCCGCGTCGCGTGATCATCGAGATCACCGAGTCGACCGCCATGAGTGACCCGGACCGGACGCAGGCGATCCTCACCGAGCTCCACGCGTGGGGTCTGCGTCTGGCGATCGATGACTTCGGGACGGGCTACTCCTCGCTTTCGCGGCTCAACCATCTACCGGTCGACATCTTGAAGATCGACCGGACCTTCGTGCGCGGCGTCGATCGCGATCGCGACCTCGGCAGCATGGTGCAGGCGATGGTGCAGCTTGCGAAGAACCTCGACATGACACCGCTCGCCGAGGGCATCGAGACGGCCGAGGAGCTTGCGTTTCTCCTCGAACACGGATGTTCGCTCGGTCAGGGGTTCTACCTCGGCCGGCCCGTTCCCGCGGTCGAGATCGCCGCGATCGTCCACGAGGCGTCTCCTCCAGCCGGCCGCTGAACCTCGCCGGTGTGGTTGGCTCGGTTCGGTAGCATGCCCGCACGATGCGCAGGTATGACCCCACCGAGATCGAGCCGCGATGGGTGTCGCGCTGGGATGAGGAGGACCTGTACAGGGCCTCCGAGGACCCGGCGGATCCCAGGCCGCGTTTCTATGCGCTCGACATGTTCTCGTACCCGTCCGGAGACCTGCACCTCGGTCACGCGGAGGCGTTCAGCGGTGGCGACGCCGTCGCGCGATTCATGGCGATGCGGGGCCACAACGTGCTGCATCCGATCGGCTGGGACGCGTTCGGTCTCCCGGCCGAGAACGCCGCGATCAAGCGCGGGATCCACCCCAAGGAATGGACGTACGCGAACATCGAACAGCAGGCTTCGTCCTTCCGGCGCATGGGGATGTCCTTCGACTGGACCCGCCGGCTCGCGACGTGTGACCCCGAGTACTATCGCTGGACCCAGTGGTTGTTCGTCAAGCTGTTCGAGCGAGGGCTCGCGTACCGCAAGACCGCCCCGGCGAACTGGTGCCCGAAGGATCAGACGGTCCTCGCGAACGAGCAGGTGATCGCGGGCGCCTGCGAGCGATGCGGTACGCCGGTCGTCCGCAAGGACCTCACGCAGTGGTTCTTCAAGATCACCGACTACGCCCAGCGGCTCCTCGACGACGTCGACGAGCTGGCCGACTGGCCCGAGCGCGTGATCACGATGCAGCGCAACTGGATCGGCCGGTCCGAGGGAGCTGAGGTCACGTTCCAGATCGCGGAGACGGGCGACGAGGTCGAGGTGTTCACGACCCGGCCCGACACGCTGTGGGGCGTGACGTTCTTCGTGTTCGCGATCGAGCATCCCTTGGTGATGAAGCTCGCGGAAGCGGGCGGGACCGCGGAACAAGCGAAGGCGTTGCTCGACCGGCTCCAGGCGACGCCGCTCACGAACCGCGAGCAGGCCGACAGCCGTGAAGGGCTGCCGCTCGGGGTGCACGCCATCAACCCTGTGAACGGGGAGCAGGTGCCGGTGTTCGTCGCGCCGTACGTGCTGATGGAATACGGGACCGGCGCGGTGATGGGCGTGCCGGCGCACGACCAGCGCGACTTCGAGTTCGCACGCGCGAACGACCTGCCGATCCGGGTCGTCGTCCAGCCCGAGGGCCAGGAGCGTGATCCAGCCTCCATGACCGAGGCCTACGACCACGAAGGCGTGATGGTGGGTTCCGGGCCCCTCGACGGCGTGCGGTCGCCCGAGTCGATCTCCGAGGTCATCGCGTGGCTTCAGCGCGAGGGCAAGGGGAAAGCCTCGGTCTCGTTCCGGCTGCGCGATTGGCTGATCAGCCGCCAGCGCTACTGGGGCGCTCCGATCCCCATCATCCACTGCCCCGAACACGGCGAGGTCGCGGTGCCCGAGGACCAGCTCCCGGTCCTTTTGCCGGATGACGTCGACTTCCGGCCGGGTGGCGAGTCGCCACTCGCACGCAACGAGGGCTTCGTCAACGTGACGTGCCCAACCTGCGGCGCGCCCGCGCGGCGCGACACCGACACGATGGACACGTTCGTCGATTCGTCCTGGTACTACTTCCGCTACTGCTCGCCGAACGACGAACGCCGGGCGTTCGACCCGGAGGCCGTTGCGCGTTGGATGCCCGTCGACCAGTACGTGGGCGGGGTCGAACACGCGATCTTGCACCTGTTGTATTGCCGTTTCTTCACGAAGGTCCTCTACGACCTCGGCTTGATCGCCTTCACCGAGCCGATGCTGCGGCTCATGAACCAGGGCCAAGTGATCTTCGGCGGGGCGTCGATGAGCAAGTCGAAGGGCAACGTCGTCGAGCTGATGCCCTTCGTCGAGCGATGGGGCTCCGACACGATGCGCGTCACGATCTTGTTCGCGGGGCCGTTCGAGGACGACATCGACTGGAAGCTGATCGCGCCGGATTCCGAACGCCGGCCGGGCGCGAACGCGTGGCTCGGCCGGGTTCACGCCACGGTAGGTGAAGCGGCCGGACGTGAGGCTCCCGAGACCAACGAGCTGCGGCGACACACTCACGGCACGATCAAGGGCGTCACCCGGGATCTGGAGCGATTCCGGTTCAACGTGGCGATCTCGAAGCTGCAGGTGCTGACGAACGAGATCCGCTCGGCACTGGATGCCGGCCACGGCGCTCACGAGGCGGCGGGCGCCCTCGTCCAGATGCTCGCTCCCCTCGCGCCCTTCACCGCTGAGGAGCTGTGGCGGGTGGAGCTCGGCCACCCCGAGAGCGTGCATCGGTCCGCGTGGCCGACCTACGACCCGGAGCTTGCTCGAGATGACCGGGTCACCCTCGTGCTCCAGGTCGACGGCAAGGTGCGCGACCGGGTGGAGGTCGATCCGGACGTCTCGGAGGAAGCCTGCCGAGCGCTCGCGCTCGGATCCGAAGGCGTGCAGCGGGCGGTCGGAAGCCGAACGATCGCCCGGCTCGTCGTGCGCGCCCCGAGGCTCGTGAACGTCGTCACGGCTGGGTGATCGCTCCCGGGTCCGTAGCTTTGCCGCCCTCTCCATTGCGGCTCAACCACCGCCACAGAGGGCCGATACCTGAAAGACGGCACCGGAAGGAGGTGCCTGCGGACGCAACATCGTGCCTGAAGTCGGAGCGTGTCCTCGATGAGCCGAGTCGCCGAGTCACCGGTTCACCCCCGCGCCCTCGCGGCGACTTCTCCACGGGGTTCGGGCTTGCGCACCGAGCGGTCCGTCGCGGTGATCCGGCTCGCGGTCGTCAGCATCGTGGCATTCATCTATTTCGCCTCGATCGGCCTGCGTCGCGACATCCGCCCGCTCGCCCTCATCGTCCTCGGTCTGGCCATCGCGTACTCCCTGTGGAGCGTGGCGATCCTGGGTGGACTGGAGCGCGCGTCGCAGCAACTCGTGGCCGCAACGTTGATCGTCGATATCACCCTCATCGCGCTCTGGTGCCGCGCCACCGGGGGAGCGACCAGCGAGTTCTGGAGCCTGACGCTGTTCGTCGTCCTCGCGGCGGGCCTCCGATATGGGTTCGCTCGAACCGTCGCCGTGGCGGCCGGCCTCGCGTTCGTGTATGCACTGGCGCTCGCGGTCGACGGACGGGTGACGGCCTCGACCGCCGTCTATCGATCGGGCGTGATCGTGCTGACGGGCCTTGCCGCGGGACTCCTCGCGCATCAACGGTCGACCAGTCGGACCGATTGGCACGCAGCCGAGGCCCTCGTGGCGGAGCGGAACGTCGAGCTCACGAAGGAGCGGGAAGAGGTCGCCCGGCTCCGCCGCGTCGACTCGGCCCGGGCCGAATTCGTTGCCGTCGTCGCCCATGAGTTTCGCACCCCGTTGGCAGCCATCCTCGGCGTCCTCAACACGCTCCGTACGCATGGCCCCAGCCTCGACCGTGAGCTCCGCGAGGAACTGCTGGATGGCGCGACGAACCAAGCGGGACGGCTCGCCCGGCTCGTGGACGACCTGCTCACAGTGTCCCGCATCGAGGACGGAGCCCTCGCGCTCAGCCTCGAGCTGGTCGAGCCTCGCCGATTGATCGCCGACGCGGCACAGGCGTCGGACACCGCGGGCATCGTCAACGTCGAGCTACACCGCGCGGATGCCGTGTGGTGCGACCCTGATGCCGTGGTTCGCGTCTTGACCAACCTGCTCGACAACGCACGCAAGTACTCGCCGGAGGGCACCCGGATCGTTCTGTCCGTCTCGCAGGATCACACAGCCGTCCGATTCGCGGTCCGAGACAGAGGGCCGGGCGTGCGGGAGGCCGATCGCGAGGGGGTGTTCGAACGCTTCCGACGGCTCGATGAAGGATCGTTGAAGCCGGGGGCCGGGCTCGGGCTGTACATCTCGCGCGGGCTCGTCGAAGCACACGGTGGCACCATCGACGTGGGCGACGCGCCCGGCGGCGGCGCCGAGTTCTCGTTCACGATCCCTCGTCGCTCGGTGACGGTGCCCGAACCGGAAAGACTCGCTGCCCCAGCTGTGCGCTAGTTCACGGTCGTTGCACCGGCGTTCCACTAGCGTCGCCAGATAGATCGGACTCCCCCACGTGTGTTCGCTCGGTGGAGGTCGTCGTGTCGGGAGGATCGGTGCGCGAGCGTCTGTCGACGCTGTCGCGGGGGGAGCTCGTCGGACTCGCGTTCCTGCTGGTGGCCGCGCTCGCGGGGGTGGCCCTTTGGTACATGCGATCGTTGCCCCGGCCCGTCGAGGTGCGCGCCTCGGGGTCGAACGCCGCCCCGAGCGCCGTCAGCTCGGTGGCTCCGTCTCCCGAGGTGGTCCTCCTCGTCGACGTTGCGGGTTGGGTCCGCCATCCGGGCGTGTACGAGTTCCACGAAGGCGACCGCGTGATCGACGCGATCGATGCGTCGGGTGGCGCCCGACCGGGCGCTGCGCTCTCGAGCTTGAACCTGGCCGCGCCGCTCGTAGACGGGTCGCAGATCTTGGTGGCTCGATCGGCGCCGGATGGCTCGGTCGAACCACCGCCGGGCGTGGCGCCCGGGACGCCCGGCTCGACCACGAAGATCAACATCAACACCGCCGCCGCGACCGAGCTCGAGGCCCTTCCCGGGGTCGGCGAGGTGATCGCCCAGGCGATCGTCGATTTCCGGACGGAGAACGGCCCGTTCACCACCATCGAAGACCTGCTCGACGTGAGCGGGATCGGTGACGCCACCTTCGCGGACATGAAGGACCTCATCACGATTTGAGCGCCTGGACCCTCCCGGCGTCGGCTGGTGCGTTTTGGCTCGGCCTGCTCGGGTGGCCGATGACCGGTGGCCGGATCTGCGTAGCGCTGTGGATCGTCGCAGGCATCGTCGCGGCCGGAACAGGACTCGCCCTGTTGCCCGCGGAGGCCGGGGGAGCGGGTCCGCTCGAGTCGGTCGGGATCATGCCGGCTGTGGCCGGGAACGCGTTGGAACGGATCGCGCCGCCCCGGCTCGAGCCAGGACGAGGGCCGCCGGTCGTTGCCGCGCTGACCGTGCTCCTCGGCGTCGCCTGCCTCGGCGTGGGGTGGGGCGGATTCCACGAACACCGAACCGAGGGAGCCTTTCTCGCTCGGCTCGCGCCCGCGCGCGTGGAGGTCGAGGGCACGCTGCGGACCGATCCGTCGCCGGGGACCATCGGATGGTCAGCCGTGATCGCCGTGGGACGCGTTCGCTGGGACGGACGCGAGGTGGCCGTACACGAGACCCTCTGGCTCGACGGCCAGGATGAGATCCCCGAGGCGGTTCGGGGCGACCGGCTGATCGTGGGGGGTCAGGTGCTTGTGCCGGACGACCCGGGATTCGCCTCGTCGCTCCTTCGACGCGGGATCCCGGCCGAGCTGCGCACCTCGAGCGTCGAGCGGGTCGGACCGTCAACGAACCCCTTCATGCGAGCGGCGCAAGGGTTCCGCACCTTCGTCGGACGTTCGATCGGCCGGCTGTTCGGTCCGCGCGAGGCCGGGCTGTTGATGGGTCTTGCCCTCGGCGACGACTCGCGCCTGGATCCTGCCGTGGCCCGCGACTTCCACGCGACCGGCCTGGGACACCTCCTGGTTGTTTCGGGTGAGAACGTCGCGATGGTGCTGGGGCCGGTGCTCGGGCTCGCGATGCTGCTCCGGCTCTCCCGCGTCCCGAGGTTCCTGCTCGGCCTCGGGACGGTCGTGTTCTTCGTCGTGCTCACCGGCGCCGAGCCCTCCGTGATGCGTGCCGGGGTGATGGCGGGGATCGCACTCGGCGGGATGCTTCTCGGGCGCCCGAGGAGCGCCGCGGCGATCCTCGCGGGCGCGGTGCTCGTGCTTCTGATCGTCGATCCGGCGCTCGTGTGGGCGGTGGGGTTCCAACTCTCCGTGGTGGCCACGGCAGGTATGGTCGCCCTGGCTTCCTCCCTCGCGGAACGGCTCCGGTTCCTGCCGCGTCCGATCGCGCTCGCGACCGGAGCCACGCTCGCAGCGCAACTCGGCGTGACGCCCATCCTGCTCTTCCATTTCCATGAAGTGCCGGTGGTGACGCTCGCTGCGAACGTGCTCGCGTTCCCGGCGGTCTCGCCCGCGCTCCTGCTCGGGCTCCTCGCGGCGGGGGTCGGGCTGGTCTCCGTCGGCGTCGGCCGGCTCCTCGCGGCGATCGCGACGCTTCCGATGCGCTACCTCGAGCTCCTCGCCGATCGCTTGGCTCGTGCTCCGATCCCGTGGATCACTTCGCATGGCGGCATCGTGAATCTCGTTGTCGGACTGGCGATCGTCTGCGCGACGGCGTGGGCATTGCGAGCCCGCCCGCGGCTGCCTCGGCACATGCTGGTGGCGGGCGCGCTGCTGGTCCCGCTGCTCGTGTGGTCCTCGGCGCTGTCCGCCGGACCCCCGAGCGGGCTCGTGGTGCGGTTCTTCGACGTCGGGCAGGGCGATGCCGCGCTCGTCTCCTCACCAGGGGGCGCGAACATCCTCATCGACGGCGGGCCCGACCCGGAGCAGGTAGCCACCGAGCTTTCCGCGCTCGGCGTGAAGCGCCTCGATGTCGTCATCGCGACGCACCCGCACGCCGATCACATCGTCGGCCTCCCCGCGGTGCTCGCGCGCTTCCCCGTCGACGTGCTCCTCGATCCCGGATGCGCGGACGAGAGCCCGATCTACGCCGATCTCGTGCAGGCGATCGCGGACGAACACGTGCCGGTGCGCCACCCGCGGGCGGGGGACTCGCTCACGGTGGGCGATCTGCGGCTCGACGTCGTATCGCCGCAGGGGTGTTGGCACGACACCGAGTCCGACGCGAACAACGACTCGCTCGTCGTCATGGTGAGCCTCGACGATGACTCGGTCCTGTTCGCCGCCGAGCCGGAGGAGCCGGCCCAGCAGGTGTTGCTCGACGAGGGCATCTCGCTCGGCGCCGACGTGCTGAAGGTCCCGCACCACGGCGGAGCGACCTCGTTGCCGGGTTTCTTCGAGGCGGTGCACCCGCAGCTGGCGGTCGTGAGCGTCGGTCCGAACACCTACGGACACCCCGTCCCCGAGGTGCTCGACTGGATCGCCGCGACCGGCGCCGAGATCCGGCGCACCGATCTCGATGGTGAGGTCACCGTTACCTTCGAGGGTCCGAGGCTTCTCGTAGAATCCGCGGCGTGACCCCTCGCGCGAGCTCCGTCTTCCTGTTGTGGGGCGAGGACGACTTCTTGCTGCGCGAGGCGGCCTTCGAGGTCCTCGGCGACTTGCAGCCTCGCGAGCTCGATGCCGGCACGTGGCAAGGTGGCGAGCTCGCAGACCTCGCGACGCCCTCGTTGTTCGGGGAGCGCCGTGCGCTCCTCGTCAACGACTGCCGCTCCTTGCCGGACGAGGCGACGGCCGAGCTCGCCGCCTATCTGGCGTCGCCCGATCCCGACGCGCCGCTCGTGCTGCTCGCCAGGGTCGGCGACCGCGGGAAGGCTCCCGCCGCGCTCGTCAAGCTCGTGCAGCCGATCGGGACCGTCCGCGAGGTGAAGGTCACTCGCAAGGATCTCGGCGCGTGGGTGGTGGGTCGGGCGAAGATCAAAGAGCTCAACCTCGCCCCCGATGCCACTCCGGCGCTCATCCAGACCCTCGGGGAGGATCCGGCCGCGCTCGAGCAAGCACTCGACCAGCTCGCGTCCGCCTTCTCGGGGCAGCGGCTCACTCGCGAGACGGTTGCGAAACAGTTCCGTGGCCTCGGCGATCAGCACGTCTGGGATCTGTGCGACAAGGCGTTCTCGCGAGACCTGCCCGGCGCGATGCGTTCGCTCCAAACGCTCATGCACGGCCGCGACGACGCACTCATGATCCTCGGCGGGATCGCATCTCGCCTGCGCGACCTGCTCCGCGTCCGAGCCCTCCCCGAGCGGCTCCCGCCGGCCGAGCTCGCCAAGCGAGCGGGCCTGCGTTTCGACTGGCAGGCGCGCCGGTACCGCGAGCAGGCTCGGCGGTTCTCGATGGAGGAGCTCATCGACATCCACACCGGTATCGCGGAGGCCGATCGGGCACTGAAGTCGGGCGCGACGGACGACGTCGTGCTGCCCGTGCTCGTTGCCAGGATCGCCGGCGAGCCGGCGAGGGTCTGAGCTACTCGGCCGCTGAGGACGAGGCGGCCGTGTTGGCGGCCTTCGTGATGCGGGACTTGTGCCGTGCCGCCGTGCGCTTATGAACGATGCCTTTGGAAGCGGCCTTGTCGAAAGCTCGGGACGCCTCGAGGGCCCGCTCGGTGGCGGCGTCGGCATCGCCGTCGGCGACGGCGGTGCCGACCTTCTTGGTTGCCGTCTTCAGGGCCGAGCGCACGGCCTTGTTCCGCTCGTGCGCCTTCTCGTTCTGACGGTTCCGTTTGATCTGGGACTTGATGTTCGCCATCGGCGACCGAGTCTACCAGCGCGAACTCGGCTCGCCGGAGCCCGGCGGCCGCGCGGTCGGCTCGTACGATAGGCGGGTCGTGACCGACTCCAGCCACATCCGGAACTTCTGCATCGTCGCGCACATCGACCACGGGAAATCGACGCTGGCCGACCGGTTGCTCGAGCTCACGCACGCGGTGGCGGCTCGCGATATGCGCGCCCAGTACCTGGACAAGATGGACCTGGAGCGAGAGCGCGGCATCACGATCAAGGCGCAAGCGGTGCGCCTGACCTATCGGAGCCACAACCGGGACTTCGAGCTGAACCTCATCGACACGCCCGGACACGTCGACTTCACGTATGAGGTCTCTCGTTCGCTCGCGGCGTGTGAAGGGGCCGTGCTGCTCGTCGACGCCGCCCAAGGGATCGAGGCGCAGACCCTGGCGAACTACCACCTCGCCAGCGACGCGGGCCTCACGATCATCCCGGTGATGAACAAGATCGATCTGCCGTCAGCCGATCCGGTGGAGACCGCCCGCGAGCTCTCCGAGCTCGTCGGGTGCGACCCCTCCGAGGTGCTGTCGGTGTCCGCGAAGACCGGCGACGGCGTCACCGAGCTGCTGGAGGCCGTCATCGAGCGCGTCCCTGCGCCCGCCGGCTCGCGCACCGACCCGCTCCGAGCGCTCATCTTCGACTCGAGCTTCGACCCGTATCGCGGAGTCATCGCATACGTGCGGGTCTTCGACGGTTCGTTGCCGTCGCGCTCCAAGATCCACCTTATCCAGGCGAAGCTTGACGCGGAGGCCGAGGAGGCGGGAATCTTCGCGCCCGAGGCGACGCCGGTGGCTCAGCTCCGGTCCGGAGAGGTGGGCTACCTGGTGACGGGCATGAAGGACGTGCATCTGGCGAAGGTGGGGGACACGATCACGCTCGCCGGCAAGCACCGCGCGACCGAGCCGCTCCCCGGGTACCGCGAGCCCAAGCCGATGGTGTGGAGCGGCCTGTTTCCGGCCGAGGGCGGTGACTACTCGGATCTGCGCGAGGCGCTCGACCGGCTGAAGCTGTCGGATTCCGCCCTGCACTACGAGCCCGAGACTTCGCTCGCCCTCGGGTTCGGGTTCCGGTGCGGGTTCCTCGGCCTGCTGCACATGGACATCGTGAAGGAGCGTCTCGAGCGCGAGTTCGGCCTCGAGCTCATCGCGACCGCGCCGAACGTCGAGTTCCAGGTGATCCGCGGCGACGAGGTCATCGTCGTTCACAACCCCAGCGAGATGCCGGTGCCGGGCACCTACGAGCGCGTCGAGGAGCCCGTCGTGATGGCAACGATCATCACGCCGAGCGATTTCCTCGGACCGGTGCTCGAGCTCTGTCAGTCGCGGCGCGGCGAGCTCCTCGATATGAAGTACCTCTCGCCCGAACGGGCCGAGGTGCACTATCACCTCCCGCTCGCCGAGATCATCTTCGACTTCTTCGACCACCTGAAGTCGCGCACGAAGGGGTACGCCTCACTCGACTACGAGCCGTGGGGCTACGAGCCCGCCGACCTCGTGCGGGTCGACGTGCTGCTGCACGGTGAGCCGGTCGATGCGTTCTCGAGCGTCGTGCACCGGGACAAAGCCGCGCAGTACGGGCGCGCGATGGTGGAGCGCCTGCGCGGGCTCATCCCGCGGCAGCTGTTCGATGTCGCGATCCAGGCCTCGATCGGGTCCCGCATCGTCGCGCGCGAGACCGTGAAGGCCAAGCGCAAGGACGTGCTCGCCAAGTGCTACGGCGGCGACATCACGCGCAAGCGCAAGCTCCTCGAGCAGCAGAAGAAAGGCAAGGCGCGCATGCGGCGCGTCGGTCGCGTGGACGTTCCCCAGGAGGCGTTCATCGCTGCGCTGCGCGTGGACCAACGCCCGAGCGGGGCGAAGACCTCGTGAGCGCCGGGATCTACGTTCACGTGCCGTTCTGCCTCACCCGATGCGGGTACTGCGACTTCAACGCGTACGCCGGGATGGACCACCTCGCGCCCCGTTACGTGCGGGCGGTCTTTGCTGAGGCCGCGCTGGCCGCGCCGGCCTGGCGAGACGAGGACTTCACGTCCGTGTTCCTGGGCGGCGGCACGCCGACCACGCTCGACCCCGTCGACCTCAAGGGTCTGCTCGCGCACCTGCGACACCGGTTCCACGTCGCCGACGACGCCGAGGTGACGATCGAAGCCAACCCCGACACGGTGGACCGACCCAAACTCGAGGCGTTGCTCGCTGCGGGCTTCGACCGGTTGTCGATGGGCGCGCAGTCGTTCGACCCCTCCGTGCTCGCCTCGCTCGAGCGGATCCACGAGCCGGCGTCCGTTCGCCGCGCGTTCGTCGACGCCCGGGTCGCGGGGTACCGCAACGTGAACCTCGATCTCATCTACGGCGCCGAAAACGAGACCGTCGAGTCATGGGAGCGTACTCTCTCGGAGACGGTCGATCTCGGCCCTGAGCACGTGTCCGCGTACGCGCTCACCGTCGAGCCCTCGACACCGCTCGGGCGCAAGGTCGCTGCCGGCGTCGTTCCCTCGCCCGACCCGGATCTGCAGGCCGACATGTTCACCTTGGCGTGTGACCGGCTCGCAGCCGCTGGATACGTGCATTACGAGATCTCGAACTGGGCGCGTCCGGGCTTCGAGTGCCGCCACAACCTCGGCTATTGGGAACGTCGGCCGTACGTTGGACTCGGAGCCGGGGCGCACGCCTACCGGGACGACCGCCGCTGGTGGAACGTCCGCCCTCCCGAGGAGTACATGGTGCTCGTCGAGTCGGGCGTGCTCCCCGTCGGTGGGGAGGAGCGCCTCGAGCCGTCGGACGCGTATCTCGAGGAGGTCTTCCTGCGCCTGCGGATCTTCGAGGGCATCCCCGCCTCGTGGGTCGAGGCGGAGCGTGCCGCACCCTTCCTCGAGTCCGGCTTGCTGCTGAACCACGACGGAGCCCTCGTCCCGACGGAGCGAGGCATGTTGCTTCTCAACGAGCTCGTGCTGGCGCTCGCCGGCTGAAGCATCGGAACGCTCCCCGGGACCGATCATGGGGCTCGAGGGTGGTCGGCGGGAAGGCCGAGGCATCTCAGCCCGGCGTGCGCGATGGGTTGCCACGACGGTTGCGCTGATAGCAGTCTCCTTCGGGGACTGCTAACAATGTATGGATGGTGGTCGAGCCGGAGCTGGGGGTACGCAAGGTCGCCGTCTTGCGAGCGGTGGTGGAGGAGTACGTTCGCAGCGGCGAGCCCGTGGGGAGCGAGACGATCGCCGAACGCTCGGGGCTCGGCGTGTCTTCCGCGACGATCCGCAACGAGATGTCTGCTCTCGAGGAGCTTGGGTACCTCCAGCAGCCGCACACATCGGCAGGACGCATCCCGACCGATGCCGGTTACCGCAAGTTCGTGGATACCGTCCCGCACGGCGGCAAGCTGCGCGAGACGCAGCGGCGGGCCATCGCGGGCTTCTTCGCCGAGACGATGCACGACCTTGAAGAGGTCCTGAAGGGGACGACGCAGCTGCTGTCGCGCCTCACACAGTACGCGGGGCTCGCCGTTCCGCCGAGCGGTGGCGAGGAAGCCGTCCTTCGGGTCGAGCTCATCGACGTAGGGACGGCACTCATGATCTTGGTGGTGGGACAGCACGGACGCGTGGACAAGACGCTCATCGACCGGCCGGTCGAGCTCGACGGCGAGCGGCTCGGCGCGCTCGAGCGCAAGCTGGGCGACGGCTTCCGGGGCAAGACGCTCGCGGTGGCACAAGCGGCCGCATTGCGGATGGGAGCCGAGGCCTCGGTGCCCGAGCGTGACCTGCTCCTTGCGGTCGCCGACACGCTGGGCGCCATGCAGACCGACGAACGGACGCATCACGTGGTGGTCGGTGGCGTCGCGAACCTCGCGGATGAGGCAGCCCACTGGCGCCGTGAGACCGTGCGCCGCTTGTTCGAGGCGCTCGAACGCGAGTCCGACATGCTCCACCTGCTCCGTGACGTGACACCGGGCGAGGACGTGTCGGTGACGATCGGGGCCGAGCATCCACAGACCGGCGAATGGGAGGCCACCCTCGTCGCGGCTCCCTTCCGCGCGGGCAGCACCGCGCTCGGCAGCATCGGCGTCGTCGGTCCCACGGCGATGGACTACGTCTCGGTCATGGCTTCGGTGCGGGCGGTTGCCAAGCGCCTGTCCGAGCTCGCCACGGAGCTCGGCGCGTAACCGCGATGGCCGGGATCCGCGACCTCTATGAGATCCTCGGCGTCGCCCAGGACGCCTCGGCTGAGGACATCAAGAAGGCGTACCGGCAACTGGCGCGCGAGCTTCACCCTGACGTGAGCGCTGACCCCTCCACGGAAGTGCGGTTCAAGGAAGTCACTGCGGCCTACGAGATCCTCCGCGATCCCGCGAAACGCCAGCAGTACGACCGGTACGGCGGCTCGGGCGGAGCCGGCGACATGCCGTTCGGAGACGTCGCCGACCTCTTCGAGGCTTTCTTCGGCGGGGGAGGGTTCGGCACCCGGCGGCGTCCCGCGCGCCGAACGAGGACCCACCGCGGCGATGACATCTTCGCCGCGGCATCGCTCACGTTCCAGGAGGCCGCGTTCGGAGCCCACCGCGAGCTCCACGTCGAGCGTCTGCGAACCTGCGAACGCTGCACCGGGACGGGCGCCGAGCCAGGGAGCGGCCCAACGCGTTGCCGCACCTGCGGCGGCACCGGACAGGTGCAAGACGTTCGCCGGAGCATCTTCGGGACCGTGATGACGGCGCATCCGTGCATCGCGTGTGAGGGCACCGGGGAGGAGATCCTCGATCGATGCACGGACTGTCGCGGGGACGGACGTGTCTCGACGTCAGACGTCGTCGCGGTCGATGTGCCGCCAGGCGTCTCGGACGGGCTCGAGCTCCGCGTGCAGGGCGCCGGACACGCCGGTCGCGCTGGCGGGTCGCCGGGGGACCTCTACCTTTCGGTGCAGGTGTCCGACGACCCGATCTTCGAGCGCCGCGGCCAGGATGTCTTCGCGGTGCTGGAGGTGCCGATGGTGCAGGCGTCGTTGGGAGCGCACGTGGACGTGGAAACGCTCGACGGGGTCGAGCGCGTCGAGCTCGAGCCCGGGACCGAGTCGGGCACGGTGATCCGTCTCCGCGGTCACGGGATCCCGAACCTCGGCCGTCGAGGCCGCGGGGATCTGTTCCTCACGCTCCAGGTCCAAACCCCGAAGGACCTCAAGAAGGAAGAGCGAGAGCTGCTCGAGGAGCTCGCGAAGATCCGCGGCGAGGTCGCCGGCAAGCGGAGTGCCGTCCGCGCGTCGCTGCGGCGACCGTCGTGACCACCGGCAACGACGACCCGGCTTCCAGCTGCCCCTTCTGCCGGATCGTCGCCGGTGATGCAGCCGCCGAGATCCTGCACGTCACCGATACGGTGATCGCGTTCCGAGATCTGCGGCCGAAGGCACCGACGCACATCCTGCTCATCCCGAAGGAGCACGTCGCGCAGATGAGCGATCTCGAGGAACGCCATGGCGGGATGCTCGCCGAGATCTTCGAGGCGGCCGCGCACCTCGCGAGGACCGAGGGCGTCGAGCGCTCGGGGTGGAGGCTCGTCGCGAACGAGGGCCCGGATTCAGGGCAGTCGGTGTTCCACCTGCACTTCCACGTCCTCGGCGGTCGGCAGATGACGTGGCCGCCCGGATGAGCTCAGGCACGCGCGGCCGTCGGCCGGCCCGGGGACGGTAGAATCGGTACGGGTCGTCGGATGACGACCTTCGTCGTCTCAGGAGGGATGGGGACCACCCCCGAAGAACGCGCTTGGCGAGTGCCACCATCCAAGTGAAGATCCTCGTGCCCGGTGACCAGAGCATGGTCGCCCTCCTCGGCCAGCAGGACGAGCTGCTGAAGCTCGTCGAAGCCGCCTTCGCATCCCGGATCGTCGTCCGGGGCAACGAGATCACGATCTCGGGGCCGGCCCACGAGGCCGAGCGCGTGGGCGTCCTGTTCGAGGAGCTCATCGCGCTGCTCGAGAAAGGCCACGACCTGAACGCGTCCTCGGTCGGCCGCTCCATCGAGCTGATCAAAGGCGAGGAGGCAACGCCCACCGAGGTGCTCGGTGATCTGCTGCTCACCAGCCGCGGGAAGGGCATCGCACCGAAGACCCTCGGGCAGAAGCGGTACGTCGACGCCATGCGCAAGGCGACGGTCACCTTCTCCATCGGGCCGGCCGGCACCGGGAAGACGTACCTGGCGGTCGCGACCGCGGTGCGAGCTCTTCAACAGAAGCAGGTGTCGCGGCTGATCCTCACCCGCCCTGCGGTCGAAGCCGGCGAGCGGCTGGGCTTCCTGCCCGGAACGCTCTACGAGAAGATCGATCCGTACATGAAACCGCTGTACGACGCGCTGTTCGAGATGACCGGCGCCGACATGCTGCCCAGGCTCATGGAGCGAGGGACCGTCGAGGTCGCGCCGCTCGCGTACATGCGCGGACGAACGTTGAACGACTCGTTCATCATCCTGGACGAGGCGCAGAACACCACCCCCGAGCAGATGAAGATGTTCCTCACGCGGCTGGGGTTCGGCTCGAAGGCCGTCGTGAACGGCGACGTCACGCAGATCGACCTGCCACAAGGACAGACCTCGGGGCTCGTCATCGTGCAGGACATCCTTCCCGGGATCGAAGGCATCGAGTTCGCGCACCTCGGGGCCCGCGACGTGGTGCGCCACAAGATCGTGCAGGACATCGTCGAGGCGTACCGGATGTTCGGCGAGCAGCGAGCCGCACGCGCCGATGGCTGACGGCCGACATACCCCGAGGATCCTCGTCGACGACCGCCAGGCGGCGCCGGTGGACATCGAGGGCCTCGCCCGGCTCGCGGAGGTCGCCCTGCTGGGCGAGGGAGCCGAGCACACCGAGCTCTCGGTGAGCTTCGTCACGGATGACGAGATCGCGGATCTGCACCGGCGCTACATGGACGAGGAGGGACCGACCGACGTCCTGTCGTTCCCGCTCGGCGAGGTGGACGAGGACGGCGTGCGGATCCTCGGCGACGTCGTGATCAGCCCCTCGGCGGCCGAGCGCAACAACCCGTCGGATCGGCCCTCGGAGCTCCGCCTCCTGCTCGTGCACGGCATCTTGCACCTGCTCGGACACGATCATCAGGACGACCGGGGTCGTGCCAGCATGTGGGCGCTCCAGGAGCGCTACACAGGGGTGAAGGTGCCGTGACCGGCGGCGACTGGTTCGAGCTCCTCATCATCGGACTGCTCGTCCTGGCCGTGGCGCTGTTCGGAGCGGCGGAGGTCTCGATCACGCGGGTGAACCGAGTGCGCGCGTACCGCTTCGCCGAGGAGAAGCGCCGGGGATCGGCCTCCTTGGTCAAGATCGCCGAGAACCCCGCGCCCTACCTCAATGTCGTGCTGCTGCTCGTGCTCCTCTCGACCATCGGGGGGACAACGATCGCGACCTCGCTCGCCGTGCGGGTGTTCGGCGGCCCAGGCGAGATCATCGCGACGTTCGGCCTCACGTTGCTGTTATTCGTGTTCGCCGAGGTGACGCCCAAGACCTTCGCGATCCAACAGACCGATCGGGTGGCGCTCACGCTCGCGCCCCTCATCGCGTGGCTCGGCACGCTCGTGGGACCGGTGGCGAACGGGCTCGTGAAGATGGCGAACGTCGTGATGCCGGGCAAGGGCCTGCCGCAGGGGCCGTTCATCACCGAGAACGAGATCCGCGCGCTCGGCGAGGTTGCCTCGGACGAGGGCGAGATCGAGGAGGGGGAGAAGGAGCTTATCCACTCGATCTTCGAGTTCGGCGACACGATCGTACGAGAGGTGATGGTGCCTCGGCCTGACATCACGGCGATCGAGAGCGACAAGACGCTTCGCGACGTGCAGGCGCTCGTGCTGCAGCACGGCTACTCGCGCATCCCGGTGTACGAGAATGACCTCGACGACGTGATCGGCGTCGTGTACGCGAAAGACGTCCTGAAGGCGCTCCACCAAGGCAAGAACGACATGCCGCTGCGAGACGTCGTGCGCGAGGCGCACTTCGTCCCGGAGCAGAAGCGGGTCGCCGAGATGCTGCGCGAGATGCAGCTGCAGAAGTTCCACATCGCGCTCGCGACCGACGAATACGGTTCGGTGTCGGGGCTGGTGACCCTCGAGGATCTCCTGGAGGAGCTGGTCGGCGAGATCACGGACGAGTACGACCGCGAAGAGCCCGAGGTGGTCGAGGTGGGCGAGGGCGTGTTCCGCGTGGACGGCAAGGTGGCGATCGACGAGGTGAACGAGCTCCTGGACGTCGAGCTGCCCGACGAGGAATGGGACACGGTCGCCGGGCTCGTGCTGGGGCTGCTCGGATCGATCCCCGATGAGGGCCAGGAGGTCACCTTCCAGAACCTGTCGTTCAAGGCCGAGAAGGTCCAGGGCCGGCGGATCGCGAAGGTGCTCATCACGCGTATCGACGAGTCGCCGGCCGAGCCTGCCGAGGTCCCCGTCGAGTGACCGCGCCGAGCGATGGGGCTGTCGAAGAGCTCATCTCCGCGGCCGCCGCCGCGCGTGGGCAGGCGTACGTCCCCTACAGCGGGTTCCACGTGGGGGCGGCGGTGCTCGCCGGCGGTCACGTGTTCACCGGCGTGAACGTCGAGACCGCGTCCTATCCGATCTCGGTGTGCGCCGAGCGCAACGCCGTCGCGGCTATGGTCATCGCGGGGGAGAGGACGATCGACGCGGTCGCCATCGTGACCGGCGCCGACGAACCCACGCCTCCCTGCGGAGGCTGCCGGCAGGCGCTGTGGGAGTTCGGCCGGGAGGCCGTCGTGGTGTGCGCGACGACCGGGGGCGCGCGCACGAGATCCACGATGCGCGAGCTGTTCCCGAGCGCGTTCGGCCCTGAGTCGTTCCGACCCGCGTGAGGTTCCGCTCCGGGCTCGTCGCCGTGGTGGGGCGGCCGAACACGGGGAAGTCCACCCTTGTGAACGCCCTCGTGGGCACCAAGGTGGCGATCGTCTCGGACAAGCCCCAGACCACACGCAGCGATATCCGGGCCATCCTCACCACCGAGGATCACCAGATCGTGTTCACCGATACACCCGGTTTCCACAAGCCGCGAACGCCGCTCGGCTCCCGGCTGAACCAACTCGTGGACGAGGCAACGCAGGGCGTGGACGCGATCGTGCAGGTCGTGGACGCCGCCGCCGGGGTCGGGCGCGGTGACGCGTTCGTGTACGAACGGCAGGTGATCGGCCACGAGGCTCGCACGATCTGCGCGGTCAACAAACTGGACCTCTTGCATGCGAGGCGCGAGATCCCCCAACTGCAGGCGGCGGCCGCCCTCGGCCACTGGGACGAGATCGTGCCGATCTCCGCGAAGACGGGCGGCGGTGTGGACACGCTGCTCCGCCTGTTGGTGGACGGTTTGCCGGAAGGACCGGCGCTGTTCCCGGCCGATCAGGTCACCGATCAGACCCTCGAGGTCCGGCTGGCTGAGCTCGTCCGCGAGAAGGCGCTCGCGGTCACCCGAGAGGAAGTGCCGCACTCGATCGCGGTGGTCGTCGAAGACATCGAGCGTGAAGAGGGCATCACCCGCGTTCCCGCGACCATCGTCGTGGAGCGCGACTCGCAGAAAGGCATCTTGATCGGCAAGGGCGGGGAGACGCTGAAGACCATCGGGAGCCGGGCTCGACTGGAGATGGAACCACTCCTCGGCACCAAGGTGTTCCTCGAGTTGCGGGTGAAGGTGTTGAAGGAGTGGCAGCGGGATCCGAAGGCGCTGCAGCGGCTCGGATTCTGAGAGCGCTCGGCGCCGTCCCGTCGCACGTATCTTGGAGGCGAGAACTCTCCGATCAGACGACGATGACGGTACCGGTCATCGTCGGATGGAGCTTGCAGTAGAAGTCGTACGAGCCGGGTGCGAGACCCGGCGACTCCCCATTGAACGTCTCGAGACCGTTGATCGTGGCGTCGACCTGCGTCCCGTCGATGCTGAACGTGTGCGTCACGCTGTCCTTGTTCTCGATCGTGATCGTCGACG
>JBDTYT010000025.1:0-21369 GCA_040005555.1 Actinomycetota bacterium | reverse complement strand
GGCGAGGAGGCCGTGTGAGCCCGCCCCTGCTCGAGATCCGAGACCTCCACGTGTGGTTCGACCTTCCGCACCACCGGGAGCTGCATGCGGTCCAGGGGCTCAGTCTCGAGCTCGAGGCGGGCGAGCGCCTCGGCCTCGTCGGTGAATCAGGCTGTGGCAAAACGACGGCGATCCTCGCCGTGATGGGCCTACTGCCGCCGTCCGCCTCGGTGGCCGGCAGCGTGCTCCTGGATGGTGAGGACGTGCTCCTCGGAGGAGAGGGGTCGATCCGTCCTCACCGTTGGGTGGACATCGCGATGGTGTTCCAGGGTGCGATGAACGCGCTGAATCCGGTCAGGACGGTCGCTTCGCAGATCGTCGAGCCGATGGAGATCCATGGTGTTGCTTCCGGAGCCGATGCCGACCGGCGCGCCGGCGAGTTGCTCGAGCTGGTGGGGATCGGGTCGGAGGCCGGTGGCCGCTTCCCGCACGAGTTCTCCGGCGGCATGCGCCAGCGCGCGGCGATCGCGATGGCGCTCGCCTGCGGTCCGAAGATCCTCCTGGCCGACGAGCCGACGACCGCGCTCGACGTCATGACCCAGGCGCAGATCCTCGACCTGCTCGTGGCCCTCACGAAGGATCTCGGCCTGACGCTCGTGCTCGTGACGCACGACCTGCCGGTGGTCGCGCAGGTGTGCGATCGCGCGGCCGTCATGTACGCGGGAGAGATCGTCGAGTCCGGACCCATGGACACTCTGTTCCATGGTCCACGCCACCCGTACACGCGGATGCTGTTCGCGGCGACGCCGGATCTGTACGGCGACGAGGAGGTCCTGTCGATCCCGGGCTCTCCCCCGCGTCTCGATGAGCCCATCCAAGGGTGCCCGTTCCAGCCACGTTGCGACCGTGCGTTCGATCGGTGCGAAACCGAGCGTCCCCGGCTCGCGGCGATCGACCGCGGTCACCTGGCCGCGTGCCACCTGAACGACGTCGCGGCGGTTCCGAAGTGAACGGCTCCGGCGTCAGGGGAGTTCCGCTGCTCGAGGTCCGTGATCTGGTTGTCACCTACCCGGTGCGTCGTGGTTTGGTGGGCGCGCTGCGGAAACGACCACGGCGATCCGTCCACGCCGTCGATGGGGTCTCGCTCACGGTCCGGACGGGCGAGATGCTCGCGCTCGTGGGTGAGTCCGGATGCGGAAAGACGACCACGGCGCAGGCGATCTTCGGGATGGTTCCAACGGTGTCGGGATCGATCGCCTTCCGGGGTCAGGAGCTGACGTCGCTGTCTCCGCGGGCCATGCGGCTCGTCCGCAGGAAGATGCAGCTCGTCTACCAGGACCCGTACGAGTCGTTGGACCCTCGGTTCCGCGTTCGCACGACGGTCGCCGAGCCGCTGCGGATCCACCGCATCGGTGGGTCCAAGCAGGACCGAGCCCGTAAGGTCGCCGACGCCCTGGCACGTGCCGAGTTGCAGCCGGCGGAGCTCTACGCGGAGCGCTACCCGCACGAGCTCTCGGGCGGCCAGCGGCAGCGGGCCGCGATCGCGGCGAGCCTCATCCTGGGTCCGGAGCTCTTGGTTGCCGACGAGCCCGTCTCGATGCTGGACGTCTCGGTGCGAGCCGGCATCCTGTCGCTGATCGACGGCCTGCGTAAGCGCGACGACGTCGGTGTCCTCATGATCACCCACGACCTTTCGACGGCGGCGCATTTCGCCGACCGGATCGCGGTCATGTATCTCGGTAGGATCGTCGAGGAGGGACCGGCGAACGACGTCGTCCGCGACCCCCGCCACCCCTACACGAAGGCTCTGCTGTCCGTCGTTCCCAAACGCGACCCGCGAGGTCGGACCGCCCCCCAGATCCTCGTGGGCGAGACGCCGAACCCGATCGACGTGCCCGTGGGTTGCCGGTTCCACCCGCGATGCCCCGTCGCCGAGGAACGCTGCCGCACGATCGACCCGGCGCTCCGGCCGGTCGAGGCCGACGGAGGCGAGCACACTGCCGCGTGCGTGCTGGTCGGGGGCGAGGGACCGGTCCGTACGATGACCGACGTCATGCCAGGGGAGATGTAGATGCACTTCGAGGACCGCTTCCGCGACACGCACGCGAGATCCGAAACGCTTTTCGCCCGCGCATCCGGGCTGCTGCCGGGTGGCGTCGGCAGCAGCGCTCGGGGCACGCGGGCGGGCTGGTCTCCGTACCCACCGTTCATCGCGAACGGCTCCGGATCGCACGTCACCGATGCGGACGGGAACGAGTACGTCGACTACCTCATGGGCCTCGGCCCGATGCTGTTCGGCCATCGGCCGCCCGAGATCACAGCTGCCGTCGTCGAGGCGGTGCGCAGCGTCGGGACCGTGTTCGGTCTCCCATATGAGTTGGAGTCCGTTGCGGCGCAGAAGGTCGTGGACGCCGTGCCCTCGATCGACGAGGTGCGGTTCGCGAGCAGCGGAAGCGAGGCTGTCGGGACCGCGGTCCGGCTCGCGCGGGCCGTCACGGGTCGGAAGCTCATCCTGCGGTTCGAAGGCATGTATCACGGGTGGATGGACACGGTGTATTGGAGCAACCATCCCGACCCCTCGAAGGCCGGACCCGCAGACCACCCCATCCCGGTCGCCGCGGGCAACGGGCTGCTCCCCGAGGTCGGCGATTCCCTCATCGTCTTGTCCTGGAACGACCCCGGATCCGTACAGGAGGTGATGGCAGAGCGCGGCGACGAGATCGCGGCCATCATCACCGAGCCCGTGATGCTCAATACCGGCTGCATCCTCCCCGAGCCCGGGTACCTCGAGCTGCTGCGGCAGCTCGCGACCGAGCACGGCTCGCTCCTGATCTTCGACGAGGTCATCACCGGGTTCCGGTTCGCGCGAGGGGGGGCGCAGGAGTTCTTCGGCGTGTTGCCCGATCTCACGACCATGGCGAAGGGGCTCGGCGGGGGGTTTCCGGTCGCGGCCATCGGTGGACGGCACGAGGTGATGGACGCGATGGCCGACGGGCGCTACTCACACTCGGGCACCTACAACTCGAACGTGATCCAGATGGCCGCGGTCTCGGCGACCATGGACCTGCTCACGCCCGAGCGGTACGCCGCGGCGCGCGCGCTCGGCGGCGAGCTGATGGACGGCTTCGGCGAGCTGGCCGCGACGGCCGGCGTCCCCGCGCGGGTCGTCGGTCTCGGCACCGTGTTCCAGATCTGGTTTTCGCAGGAGCCGATCCGCAACTGGCGGGACGCCGCTCGGTACGCGAACGAAGCTCGTTTCACCCGCTGGTGGCAGCAGATGGTGACGCACGGCGTTCTCTTCCATCCGGCTCCCTTCGAGAACCTGTTCGTGTCGTTCGCGCATACGCGTGAAGACGTCGGCCGGACCCTCGAGGCGGCCGAGCAGGCACTGCGCGCGCTGTGACCGCGCTGAGAGACGACGAGGTCTTCGTCGGGCTCGACCTCGGGACGTCGAGCTTGAAAGGGGTCGTCGTCTCATCGGCCGGTGAAGTGCTGGCGCGGGCTCAGGCCGGGTATCCGACCCGCCGATCGGAGCCGGGCCGCGCGGAGCAAGATCCAGGACGATGGACGGGCGCCGCGATCGAGGTCGTCCGGGCGCTCGGGGAGCAGGTCACGGTGGCCCGATGGTCCTGCCTCGGGCTGTCGGGCATGATTCCCACGCTCGTCCTCGCGGATGCTCGTGGCCAGCCGGTGGGTGCCGCGATCACGTGGGAGGACGACCGAGCGCAGCGAGAGGGCGAGGAGTTCCGGGCGGAGCACGGGGCGGACTCGGTGTACGGAGCGACCGGGCAGTGGGTCGACGGGCGCTATCTCGTGCCGATGTTTCGTTGGATCGAGCGGCGGGCGCCTTCTCAGGCCGCTCGCGCGGCTCACCTTCTGTCGGCGAAAGATCTCCTCTTCTCGTGGCTCACCGGAGAGGCCATCACGGACCCGAGCACGGCGACTGGGTTCGGGTGCTTCGACCTCGCGACCGGCGCGTGGTCACCGGACCTCGTGGGGAAGACCTCGGCCTTGCTCCCCGAGGTTCGGTCCTCCACGACGACCGCACCGCTCACCGTCGACGCGGCGAGCTCACTGGGCCTGCCCACCGGTGTGCCGATCTGCCTCGGAGCGGCCGATTCGATAGCAGGGGCGCACGCGTTGGGTGCGAACGCGCCAGGTGACTGCGCGTACCTATGGGGAACGAGCGGCGTCATCGTCGGCGTGAGCGGCGATCGGCGCATCGACGGAGCCCACCGCTACCTCATCAGTCCCCTCGCGATCGGCGAGGGCTGGGCCCTGGAGATGGATCTCCTCAGCACGGGAAGCGCGTTCACCTGGATCGCCGACCTCTTCGGAGCCGGGGGAGATGCGGGGGCCGTCCTGGATCTCGCCGAGATGTCTCCTACCGGGTCGAACGGAGTGTCGTTCCTTCCGTACCTCGGTTCGGGCGAGCAGGGTGCGCTGTGGAACCCCGATCTGCGAGGAACGATCTCGGGGCTCACGCTGGCGCACACGAGACAAGACGTGGCCAGAGCGCTCGCGGAAGGGATCGTGCTTGAGAGCCGTCGGTGTCTGCGCGTCCTCGACGAGGCCGGGGTGCGCCCGCGCGAGATCCGGGCCTCGGGCGGCGCGTTCGCGTCGACCTTCTTCACGACGCTCCTCGCCGAGGCCACCGGACGGGCCGTCGTCCGGCCGACGAACGATGGATCGGTTTCTGCGCTGGGGGCAGCCCTGCTCGCGGCGGCCGCCAGCGGTCGGGAGCCCGGCTTGCACCGGATCGACGACGCCGACCGAACTGAAGCCGATCCGGGCGCAGGGCCGCGATGGGATGCCCTCGCCGAGCGTCACGAACGCCTCCTTGTGGCCGTCCGAGCCATCTCGTGATCGGCCGGTCAGCTCTCGCGGAAGGCGGCTCCTCGTTGAATTTCCGCGCGCAACGGCGGGCGGAAGCGTGTCCGGAGCCCGGCGTATACTCGCTGCGGTGACCGTGCTAGGCGGGGAGCCAGCGGTGCCCTGTACCCGCAATCCGCTTCAGCGGGGCTGAATCCCCGCCCGCGGCTCGATGGGTCCGAGGCAGCTCCCGGTACGAAGTGTCGATGGTCGGGTCCCACGCGACACCAACCTGCGAACCCCGTCAGATCCGGAAGGAAGCAGCGGTAAGCGGGCCCTGGTGGGTGCCGTGGGGACGCCTGGCCGGAGCGATCGGCCGGTGACGCGCTCGGGTCCACCCCGGGTCAACGGCGGGTGCACGGTCACCATCGGGGAATTCCCCCACGTCCTTCCCCGGGGCGAGAGGGACGGACGCGAGGGGGAGCACGTGGCCGACGAGAAGCAGTACCAGTCCCTCTATCGAAGGTACCGGCCGCAGGGCCCGGCCGAGGTCCTCGGCCAGGAGCACGTCATCCGAGGGCTGATGGGCGCTGTGCGCGAGGGCAGACTCGCGCACGCGTTCCTGTTCTGCGGGCCTCGCGGGACCGGCAAGACCTCCACCGCTCGGATCCTCGCGAAGATGGTGAACTGCGAGCACGGGCCGACGCCCGAGCCGTGCGGCGTGTGCGATCAGTGCGTCTCGATCCGCGAGGGCCAGCACCTGGACGTGGTGGAGATCGACGCGGCCTCGCACGGCGGCGTGGACGACGCGCGCGACCTACGAGAGAAAGCCCCGACCGCTCCCGTCCAGGGCCGCGAGAAGGTCTACATCATCGACGAGGCGCAACGGCTCTCGCGCGAGGCGTTCGACGCGCTTCTCAAGGTCTTCGAGGAGCCCCCGGTAGGCGTGCGGTTCATCCTCGCGACCACCGAGCCGCACAAGATGCCGGCCACGATCATCGGACGGACGCAGCGGTTCGATTTCCGGCGCCTGCCCGTTGACAACATCACGGAGCTGCTGCAGCGCGTCGCGAAGGAAGAAGGCCTGACGCTCACCGAGGAGGCGGCGCAATCGATCGCCCGGCAGACCGAGGGATCGGCCCGCGATGCGCTGTCGCTGCTCGATCAGGCTTCTGTGCTCGGCGACGGTCGGATCGATGACGCCGTGATCGCACTGCTCATCGGATCGGGTCGCACGGACGTGCAGTACGCCTTGGGGGATGCCGTGGCGGTCGGCGACGCGAAAGGGGTGTTCGAGCTCGTGAACGGGCTCGTGCAGCAGGGCCAGGACGTCCGGCACCTGACGTCGGAGGTCCTGTCGCACTTCCGCGATCTGTTGCTGGTGCGCACCGCTCCCGGCCAGCACGACCTGCTCGATGTGTCGGACGAGGAAGCGGAGCGTCTGTCGGTGCAGGCCGGCAAGTACTCGGCACCCGAGCTCGCGCGCATCATCGCACTGCTGCTCGCCGCGCAGACGGACATGCGCTGGACGACCTCGCCGAGGCTCTCGCTCGAGCTCGCGCTCGTGCGGGCGACGATCCCCGAGGCCGACGAACAGCCCGCGGGGCTCGTGTCTCGCCTCGAGCGCCTGGAGCGCATCGCCGGCGTGACCGCACCGGCCGAACCGGCCCCCGCGGCTCCGAGCACCCAGACGCTTCCGGCGCCCACTCCTGAGCCCGCCCCGAAGACCCCCGTCCGGTCCACCGCCAAGAAGACGAAGGCCGCGGTCTCGGAGAGTGCGGACGTCCCCGTGCTCGGCGCGGGAACCTCGGCCGTTGACATCTCGATGCTGCGCGCCGAGTGGCCCTCGCTGGTGCAGCAGCTCCGGTCGAGCGGCAAGCAGGTGTTGGCCGCGAACCTCGAGGTCGCGACGCCCGCGGTGTTCGACGGGCAGACCCTCGAGCTGGTCTTCCCGCCCGACCGGCTGTTCGGCGTCAAGAAGGTCGAGGAACGTGAGCAGGATCTGCGCTCGGTGCTCGACGCGCTGTTCGGGATCTCGCCGCGCGTACGGTGCGTCGTGCGCGAGGCCCACACCGGCATCGTCGACGTCGACGACGAGCCGCCGCCGTCGGAGGAGGAGGCCCTCGCGCGCCTCACCACCGAGCTCGGTGCCACGCCGTCGACTTCGCCCGAGGGTGGCTCCTAGGTGTACGAGGGTCCGATCCAAGACCTCATCGACGAGCTCTCCCGGTTGCCGGGGATCGGGCCCAAATCAGCCCAGCGCCTGGCGTTTTGGCTCGTGAAGGCCCCGCCCGAGGAGGCCAAGCGGCTCGCCGAGTCGATCGTGCAGGCGAAGGAGCGCATCTTCTTCTGTCACGAGTGCGGCAACGTCGCCGAGGGTGACCTCTGCCGCATCTGCCGGGACGAGGGGCGCGATCGCACGGTCCTCTGCGTCGTCGAGGAGCCGAAGGACGTGGCATCGATCGAGCGCGCCGGCGTGATCAAGGGCAGGTATCACGTGCTC
The DNA here is from genome assembly GCA_040005555.1 of Actinomycetota bacterium. Lineage (GTDB taxonomy): Bacteria > Actinomycetota > UBA4738 > UBA4738 > HRBIN12 > JBDTYT01. The sequence continues at coordinate 14,075 of JBDTYT010000025.1, read as the reverse complement.
GGCGGTGCGATCAGCCCGCTCGATGGCATCGGTCCCGAGGATCTCAGCGTGCAGGAGCTCCTCGATCGGGTGCAACGGGACCACGTCATCGAGGTGATCATCGCCACGAACCCCAACCTGGAGGGCAACGCCACCGCGATGTACGTCGCAGCGCTGCTCAAGCCCGCCGGCGTGAAGGTGACGCGTTTGGCGAGCGGCCTGCCCGTCGGTGGCGATCTCGAGTACGCCGACGAGGTCACCTTGTCCCAGGCCCTCGAGGGCCGCCGCGAGATGTGACGGGGCCGTGATCGATCCGCTCGAGGAATACCCGCGGCAGGTCGGCCGCACGCGCGGGTTCACGCTCGGCGTTCCGAGGTCGTTCACGGTCTCGCCCGACGGCGCGCGCGTCGCGTTCCTGCGCACGCGAACGGGCGACGATCCCGTCTCGTGTCTGTGGGTGCTCGATGTGGGTCCCGGCCTCGAACGGCTGGTGTTCGACCCGCGCGACCACGCCGTGACCGAGGACGAGGCCACCCTGTCCGACGCCGAACGATCGCGGCGCGAGCGCGCTCGCGAACGCTCGGGCGGGGTCACCGCCTACGCGACCGACCGAGCAGTCACCCGAGCCGTGTGCGCGGTGCAGGGCAGGATGTTCCTCGTGGAGCTCATCGAGGAAGGGGCGCGCGAGCTATCGGCTCCCGGCCCGGTCGACGATCCACGACTCGACCCGACGGCGGCGCGCGTGGCGTACGTGGTCGATGGCGCGCTTCACGTTCGCGAGATCCAGGGCGGCGACCGGGTCCTTGCGGCCGACGACGAGCCGGACGTGCGCTGGGGACTCGCGGAGTTCGTGGCCGCCGAGGAGATGGACCGCTCCCGGGGCCACTGGTGGTCGCCGGACGGGACGAAGCTCGCGGCAGCTCGGGTCGACGAACGACCGGTGCAGGTCTGGCACATCGCCGACGTCACGAACCCATCAGCGCCGCCGCGGGCTATGCGCTATCCCGCTGCCGGTACCGACGACGCCGTGGTGACGCTGCACGTCTTCGACGTGTCCGATGGTTCGCGCGTCGACGTCGAATGGGAGCGAGGCGCGTTCCCGTACCTCGCTCGCGTGCACTGGAGCGCCGAAGGTCCACCCATCGCGCTCGTCGTCTCGCGTGATCAACGCCGCACCGACCTCCTCGAGGTGGACCTCGCCACCGGAGCGACGACGAGTCGCGGACAGGCCTCCGACCCGGAGTGGGTCGAGCTGGCTCGAGACGCTCCGGTCCGCCTCTCGGACGGACGCATTGTCGAGATCTGGGCCGACCGAGAGTCCGACACCTACCGGCTCACGGTGGACGGCGAGGCCGTGACGCCCTCAGGGTTACAGGTGCGGGGCGTGCTCCACGCCGACGACTCCGTCCTCTTCCGCGCCTCCGAGGAGCCCACCGAGATCCACCTGTGGCGCTGGTCCCCCGAAGGCGGTGCGTCGCGCGTGACCGAGACGCCCGGAGTCCACACCGGGGTCAGCGGCGGCGACGTCACCGTCGTCGTCTCCTCCACGCTCGACGATCCGCTCTCGACCGCCTCGGTGCTTCGCGGGCTCGACCGAGCCATCGTCGTCACGTCGATGGCCGAGGACCCCGTGATCGAACCCAAACCCACGTTCCTGACACTCGGTGCGCGCGAGCTGCGCGCTGCGTTGCTCCTGCCCGGCGGGCGCGAGCCCGAGTCGCCACTGCCCGTGTTGGTGGATCCGTACGGCGGGCCGCACGGTGCGCGGGTGCTGAAGACGAGCAACGCGTACCTCGGCTCGCAGTGGTTCGCCGACCACGGTTTCGCGGTGCTCGTGGTCGACGGCCGAGGCGTCGACGGTCGTGGCCCGGCCTGGGATCGAGCCGTGAAGTTCGACTTCGGCGTGACGCTCGAGGATCAGGTCGACGCACTCCACGCCGCCGCCGAGATGCTCCCGTTCCTCGACATGTCGCGCGTCGGCATCCGGGGATGGTCGTTCGGCGGGTTCCTGGCGGCGATGGCGATCCTGCGTCGCCCCGAGGTCTTTCACGCCGCCGTGATCGGCGCGCCGGTGGCCGACCAGCGACTGTACGACACCTACTACACCGAGCGGTACCTCGGGCATCCCGACGAGCATCCGGACGTCTACGACCGCAACTCCGTCTATCTCGAAGCGGCCGCGCTCTCTCGGCCGGCCTTGCTCATCCACGGACTCGTGGACGACAACGTGTACGTCGCGAACACGTTGAAGCTGTCGGCGGCGTTGTTCGAGGCCGGTCGTCACCACGAGCTCATCCTCATCCCGAACGCCACCCACTTCACCCGCTCGACCGCCGTCGGCGAGCACCTGCTGTCCGTCCAGCTCGAGTTCCTGCAGCGCTCACTCGGCCTGGCCTGACCGGACGGCGTTGGTGCCGCTGCTACCCTGGGACGCACCCGAGCAGCGAGGTCGACATGCCAACCGTGGTGCAGAAATACGGCGGCACCTCGGTCGGTGACGCCGACCGGATCCGGGCCGTTGCCGACAGGATCGTCCGCTACCGCGAGCAGGGCAACGACGTCGTCGCGGTCGTCTCCGCCATGGGTCACACGACCGACGAGCTCCTCGCGCTCGCCGAGCAGGTCACGCCCGTCCCCGAGCCGCGCGAGCTCGACATGCTCCTCACGGCCGGCGAGCGCATCGCCATGGCACTCCTCGCGATCGCGATCAACGCACGCGGGTGCCGCGCCGCCAGCTACACCGGGTCCCAGGCGGGGATCATCACCGATACCCAGCACGGGAAGGCGAAGATCGTCGAGATCCGACCGCAGCGCATCCAGGAGTCGCTCGCGGCCGGCAACGTGGTGATCCTCGCGGGGTTCCAGGGTCTGTCGACGAACTACGACATCACCACGCTCGGCCGCGGCGGCTCGGACACCACAGCAGTGGCGATGGCGGCCGCGCTCGGCGCCGAGGTATGCGAGATCTACACGGACGTGGACGGCGTCTTCACCGCTGACCCGCGGCTCGAGCCCGAGGCCCGGAAGCTCGACCACGTGTCATACGAGGAGATGCTCGAGCTGGCCGCCGCGGGCGCGAGGGTCCTCCAATTGCGTTCCGTGGAGTACGCTCGGCGGACCAACGTGAAGCTCCACGTGCGCTCATCGTTCGGCGACGCGGACGGCACGTGGATCGTGGAGGAGGAGGACGCCGGCATGGAGCAGGCCCTCATCCGAGGGGTGGCGCTCGACGACACCGAGGCGAAGGTCACGCTCGACGATGTCCCCGACCGGCCCGGTATCGCCGCCGCCATCTTCAAGGCCGTCGCGGCCGAAGGGATCAACGTCGACATGATCGTGCAGAACGTCTCGCACGACGGCCGCACCGACCTCTCGTTCACGCTCGGCCGCGCCGACCTGCCGAGGCTCGAGGTCGTGCTCAACGGGATCGTCGAGCAGATCGGCGCCGTTCGCTACTCGGCCGACGACGCGATCGCCAAACTCTCGCTAGTGGGCGCGGGCATGAAGAGCCATCCGGGGGTTGCCGCCGACATGTTCGACGCCCTCGCCGCCGAGGGCATCAACATCGAGATGATCTCGACATCGTCGATCCGGGTGTCATGCGTCATCCGAGCGACGGACGCGAAGCGAGCCGTCCAGGTGGTGCATCGCCGGTTCGGTCTGGGCGGTGAGGTGCTGGAGGGCGAAGGATGATCGTATGCCCCAGCTGCCGCGCCGTGAACCAGGAGGACCTCGCGTTCTGCTCGAAGTGCGGCCGATCGCTGGAGCCCGGCCCGGTGATGCTCGCCCCGCGCCGAACCGACCTGGCCGAGCGTCCCCCGATGGAGCTGAAGGCGCCGCGGAAACGCTCGAAGTGGCGCCCGGTCGTGATCCTCGGCACCATGGCGATGGTGCTGCTGAGTGGTGTCACGTTCCTCCTGATCAAGCCCAACCCGTGTCGGGGAACGAACTTCGCGTCGGACAACTTCGGGTATTGCCTGAGCGTGCCGGAGGGGTGGGTGGCACAGCCGGCTCGGTTCGGGAGCAGCGCCACCCTCGACGAGTTCGCGCCGCCCCGAGCCTCGGCAACCGTGATCGTCGACGCAGCCGATCTCACCGACGGCGCGCAGCTCGATCAGTGGGCGGCGTTCGTGCGTCAGAAAGATCAGGCCGCGGGGCTCATCCCGGGGCCCGCGACCGGCCTCACGCTCGACGGCGTCGATGCACGGCAATGGGACGTCTCGGTCACCTCGGATTCGGGGGACGGGTACTCGATGCGCGAGGTCGTGGTGGTGCGGGACAACGTCGGCTGGCGCGTGACGCTCAGCGATCGCTCGGGTGGCTTCGCCTCGAGCGCGGGTACCTTGAAGGTCATGCTCCAGTCGTGGCGGTTCAACTGATGAGGATCGCGGTGGTGGGCGCAACCGGAGCGGTGGGACGCACGATGCTCGCGATCCTCGAGGAACGTGGGTTCCCGCTCGATGAGTTGGTGGCGCTCGCGAGCGAGCGTACCGCCGGCACGCGTTTGCCGTTCCGTGGCGAGGAGCTGACGGTCGGGGCGCTCACGCCCGAGGCGCTCCGCGGCGTCGACATCGCGCTGTCGTCGTGCGGCAGCTCGGTGGCGTCGGCGTGGATCCCGCAGGCTGCCGAAGCCGGGACGGTGTGCATCGACAACTCGAGCGCGTTCCGGATGGACCCGGCGGCGGCGCTCACGATCCCCGAGGTGAACCCGGAGTCGCTCACATCGCGGCCGAGGATCATCGCCGTACCGAACTGCACGATCATCACGACCTTGATGGCCGTGGCTCCGCTCCACCGCGGGGCCGGACTCGGTTCGCTCATCCTGTCGAGCTACCAATCGGTGTCGGGGGCGGGCGCGAAGGGTGTGCGCGAGTTGGTCGAGCAGATCGAGAAGCTCGGCGGCAACGAGGACGAGCTCGCTCGGCCAGACCTGGAGACGTTGCCGTCCGGCCCGGTGTTCGGCAAGACCATCGCCTACAACGTGCTGGCGAAGATCGATGTGTTCGATCGGGAAACGGGCTTCACGTTCGAGGAGATCAAGATGCAGCGCGAGGGTAAGCGCATCCTCTCGATGCCGGACCTCGACATCACGGCCACGTGTGTCCGCGTACCGGTACCGGTCGGCCACAGCGTGAGCATCCACGCGACGTTCGACCGCCCGATCTCGCCCGACGAGGCGCGCTCGATCCTGTCGGGCGCACCGGGCGTCCAGCTCCGCGACGACCCGGTGAACGACGTCTACCCGAGCCCCCTCGAGGCCGCGGGGATCGATGACGTCCTCGTCGGCCGCGTGCGCCGGCCCGCCGGTCACGAGGACGCGTTGGCGCTGTTCGCGTGCGGCGACAACCTGCGCAAGGGCGCGGCGCTCAACGCGGTGCAGATCGCCGAGCAGGTCGTCGCCTGAGTGCTGGGATGCTGGCAGTCGGAGTGACTCGCACTTGGAGTGATACCCATTCCGGCATGAAGCGGCGTTCGGGGATTCGCTGCTCTCCGATGATGCCTCCTGAGATATCGATGATGCTTTGGGAGGCATCGATGGCGGGGCCCGAGCCTCCGGAACCGCATCTATGCCGAAATGGGCATCGGTAGCGGAACCGCTCCCCAGGGACCAGCCGAGCTTATCGCCCGCCTGAAATGGCTGCTCAGAGGGGTTGTCTACCGGTTGGTAGACAAGCATAATCTGCCGGATGGTAGAGAGCGGGCGGAAGCCGCGGCCCAAGGCCCCGACGAGCATCGTGAAGCGGTTGGCGGGCAAGCGGGTCTTCGTGACCGGCGTCACCGGGTTCCTCGGCCAGGCCGTCTTCGAGCGCCTCCTGCTCGACTTTCCGGACACGCGGATCGTCCTGCTTGTTCGGCCGCAGCTCGGCTCCTCGGGGCGTCAGCGGGTGGAGTCGATGTTCGGCCGTCCGACGTTCGATGTGCTGCGTGAGCGAGAGGGCAACGACGGCCTCGTGCGCTTGCTCGACGAGCGGGTGGAGGTCGTCGATGGAGATTTCTCACAAGCCCGGCCCGAGCTGCCCTCTGATCTCGACGTCGCGATCCACTGCGCGGCCGCGGTCGCCTTCGATCCGCCGATCGACGAGGGCTTCCAGACGAACCTGCTGGGCGCGCTCCAGCTGTATGAGGGCGTACTGGCGAGCGGCTCGCGCCCGCACCTGCTACATGTGTCAACCGCCTACGTCGCAGGCGTCCGCAAGGGCGTGATCCCGGAGGCGACGCTCGACCACCGGGTCGACTGGCGCACGGAGGCCGAGCTCGCGCTCCAGGCTCGCGCCGACGTGGAGGCCGCGAGCCGCAAGCCCGAGCTGTTGGATGGGTTCCTTTCGAAGGCGCGGAAGGAGCACGGCCGTGCGGGTCCGCAGAGCGTCGCCGACGACGCCGAGGACCGTCGCAAGTCGTGGGTCACGAAGCGCCTCGTCCAGTACGGGCGCGCGCGAGCGCAGACGCTCGGCTGGCCCGACAACTACACGTTCACGAAGGCGATGGGCGAGCGCGCGGTCGAGGAGCTCGCGGCCGAGCACGGCGTGCCGCTGTCGATCGTGCGTCCCTCGATCATCGAGAGCTCCTATGAGCACCCGTTCCCCGGATGGATCGAGGGCTTCAAGATGGCGGAGCCGATCATCCTCGCGTACGGGCGGGGCACGATCCCGGAGTTCCCCGGCATCCCCGAGGGCATCGTCGACATCATCCCCGCCGACTACGTGGTGAACGCCATGCTCGCCGCGGCCGCCAGCCCACCCGAGCCGGCGACGCCCGAGTACTACCACGTGTCGTCGGGATCGCGGAACCCGTTGCAGTACAAAGGCCTGTACGAGTATGTGCGCGAGTACTACGAGCGCGATCCGCTGCCGCAGCAGGGACGCGGCTCCGTGCGCGTCCCGGAGTGGACGTTCCCCGGCAACCTGCGCGTCGAGCGGCTCATCTCGACCGCGGAGCGCGCGGTGGATCTGGCCGACAAGGTGGTCACGCACCTGCCGAAGTCGAAGAAGATGCGGGATCTGGTCGCACGCGTGGATCGCGACAAGGGGCGCGTCGAGTTCGTCCGGCGCTACTCCGATCTGTACGGTGCCTACACCGAGGCGGAGGTCATCTACACCGACGATCGGACGCTCGAGCTGTTCGGATCGCTCTCGAAGGCGGACCAGAAACGGTTCCCGTTCGACTCGGCAGCGATGGACTGGCGGTATTACCTCCAAGATGTGCATTGCCCGGCGGTGACGGCCGGGCTCCGCGCGCTCTCGAGCGCGCGTGTGAAGCCGCAGGTTCGGATCCGAGAGCGAGAGCAGCTGGTCCTCGCGCTGTTCGACATGGAAGGCACGCTTCTCCCCTCGAACGTCGTCGAGTCCTATGTGTGGTCACGGATGGCGGACCTGCCGTGGGATCAGTGGCCGTCCGAGCTCGTCAGCGTCTTCTCGCGCGTGCCCTCCTACCTCATGGCCGACCGTCGAGATCGCGGCGAGTTCCTGCGCACGTTCTTCCGGCGGTACGAGGGCGCGACGATCGAGGGGATCGAGCGGCTGGTGAACGAGGTCGTGAGCGAGTTCATGCTGCAGAAGGTGTCCGCTCCGGCCGTGCGGCGGATCCGGGAACATCGGGCGGCCGGCCATCGCACGGTACTCATCACGGCCGCGGCCGAACCGTTCATCCAGCCGATCGCTCCGCTGTTCGACGTCGTGATCGGCGCGAAGCTCGAGGTGCGCGACGGTGTGTACACCGGCTACCTCGCCGAGCCGCCCCTGGTCGGCGAGGCGCGCGGCGCCTGGGTACGGCGGTACGGGCAGCTCGAGGGCGCGGACCTCAAGCAGTCGTACGCGTACGCCGACAGCCACTCGGACCTCGCGCTGCTGCGATCGGTGGGCAACCCGGTCGCCGTCTCGCCCGACGCCGCTCTCCTGCGCGTCGCGAAACGACGCCGTTGGCCGATCGAGGAATGGGAGATGTCGGGCGGCATGCCGCGCGTCCGTTTCCCGAAGCCGGCGCTCAGATGACGCACTCCGAGGAGGCCCGTTGACCACACTATCGCTCGAGCTCTACCGCTCGGCACCGCGGTATCTCGCAGCGCGGGCCGTGGGCTCGAAGGCCCCGGGGCTGCTGTCGGGGCCGCTCGCACCGATGCGGCTGGTGAATAGGCGCGACCCCGCGCTGCCGGGCGAGGGATGGGCTCGCGTGCGTCCGTTGCTCTCGGGCATCTGCGGCTCGGACCTCGCAACGTTGTCCGGCCGGTCGTCCTTCTACTTCTCGCCGCTCGTCTCGCTGCCGTTCGTGCCCGGACACGAGGTCGTCGGTGAGCTCCTCGAGGAGGCGGACGGCATGCCGGCGGGAACGCGGGTCGTGCTGCAACCCGTGTTGAACTGCATCGCACGCGGGCTCGATCCGGCGTGCGCGAACTGCGCGGCGGGGTTCACGGGCCGGTGCGACCGTGTGACGGCCGGACACTTGTCGGCCGGTCTCCAGACCGGCTACTGCGCCGACACCGGCGGCGGGTGGAGCCGGATGTTCGTGGCTCACCGTTCGCAGCTGCACCCGGTGCCCGAGGCATTCTCGGATCGCAAGGCCGTCCTGGTCGAGCCGCTCGCATGCGCCGTGCACTGCGCCCTGCGTGCGCGGGTCGAACCGAACGCGCACGTGCTCATCATCGGCGCGGGCACGGTGGGCGTGCTCACCCTGCTCGCCGTGAAGCAGCTCACGAAGGCCGGACGCGTGACCGTGGTCGCGAAGCATCAGAAGCAGCGCGATTGGTCCGAGTCGTTCGCAGCCACCGACGTGGTCTCGCCATCCGAGGCGACGAACGCCGTGCGCCGAAGCGCGCACGCGATGAAGCTCAAGCCGGAGCGGGGGGCGCCGTTCCTGCTCGGTGGAGTCGACGTGGCGATCGACTGCGTCGGCTCGCGCTCGTCGATGGACCTGGCGCTCCGGGCGACGAAGGCGGGCGGGCGGGTGGTCCTCGCCGGGATCCCCACCGAGGGCGCCGATCTCACCCCGCTCTGGTTCCGAGAGCTCGAGCTCGTGGGCGCGTACACGGGCGGGGTCGAGGACCTCGACGGCGAGCGGCGCGAGGTGTTCGACATCGCGATCGACCTGGCGTCGCAGAACCCGATCGACCAGATCGTGGGCGCGACGTACCCGCTGCGCCGCTGGCGCGAGGCCATCGACCACGCGCTCGCGGCCGGCAAACTGGGGACGCTGAAGGTCGTGTTCGACCCGAGAGCCGACTGAGACCGAGGAAACGAGGAGACGACCGATGGGACGACCGGGGTTCGTGTTGGAGGTGGACGAGCGCACACCGCCACTGCTCGTGCACGAAGGTGAGGGGTTCCGACTCCAGAAGTTCCCGATGGGCTCGCGGGTGATCTACCCGCCGGACCCGCTCCCCAGGATCAAGGACGTCCGCGGGGCCATCCGGCACGCGCTCGCGAACCCGCACGACAGCGACCCGCTCGAGACGCTCCTCACGGCGGGGATGAAGCTCACGATCGCGTTCGACGACATCTCGCTGCCGCTGCCGCCGATGCGTTCGCCGGACATCCGGCAGCTCGTGCTCGAGGAGGTCATCGAGCTCGCGGCGAGCAAGGGCGTGGAGGACGTGAAGCTCATCGTTGCGAACTCGCTGCACCGGCGGATGACCTCGGCCGAGATCAAGCACGCGGTGGGTGAGCGCGTGCACCGTTCGTTCTATCCGAAGGACCTCGTGAACCACGACGCCGAGGACCCGGACAACATCCTGTTCGTCGGGACCACCGGCAAGGGCGAAGACGTCGAGATCAACAAGCGCGCGATGGAGTCCGACCTCCTGATCTACGTGAACATCAACCTCGTGGCGATGGACGGCGGCCACAAGTCGGTGCCGGTGGGCCTGGCGAGCTACAGGAGTATCCGCCACCACCACAACGTGGACACGATGCTGCACTCGAAGTCGTACATGGACCCGCGCGAGGGCCGCAGCGCGATCCACGACTCGTGCCGCCGCATGGGCGAGGTGCTCAAGAACGCCGGGCTGAAGGTCTTCACCATCGAGACCACCCTGAACAACCAAACCTTCCCCGAGCCCTTCGGCTTCATGAACAAGCGCGAGTGGGAGTGGTCGCTGAAGGAGCAGGCGACCTACCTCGGCGCGAAGAAGGCGAACGACATGGCCCCGCCGAAGCTGCGCCACCAGGTGTTCATGCGGCTCGAGTCACCCGTCGGCGTCACCGGGATCAACGCCGGCGGCACCGATGCCGTGCACGAGCGCACGCTCGAGAAGCTGCATGAGCAGCAGCTGGTGGAGGTGAACGGCCAGAGCGACGTGATGGTCGTAGGACTGCCGTACATCTGCCCCTACAACGTGAACTCGATCATGAACCCGATCCTCGTGCACTGCCTCGGGCTCGGATACCTGTTCAACCTGTACCGAAACAAGCCGGTGGTCCGTCCCGGCGGCGTGATGATCATGTTCCACCCGGTGCCGTGGGAGTTCCACCAGGTGCACCACCCGAGCTACGTCGACTTCTTCGAGGAGGTCCTCGCGCAGACGACGGACCCGTCGACGATCGAGTCGAAGTACGAGGAGCAGTACGCCACAGACCCGTGGTACCGCCACCTGTACCGCACGAGCAACGCGTACCACGGCGTCCACCCGTTCTACATGTGGTACTGGGGCGCGCACGGCCTCGACTACCTCGGCGACGTGATCGTCGTCGGCGGGAACCCGAAGACCTGCGAGCGTCTCGGCTACCGGGCGGCGAGCTCCTTCCGCGACGCGCTCGAGATGGCGGGCGAGACCGTGGGGCGCTCGCCCTCGATCACGTACCTCCACACGCCCCCGCTCGCGATCGCGGACCTGCACTGATGGTCGGCTCGAAGGCGATCGACCAGCTCCGCGACGTCGCCAAAGGCTGGCGCTGGGGGCGGCGCCCGGTCCTCCCGCGAAGCGCCGAGGGCCACACCAAACCGGCCGAGCCATGGTCGTTCCCCACCGACTGGGCCCGGACCGAGGCCGCGGGGATCGCACGCGACCTCATCTTGGATCTCGGCCTGCGCACGGTCATCCACAACGAGACCTCGCCCGAGATCTTCGGCCTGGACAACCTCGAGGGCGTCAATGGCCCGGTGATGTTCATCAGCAACCACACCAGCCACCTCGACGCGTCGATCATCATGATCACGCTGCCGCACTCGTGGCGCGAGAAGACGGCCGTCGCCGCGGCGAAGGACTACTTCTTCGACGTCTGGTGGCGCTCGGCGTTCACCGCGCTCGTGTATGCGGGCTTCCCAGTCGAGCGCGGCGGCGGTGACCGGGCCACGGACAAAGCTCGCGAGCTCATCCGCGACGGGTGGAACATCGTCGTCTTCCCCGAGGGCACCCGCTCCTCGGATGGGTGGATCCAGCGGTTCCGGCACGGGGCCTCGCGTCTGGCCATCGAGATGGAGATGCCCGTGGTGCCGATCGCGATCGTCGGCGCGTACGCCGCGATGCCGAAGGGCCGGTCCTGGCCGAAGGGCGGCCGCCCCCCGATCCGCGTCAGGTACGGGCGTCCGGTCGTCCCCCAGCCCGGCGAGACGCACCAGGCGCTGTCGCTGCGTATGCAGCAAGCGATCGCGGAGCTCTTCGACGAGGACAAGACGTCGTGGTGGGAGGCGATGCAACGCAAGAACAAGGGAGCGACCCCGAAGCTCACCGGCCCGCAGGGCCCCGGCTGGATGCGAACGTGGGAGGGATCGCGCCCGATCCGCCGGAGCGGCAAGCCCCCGGTGTGGAAGTAGAAGTGCCTCGATGACCAGGACCGGCGGCGAGATCCGGCGGCGAGACCTCATCGAAGAGGCTATCCGCGCGTTCGGCCACGAGGGCTACTCGGGCGCGAGCCTCGACCAGATCGCCAACGCCGTCGGGATCCGCAAGCAAACCCTCCTGTACTACTTCCCCACCAAAGACGCGCTCCTCGAAGCCTGCCTCCAAGCCGCCGGCGAACGCGTCGCGCTTGATATCTCGAACGCCCTTGCCGGCAAGGAGACGTACTGGGATCGCGCAGAAGCCGTCATCCACGCAGTCTTTCGCCTCGCCGAGGAGTGGCCCGAGTTCCCGATGTTCCTCCGCGAGGCCGGGAGGCTCGGAGCGGAGGGGTTCGAGCGCTTCGCGAGCATCATCGATCCGATGAGGAAGCGAGCGGTTGACTTCCTTCGATCTGGGATGGATGCGGGGCAGATAAGGGAGCAGGATCCCGCGCTGTTGTTGTTCATGCTGTACACGGCCGTTGTCGGATCGCTTACCGAGGCTAGTGTCCTCAATGCGGTCGTCGGCAAGGACCGGAGCCGAGCGTCGCTAAGACGACGCGAGCGTGAAGTTGTTGGGTTCGTTAGGAGTGCGATGGCTCCCGCCTGATTGCTCCGGGTGCTTGGCATCTGAGACTCGGTATAGGGTTCAGCTCGTGCGGCTTGAAAGCCTTGCGATACTCGACGCAACTCCTGTCCTGAAGTTCGAGGTGGCAGATCTCGCTGACGTTGTCGTACTCGCTGGGCCAAATGGGGTTGGAAAGACGCGACTTCTCGAGTTCATCGTTAACCACCTTCGCAACGCCCAACCGAACCCCAATGTGCGGGGTGTCCTCCGAGCTACCTCTCAGCAGGAACTGAAGGAGTGGCATAAGGACGCCCTCGATCTCAGCATGCAGGACGACATGGACCTGTTTCGAAGCACTCTCCAGCAGAGTCGTCGTCGACAGCGCTGGAGGAGCAGCCTCCTCAATTTCGAGAGCGATAGGACCATTCAGAACCTTCAACCGCTTCAGTTCTCGTGGGATCTCGCTGACTTCGAGAAGGAGAACGTGTCCTGGGACTCGACCTTCGGCTACATGCACGATCGGTTTCAGGACACAGTTCATTCGATGTACCGGATGATTGAGGCCCAGCGTCAGGGATACGGCACACGCGCAGTTGACTTGGGTCGCCAAGGCCGGACGTCGATGAATCTTGACTATTCGGACCCGATGGAGCCGTTCAAGGGGATATTTTCACTACTACTGGCTCCAAAGGAGTTGGTCGACCCCTCTGTACGCGAGCAGCAACTCAAATACAGCTTCGACGATCAGGTGTTGCCGTTCTCTTCGCTCAGCTCGGGCGAGCGCGAGGTTGTCAATGTGGCGTTCGATTTCCTTCTCAGGAGCCCGAGGATTGCATCGTCTTTTTCGATGAACCCGAGCTACATCTCCATCCTGAGCTCAGCCACAAACTCATGCAGGCACTCCAGAGAATCGGAACGCGCAACCAGTTCTTCTTGTCGACCCACTCGCCTGACGTCATAACCGCGTCGCTCGATCAGTCGGTAATCTTCATATCGCCTCCCCGCTCCGAGGACGATGGCACAGCTGCGAATCAGGCTATTTCAGTTTCAGAAGCGGATGAGACCAATCGCGCTCTTCGCTTGCTGGGGCAATCGATTGGCGTGATTGCCCTCGGGCGCAAGATTGTTCTGATTGAAGGAGATCAATCCAGTCTTGACAAGCAAACCTATGGCTCAATAATCGCCGGCAGATGGCCGGAGTTGGTGCTTGTGCCGTCCGGTGGTAAGCACATCATCGAGTCATTCTCGAGCGTCTACGATGCTGTCCTCTAGCGAACCATCTGGGGCGTCGAGTTCTTCATGTTGTCCGATCGCGACAGTAGACCCTTGTCATCAGACGAGGTGCGGATTGCAGATGAATCGGGCCGCCTCCACACGCTCTCGCATTACCACCTTGAGAACTTCTTCTTGGACGAGTCGGTTTGGGTTGACGCCTTCTCCGTGATTGAGCCCGCTGGTTCATGGCTCCTCGCAGCTGCCAGTATCAGAGAGAAGCTGCGTAGGATCGCCGAGAGCTTTGTGTCATACGCAGCAGCGCTTACTGTCGCCTATGAGATAAGGCAGTCTGTCGGCAACGTCGATGTGATGCCAAGCGACTGCCATGGCAAGAGCGTTGATGAAGTCGCGGGACTGATTGCCGACCGTGTGTCGAGCGAGTCCCGTCGAGCGGCGTCCGCACTCGACGCTGGAGTCGTCGAAAATAGGGTCCGCGAAATTTTCAGCGGTGGTCGAGCGCGATGATGGGGATTCGGCGGTCCGTTTTCTTCGGGTAGTCGGCGAA
>JBDTYT010000024.1:0-22159 GCA_040005555.1 Actinomycetota bacterium | reverse complement strand
GCCTTGCCCTCGCGGCTGCGCGCGTGCAACGCGAAGATGTCGAGGATCAACGCCGTGCGGTCGATCACCTTCGTCTTCAGCCGCTCCTCCAACGTGCGGAGCTGACCGGGAGAGAGCTCGTCGTCCAAGATCACCGCGGTCGCGCCGGAACGCTCCACCGCCCGGTGGATCTCATCGAGCTTGCCCTTGCCGACGAAGGTGGCGGGGTCGGGGTCGGATCGGGTCTGCAGCACGCGGGCGACCGGCTCGGCCCCCGCCGAGTCGGCGAGCGCGGCCAGCTCATCGAGGTCCGCGTCCACGATCCCACGGCCCACTCCGACGAGCACCGCCTTCTCGCGTACGCGGGGTCGCCACGTCGCCGAGAGCGGCGACTCCAGGGTCGTGGCCTGGTGGACGCCGCGAGATCGCTTGTGGCCGTCCTGCGTCATGGGGTCATGATCGTCGCGATGCGGTGCATCGCCTCGGCCAGCCGCTCGTCCGGCACCGTGAGCGAGAAGCGAACGTAGCCCTCGCCGTGCGTGCCGTAGCCGCTTCCCGGGGCGACGAAGACCCCAACCTCATCGAGCAACCGATCGGCGAACGCGACCGACGTATCACCCTCGGGGACCGGCACCCAGACGTAGCAGGAGCCGAGTGGTGCCTTCAGCGACCATCCGAGGTCGTTCAGCGTGGAGATCACCAGATCTCGCCGGCGCTGATACACCGCGCGGAGCTCGTCCAGGTGCTCTGCGGGTCCCTCGAGGGCCGCGATGGCAGCCCGCTGGATCGCGGTGAACTGACCGGAGTCCAGGTTCGTCTTCACGACCGCGAGCGCCTCGATGGCTTCGGAGGACCCGACGACCCAGCCGATGCGCCAGCCGGTCATGTTGAAGAACTTCGAGGTCGATCCGAACTCGAGCGCCACGTCCTTCGCACCGGGTACCTGCAGCACGGACGGCGCGACATAGCCGTCGAAGGTGATCTCGCTGTACGCAGCGTCGTGCAACAGCAGCACATCGTGTCGGCGCGCGAACGCGACCGCGGCTTCGAACGTGTCGAGATCGGCCACCGCGGCCGTGGGGTTGGTCGGGAAGTTCAGCCAGAGCACCTTCGTGCGATCCGAAACCGGGGCGGCGTCCAGATCCGGGAGGAACCCTCGCTCGGCCGGCATCGGCAGCGAGACGGGCGTGCCTCCCGCCAGCCGCGTCGAGGCCCCGTACACGGGATAGCCGGGATCGGGGACGAGCGCCTCGTCGCCCGGATCGACGAACGCGAGCGCGATGTGGCCGATGCCCTCCTTCGAGCCGATGACCGCCATGACCTCGGATCCGGGGTCGAGCTCCACCCCGAACCGCCGCCCGTACCATGCCGCGACGGCGCTTCGGAACTCGGGGCTGCCGTAGTAGCTCGGGTACCGGTGGGTCGCGGGATCCCGTACCGCCTGGCGCATGGCCTCGACGATGTGGTCGGGGGTGGGCAGGTCCGGGTCGCCCACGCCGAGGGAGATCACGTCGACACCCTGCGCGCGCTTGGCGGACAGCTTGGCATCGAGGGCTGCGAACAGGTACGGCGGAAGGGCTTGGATGCGCTCGGCGCGCCTCACGCCTCGCCTCCGCGGACCCACGCGGGATCCACGACGCCCTCGGCCACGCGGACGGCCGGTCCGGTGAGGAGCACCTGCTCGTCGCCCAGGCGCTCGATCTGCAGGACGCCTCCGGGGAAGGTCGCGCTCGCCCGGCGTCCCACCAACCCGGCCTCGTTCGCCGCTACGACCGAGGCGCATGCCCCCGTGCCGCACGCCATCGTTTCGCCGACCCCCCGCTCCCACACACGCACCTTCACGCCGTCGCCCTGCACGGCAACGAACTCGACGTTCGTGCGCTCGGGGAAGCGCTCGTCGTGCTCCACGAGCGGTCCGATGCGCGCGACGTCCACGTCCTCGGGATCCTCCTCCACGAACAGGACGAGGTGCGGGTTCCCCATCGACAGCGCGGTGGCCTTGTAGGTACGGCCGTCGACCTCGAACGGCTCGCCAACGAACGGCTCGCTCGCGTCGCCGGCCATCGGCAACGCTCCCCGCGCGAACGTCGCCGGGCCCATCTCGACGGTCACGGCCATGACGACGCCATCGCGCACCCGCATGACGAGATGCTTGGGGCCCGAGCGGGTGCCCACGGTGATCTCGGTCGCCTCGGTGAGGCCACGCTCGACGACGAGCTTCCCGAGACAGCGGATCCCGTTCCCGCACATCTGCGCGAGCGTCCCGTCCGAGTTGCGGTGATCCATGAAGAAGTCCTCGTCCGGTGCCGATCCTCTCGTCACGCGGATCGTCCCATCCGCGCCGATCCCGAACCGACGATCACAGAGCCGTCGCGCCAGCTCTTCGCCGATCGTGAGCTCGTCGGCCACGTCCTCGAACAGCACGAAGTCGTTGCCGGTTCCGTGGTACTTCCAGAACCTCAGCTCATCCATCGCGTAGGTACTCCGTGACGTCCTCGACAACGGCGTGGGCCCCTCGCTCGTCGGTCGCGAACCACCGGATCCGAGGGTCCCGCCGGAACCAGGCGAGCTGCCGTCGGGCGAGCGCCTTCGTTCGTTTCACCGTTCCCGCCACGGCCTCCCGCAACGATAGCTCGCCGCGCAGGTGACGGGCGAACTCAGCGTACCCGATGGCCTGGCTCGAGGTGAGCCATCCGAACAACCCGCGATCGAGCAATCCCCGCACCTCATCCAGCACCCCTGCGGCCAGCATCGCCTCCACCCGAGCTTCGATGCGTCTGGAGAGCGCGGGGCGGGCGATGTCGATCCCCGCCGCACGGACGTGCTCGGTGGGGTAGCGCTCCCACGCGCCGGCGTAGCTCGAGAACGTTCGGCCCGTGACGGCGGCGACCTCGAGAGCGCGCACCGTCCGCCGCACGTTATCGGGCTCGATCTTGGCCGCCGCGACGGGATCGAGCTCCGCAAGGCGCGCGTGCATCTGGCCCGCACCGAGCGCGCTCGCTTCGGCCTCCAGGTCCCGGCGGGCTTGCGGTTCGGTCCCCGGGAACTCGAGGTCGTCCGCGACCGCCCGGAAGTACAGACCCGAGCCGCCGACGAGCAGCACCCGGCCGTCGCGTTCCCGGATCTGGGCCACCGCGTCCCGAGCCAGACTTTGATAGCGGGCGACCGAGAACGCCTCGCTCGGGTCGGCCACGTCCACGAGATGGTGGCGAATCCCCGACCGCTCTGCAGGTGCCGGTTTCGCCGTGCCCAGGTCCATCCCGCGGTAGACGAGCATCGAGTCCACCGACACGATCTCGGCGCCGAGCGAGTTCGCAACCCGGACCCCGGCCTCCGTCTTGCCCGATGCGGTGGGACCGACGAGCGCGAGGAACGGCTCGGCACGCATCAGCCGACGGGTGCGAGCTCCTGCGCGCCGACCGGTTCGCCGACGAGGTGATGCGGGTGCGCCGAGACGATGCCCGCGTGCAGGAACGTGCCCGCGGGGATCTCGCCGGGGACGTGCACAACCTTGTTCGTCCGGGTGCGGCCCTGAACGCCACCCTTGCGTCCGGTTCCCTCGATGAGCACCTCGACGGTGCGGCCGCGCATCGCGCCCATCTTCTCGAGCGCGATGCGCTCCTGCAGCGCGACGAGCCGATCGAAGCGCTCCTGCACCACGTCCTTCGGGATCTGGTCGGGCATCGTCGCGGCCGGCGTGCCGGGACGCGGCGAGTACTGGAAGGTGTACGCCTGGTCGAAGCGGGCGCGCTCGACGACATCGAGGGTCGCCCCGAAGTCCTTCTCGGTCTCGCCCGGGAACCCGACGATGATGTCGGTCGTCACGGCCACCTCCGGGATGGACTCGCGGATCCGCTCGAGCCAGCCCAGATACCGCGCGCTGCGGTAGGACCGCCGCATGGCTTTCAGCACCCGGTCCGAGCCCGACTGCAGCGGGAAGTGGATGTGTTCGCACACCTTGTCGCTCTCCGCCATCGCATCGATCACGTCCGGGGTGAAATCGTGCGGGTGCGGGCTGGTGAAGCGGATCCGGCGGATGCCCTCGACACCGTTCACAGCACGCAGCAGGTCGGCGAAGAGCGGGCGCCTCGAGCCTCCCGGGACGGTGAGATCGCGTCCGAACGTGTTCACGTTCTGCCCGAGGAGCGTCACCTCGACGACGCCGCGCCGGGCGAGGCCCTGCACCTCGGCGAGGACGTCGCCGAGGGCGCGCGAGCGCTGTGGCCCACGCACGAGCGGCACGATGCAGAACGTGCACGCGTTGTCGCACCCGACGGCGATCGACACCCAGGCGTGGTGGGCGACCTCTCGGCGCGCCGGCAGGGCGGACGGGAAGACCTCGGTGACCTCGCGCACGTCCATCTGGGGACCGTCGGTCTCGGCGAGGCGCAGCAGGTCCAGCAATCCGGGAAGCGCGTGCGTGCCGATGACCACGTCCACCCACGGCGCTCGTCGCTGGATCTCGCCCTGGTCCTTCTGCGCCAAACAGCCGGCCACGACGATCCGCAGCGCTGGGTTCGCCACCTTCAACGGCCGGAGGTGTCCGAGGTTGCCGTATAGCCGATCGTCGGCCTTCTCGCGGATCGCGCAGGTGTTGAAGATCACGACCTGCGCGTCGGAAGCTTCCTCGGTCGGAACGAAGCCGTCCGCGCTCAGCAGGCCGGCGATCCGCTCCGAGTCGTGCTCGTTCATCTGGCACCCGAACGTCCGCAGCAGGAACCGGCGCTCCATGGCTACTTCGCGTACTCCACGGACCTCGTCTCCCGAACGACGGTGATCTTGATCTGGCCGGGGTACTGGAGCTCCTCTTCCACTTGCTTCGCGATATCGCGAGCCATCACCTGCGCCTGCACGTCGTCGATCTCGGTGGGCTTCACCATCACGCGCACCTCGCGGCCTGCCTGCATGGCATACGTCTTCTCGACCCCCGTGTAGCTGGTGCAGATCTCCTCGAGCCGCTCCAGCCGCTTCACGTACGTCTCGAGGCTCTCACGACGGGCCCCCGGACGCCCTCCCGAGATCCCATCCGCGATCTGCGCGAGCACGGCCTCGATCGTTCGCTGCTCGACCTCGCCGTGGTGAGACTCGATGCAGTGGACCACTTCCGGCGACTCTCTCAGTCGCCGCGCGATCTCCGCGCCGATGATGGCGTGCGAGCCTTCAACCTCGTGCGTGACCGCCTTCCCGATGTCGTGCAGGAACGCCCCCCGCTTGGGGATCACCGGATCGATCCCGAGCTCCGCGGCGATCGCGGCCGCGATGTGCGCCGATTCGACCAGGTGCTTGAGTACGTTCTGGCCGTATGAAGTGCGGTACTGGAGCCGCCCGAGGAGCTTGATCATCTCTGGATGGATGTCGGTGATACCGACGTCCATCATGGCCTCCTCACCGGCGCGTTTGATCTGTTCCTCGATCTCGCGCATCGAGCGTTCGTGCATCTCCTCGATCCGGGCGGGATGGATGCGGCCGTCCTGGACGAGCTTTTCCAGCGTCATCCGGGCGGTCTCGCGCCGCACCGGGTCGAAGCACGACAGCACGACGGCCTCCGGCGTGTCATCGATGATGAGGTTGACGCCCGTCGCGGCTTCGAAGGCCCGGATGTTGCGACCCTCGCGCCCGATGATGCGACCCTTCATGTCCTCGCTCGGGAGCGAGAACACCGAGACCGTCGACTCGGCTGTCTGCTCAGAGGCGACGCGCTGGATCGCGATCGTCACGATCTTGCGGGCCCGCTCTTCTCCATCCTCGCGGGCGTGTTGCTCGATCTCGCGGACGGTGGACATGGCGTCGCGCTTGGCTTGATCGACGACCTGACCCATGAGCGTTTCCTTGGCCTCGGTGGCAGTCATCTGGGCGATCTTCTCGAGCTTCGTGCGATGCTGCTCGGCAGCGTGCTCGAGCTGCTCCCGTACGAGCTGGAGCTTCTTGTCCCGGTCGTCGAGCTCCTCGACCCGCCGCTCGGCCTCCGTCAGCTTCCGCTCGAGGGTCTCTTCGCGCTGGGCCAGGCGTCCCTCGATCCGCTTCGTCTCCTCGCGGCGGGTGCGCAGATCCTCCTCACCCTCGCGCCGCAGCCCACCGATCTCATCCCTTGCCTGGACGAGGGCCTCGCGCGTGAGACGCTCGGCCTCCCGCTCGGCCTCGAGGATCACCTTCTGTGCTCGAGCCTCCGCGCTCTGGGCCTGGGACCCCGCGATCGTCTTGCGGACCACGAACCCGATAGCCACCCCGAGCGCGAGGGCAACGGCCCCAACGATCGCCGGCACCATGTCTGCTCGCCTCCATCACGGAAAAAGGAAAAGGCCGAACAGAGGCCCATCAGGCCCGTGTTCGGCCGTGCGTCCGGAGACAAGGACTAGGGTGTCGCGAAGCCTTGCGGCCCCTCGTGGCCCCCAAGCATCTCTTCTACCTGCGGATTCGGTCTGTTCAAGGTCTCAGGCACTAGTCGAACGGTATGGGTTGCTGATGACGCCTCTCTTAGGAATCAATGTACGGCCTGCCTAGCGTTGAGGCAAGGGTCGAGGAGAGCTCGGCTACTCCTCGGATCCGTCGAGGGCGAGCGCGAGGCGAGCCGCTCGGCTCGCGATCCCACCATCGTAGCCGCGGCGGGCCAGGAAGGACACGAGCCGGCGGTAGGCGGCATCCGGGGGCACCGAGCGCAACCGTCCGGCCCTGAGCCTCGCGAGCTCGATCGCCCGTGTTTCGTCGTCCGTGTCGACCCCGTCGAGCGTGCGCTCGATCGTGCTTCGATCGATCCCCTTGGCAACCAGGGACGAGGTCACGGAACGGCGTCCCTCGAGCCTGCGTCCGACCGCGTGCTCCACGAACTCCTCGGCGAAGCGCTCGTCGTCGACCAGGCCCACCGACTCGAGCCGCGCGAGCTCGTCCTGCACCTCGAGCCGGTCGAACCCCGCGCTCACCAGGCGCCGCAGGAGCTCCTCACGAGAGCGCGGACGCACCGCGAGCAGCCCGAGGGCGCGATCGTGCAGGGGGAGCGGGTGCTTGGGTTCGCGAGACCTCCGGGGGCCGGGCAAGCCTTCCCCTAACCTGCCGGCGCCCCGGAGGGCTCACGCTCTTTGACCTTACCCGCCTTCGCGGGAACCGGCTCATCGTCGGTGAGCGCGATGTCGGGCACCTCGATCGGCGTGTCGGCACCGTCCGCGAACGCCGTGAGACCGACGGCCTCGCGCACCTTGCGGTCGATCTCGTCGGCGATGTCCTTGTGCTCGGCGAGGAACGCGCGCGCGTTCTCTCGGCCCTGGCCGAGCTGGTCGCCCTCGTACGTGAACCACGCGCCGCTCTTCTTCACGATCTCCATGTCGACGCCGACGTCGATGAGCGTGCCCTCCTTCGAGATGCCGACCCCGTACATGATGTCGAACTCGCACTGACGGAACGGCGGCGCCACCTTGTTCTTCACGACCTTCACGCGGGTGCGCGAGCCCACGACGTCGGTGCCGTCCTTCAGGTTCTCGATCTTGCGCACGTCCAGGCGGACCGAGGAGTAGAACTTCAGCGCCCGGCCGCCGGGGGTGGTCTCGGGGCTGCCGAACATGACGCCGATCTTCTCGCGGAGCTGGTTGATGAAGATCGCCGTGGTGTCGAACCTCGAGAGCGTGCCGGCGAGCTTGCGCATCGCCTGGGACATGAGCCGAGCCTGGAGCCCCACGTGCGTGTCGCCCATCTCGCCCTCGATCTCGGCACGCGGCACGAGAGCCGCCACCGAGTCGATCACCACGACGTCGAGCGACCCCGAGCGCACGAGCATGTCCGCGATCTCGAGGGCCTGCTCCCCCGAGTCCGGCTGGGACACGAGCAGCTCATCGATGTTCAGCCCGAGACGCTGGGCGTAGGTGGGGTCGAGCGCGTGCTCGGCGTCGATGAACGCGGCGATGCCGCCGTTGCGCTGCGCCTCGGCGATGATGTGCAGGCAGACGGTGGTCTTGCCTGAGCCCTCGGGCCCGAAGACCTCGACGATGCGGCCGCGCGGGATGCCGCCCACGCCGAGCGCGATGTCGAGCGAGAGCGATCCGGTGGGGATGACGGAGATGCCCGCCCCCATCGGGTGCTCACCGAGCTTCATGACCGCACCCTTGCCGTACTGCTTCTCGATCTGTGCGAGCGTGACGTCGAGCATCTTGTCCCGATCCATCCTCGAAGCTCCCTTCTGACCTTTCGCCCACCCGGCCACGGCCTTGGTGAGCCCTTCCCCGATGTCGGGACGCACGGTAGCGCGAGGTTCTGACATGGATGACACCCCCTGGATTACACCGCTGTAGTTCGGCGACTGCAACCCGGAGGATAATCGAACACGTGTTCGGGGTCAATCACCCCGCAAACGGGAACACGGCGACCGGCTCGTAGACGGGCGCCGGCCGCCGGAGATGGCTGCGGTACAACGTGATGCGGTCGACAGCGAACGGCTGGGACCGTACGACCACACGACCCAGCTCCTCGCCGAGCTCGACGGGTGGGTCGAACCTCGCGACGGTGAGGTGTGGCGTGAAGCCTCGCCGCTCGGGGGTGAGCTCCGCCTCGAGGGCGACCCCCAGCTCGCCGGCGAGCCGAGCCAGCGCGCCCTCATCGTCGTGCAGGCCCGCCCAGAGCACGCGAGCTCGCCTGAGCGATCGGAACGCCCCCAGGCCTTCGACGCGAGATCCGAACGGGTGGGTGACCCCGGCGACCTCGCCCAGCCTCGATGAGATCCATCCGACGACATCGGGCGGCGTCGACCCGAGGAACGAGAGGGTCACATGCCAGTTCTCGATCGGGACCCACCGGCCCGCCGGGAACCGCTCTCGCCACGGCGCGACCGCTTCATCGAGGAGCGCTCGCACGTCCGCGGGAACGTCGATCGCGATGAACAGCCGGAGCCTCGCCGGACGATCCGGCACAGCCACGGGCATCAGATCGCGCGTTCGTCTTCCGGCAGCGGCTTGCCGGTGAGGAACCGCCGGACGAGGTCGAGCGCGGCTTCCTCCGTCCAGCGTTGCACCTGCTCGCGATCTCCGGGGAGCCGCAACCCCCGCGCGTGCGTCACATCCCCGGCGTCCAAGGCGATCCAAACCCGGCCGGGAGGCTCGCCGCCGTGCGGCTCCGGGCCGGCCACGCCGGTGGTCGCAACGCCGACGTCCGCCGAGAAGATGCGGAGAGCGCCGGCCGCCATCTCTCGCGCGCACGCCTCGCTCACGACGCCGAAGCCGTCGATCGTGGCCTGCGAGACGCCGAGCACGTCGGTCTTGGCCTGCGCGGAGTAACAGACGGCGGACCCGCGGAAGAAGGCGGAGGAACCGGGCGCGGCGCTCAGCCGGGATGCGAGGCCTCCGCCCGTCAGGGATTCGGCGCATGCTACGGTGAGACCGCGGGCCTTCAGCTCGCGACCAACGACCTGTTCGAGCTCCTCGTCACCGGTCGTGAACACCACGTCGCCCAGACGCGCGGCCACCTCTTCGGCGAGCGGGCGGATCAGCTCCTGCGCCTCGCCGAGCGAAGCCGCCTTCGCCGTCAGCCGGATCTTCACCTCCCCGCCCCCCGCCAGGTACGCGACGGTCGGATTCGTCGAACCCGTGAACAGATCGTCGAGGAGCTCGGCGATCCGCGACTCGGCCATGCCGACGCACCGCAGGACCCGAGAGGCGATGCCCGAGGGCCCGACGAGCTCACCGAGCTCGGGCAGCACGGTGCCCTCCATCATCTCTCGCATCTCGGCGGGGACGCCCGGGAGGGCGTACACACGCGCGTCGCCCATCTGGACGACCAGGCCGGGTGCGCTCCCCCGCCGCGGCGCGATATACCGAGCTCCCTCAGGGACGTCGGCCTGCAGGAGGTTCGTCTCCGGCATCTCCTGGCCCATCCGGGCGAAGCGCTCGCGGAGTGCCTCCGAGATCTCGGGATCGCGGACGAGCTCGAGCCCGGCCGCCGCCGCGAGGGCAGGTCGTGTGATGTCGTCCTGCGTGGGACCGAGCCCTCCGGTGGCGATCACCACGTCGGCGCGCGACGCTGCGAGCGTGAACGCGTCGACGATGCGCTGGGCGTTGTCACCGACGACCTCGTGACGGAACACGTCCACACCGATCTGCGCCAGGCGCTCCGAGATCCACTGCGCGTTCGTGTTCGCGATCTGGCCGAGCAGCAACTCGGTCCCGACCCCGAGGATCTCGGCCCTCATCCCGCGCTCACGGGCTCGGCGAGGACGACCGGCCCTCGTCGAAGCTGTACGTCTTGTGCCACGGTCCGCCGGCCTTGCCGGGGAAGCCCTGGTCCACACCGTTCACCGTGATCTGTGCGCTCGCGCCATGGGACAGCTCGATCCGGAGCGTGACGTCCGCGGCGAACGAACGTCCTTCGCCGGGTCGCAGCGTGTACGGGACAGCGGGTCCGTCGTCGGACCGCACCGTGACGTCGGCCTGCTGCAACGCGAGGACGGCCACGACGATGCCGTTCGTTTGCACGGATTCCGGAGGGGTGTTCGAGGGCAGGTTGGCGGGCTCCGGAGTGGAGTTGCGCGCGGAAAGCAGCCCGAAAGCCGCCGCGAGCACCAGGACGACCGCCGCGATCATGCCGATCAATCGGTGGTTGTCCCGTCGCCGAGGGGCCCCCATCGCCGGAACGCTCGATGGTTTCGCGGGCTGAACGCTCGCCATCGGAGAGGGCTCGGCCGCGTGCTGCGCGTAGAGCTCGACGGCCTTGTCCGGAGAGAGTCCGAGGTACGCGGCGTACGAGCGCAGACACCCACGCACGTACACGTCGCCGAGGAGCCGTTCGTACTCCTCCTGCTCGAGCGCGTGGAGGAACTCGGGCCGGATCCGCGTGTCGCGCGCGGCCTCCTCGATGGATACGCCACGCGCGAGGCGAGCCTTGCGGAGCGCCGGGCCTACCCCGACGGTCGAACTTTGCACCAGCACCTCCCGGCCACGGGCCGACGGATTATAGGCAGGGGGCCCGCAGGTACACTCGCGGCGTGGAGCCGGACTCGGTCACGGTCGTCGTCGAGATCCCCAAGGGGTCGCGCAACAAGTACGAGATGGACCCCGTGAGCGGCGTCATCGTGCTCGACCGCATGCTCTTCAGCTCGATGCAGTATCCCGCCGACTACGGCTTCATCCAGGGGACCCTTGCGGGCGACGGGGACACGCTCGATGCGCTGGTGTTCGTCGGTGAGCCGACGTTCCCGGGATGCCGGATCACCGCCCGCCCGATCGGGTTGTTCCGGATGCGCGACGAGAAGGGACCGGACGAGAAGATCCTGTGCGTGCCGCTCAAGGACCCGATGTGGTCGCACATCCAAGATCTCAAGGACATGAACCCGAACCTCCTGAACGAGATCGAGCACTTCTTTGCCGTCTACAAGACCCTCGAGCACAAGGAGGTCGGCACCGAAGGGTTCGGTGAACGCGCCGAAGCGCTCGAGGTCATCGCGGCGGCGCGGGCGGCCCTCGCGACGAGCTGACACCCATAGCGCCCGTTCAGGTACGCGGGGACGTAAAGGGCTTACGTCCATCGACCGATACCTGCGAGATGCTGCGGGGGATATCGTTGAGCTCGTTCGTTATCCGCCTTCGATACAGGGGCGACGAGATGCACGCGGAGACGCCGGTCGGTGGGGAGATGAGGTCGCCGTTCGCGTACGCGGACGCGCCGAGCCCCAGCTACCTCGAGGCAGAGGGCGCGGTGCGCTACCTCATGGTCTCCGGCAAGCAGGACGACGGCCTGTGGGGTCCGGTCGGCACGATCTGGATCTCCAAGGACGAGCAGCGCGGTGGGTTCCTCGTGAACCCGTGGGCCCTGTGGGAAGGCAGCGAGATCGTCCGCGGCTACGGCAGCGCCCTCGAGCGCGGCTGGTCGCACCCGCAGATCTTCTCCTACTGGAACGGGGAGGTCTGGCCGCGCGGCTACGTGGTCGACGAGGAGCGCGAGAGCGAGACCCTCATGCTGCTGCACGAGCTCGTCGCCGCCCTCTAGCTCGCTGGGCCCCCATCCCGATCCAACGAACTACCCCATCTGCGCCGAATGGGATTCCTCCCACTCCTCCCAGGTGATGAGCACGTCGCGAGCTTTCGAGCCGAGCGAAGGGCCGACGATCCCTCGCTCCTCCATGAGGTCCATCAGGCGGCCTGCGCGGGCGAACCCCACCTTCAGCTTGCGCTGCAGCATGGACGTCGAGCCGAGCTGCGAACGGATCACGAGCTCGGTGGCTTGCTCGAGCAGGTCCTCATCGTCGCCGAGCCCGGCGTCTTCGCTCTCGGCCGATGGGCGAGCCATGCCCTCGATGTTCGTCGCGTACTCGGTCGCCCGCTGCGTACGCACGAAGGCCGCGATCTCGTGCACCTCTTTCTCGGTCACCCAAGCGGCTTGGAGGCGCATCGGCTTGGAGGCCGACGAGGGAGCGAACAACATGTCGCCGTGGCCCACGAGCTTCTCGGCCCCGTTCATGTCGAGGATCACGCGCGAGTCGGCCTGCGACGCCGTCATGAGCGCGATGCGAGATGCGATGTTCGCCTTGATGAGGCCGGTCACGACATCCACGCTCGGCCGTTGCGTCGCGACCACGAGGTGGATGCCGACAGCGCGCGCCATCTGCGCGATGCGGCAGATCGCGTCCTCGACGTCGCGCGGAGCGACCATCATGAGGTCGGCGAGCTCGTCGATCACGATGACGAGGTACGGGAAGTCGACCACTTCGTCTTCGTGGCCCGGCGGGACATGCAGGGTGCCCTCGGCCATGCCGAGGCGATAGCCGTCGATGTCGCGCACCCCAACCATCGCGAGCAGTTCGTAGCGCATCTCCATCTCGCGCACCACCCACGCGAGCGCCTCGGCCGCCCGCTTGGGATGCACGATCACGGGCGAGAGCAGATGCGGGAGGTCAGCGAAGTGCGCGAGCTCGACCCGCTTCGGATCCACGAGCACGAGCTTCACCTCGTCCGGGGTCGTGCGCATGAGGATCGAGGTGATGAAGCAGTTGATGAGACTCGACTTGCCGGCCCCCGTCGCTCCGGCGATGAGCAAGTGCGGCATCTTCGTGAGGTTCACCATCTGCGCGCGGCCGTGCACGTCCTTGCCGAGCGCCACCGACAGCGGGTGCTGATCGTCCTTGGCGGCCTTGGACCGCAGGACGTCGCCGAGCATCACGAAGTCGCGCACCCTGTTCGGCACCTCAACGCCGATCGCGGACTTGCCGGGGATCGGCGCGATGATGCGCACGTCCGGGGTGGCGAGCGCGTACGCGATGTCGTCGGCCAAGCTGAGGACCTTGTTCACCTTCGTGCCCGCCTCGACCTCGACCTCGTAGAGCGTGACCGTCGGGCCCCGGTGCGCCGCGGGCACGCGCGCTGGGACCCCGAACGTTCTGAAGGTGCGCTCGAGCGCCTCGACCGTGTGCTCCTCGTCGCGCGTATCGGCCTCGGTATCGGGCGCCTCGCGCAACAGGTCGATCGGCGGGAGCGTGTACACACCTGCGGTGAGGGCCGGACGGACGATCGGGACCTCCTCGTCATCATCGTCGACCTCGTCGTCCAGCACCCCGTCCTGGTCGCGGAGGTCAACGACGGTGGGGAGCTCGGGTTGGGTGTCACGCAGAAGCGTGCGGCGCCGGCGTTTCGGCGGCTCCTCCTCCAGGATCTCGATCTCGTCGTCCTCGTCCTCCCATCCCTCGGCCTCTCCCCTGGAGACGAGGCCGCGGATCCATTCCCAGACGGACGAGAACGGCGTGCCCGTGAAGATCAGCAGACCGAGCACCACCGCGCCCGTACACGCGATCACGGCACCGATGTCCGAGAGCAGCTTGCCGAGCGGCCACCCCACGAGCGCTCCGATCACACCGGCCGAGTGCGCCACCTCCTCGTACCCGCCGAACGGCCGCGGGTTCGCGCGCCCGAGCGACAGCAAACCGAGGATGGCGACGGACGCGAGCAGGAAACCGATGAACATGCGGACGCGGTCCTCCTCGACCGTGCCGCGGATCAGCAACACGCCCCAGTAGAGCGCGATCACGGGGAACGCGACCGCCGCGACGCCCGCCGACCCGTGGAGCAGGACGGAGACCCCTCGACCGACGATCCCCGCCGCGTGGAACCACAGCGCGAGGATGGAGATGAGCGCGATCACGACCAAGCCGATGCCCAGGGCATCGCGCGCCCACGGCGCGAGGTGCTGACGCACGGGCACGCGCGCCCTCGAGGCCGATCTCTTCTTCGCGGGCGTGCGGGACCGTCTCTTCGCGGGCACTAGACCTCCATGATCACGGGCAAGATCACCGGCTTGCGCTCGGTCATCTCGTAGAAGTACTTGCTCAGCGTGCGGCGGATGTTCTGCTCGAGCGCGCCGCGATCGACCACTTGGGCCGCGGCGCTGTCCTTGAGGGAGAGCATGACGCGATTCCGCGCTTCTTCAAGGATGTCCCCGGATGTCTCGTCGAGCACGAACCCCCGGTTCACGAGGTCCGGGCCCGCCACGAGCTCCCCATGGTGGGCGTCGATCGTGACCACCACCACCACGACCCCATCGGCCGACAGCTTCCGTCGGTCGCGGAGCACGAGCTCGCCAACGTCACCGATGCCGAGGCCGTCGACCAGCGTCATGCCGGCGGCCACGCGGCCGGCGATCCGCACCGTCTCCCCCACCTCCACCAGGTCGCCGTCCTCGGCGATGATCACGTGGTCCGCAGGTATGCCCACCTCGGTCGCGAGGCGGGCGTGGTGCGACAGGTGCCGGCGCTCGCCGTGGATCGGGATGAACCACCTCGGACGCACGAGGCTGAGCATGAGCCGCAGCTCCTCGGCCGCGGCGTGACCCGAGGCGTGCACCGGCGCCGCCGGGACGTGGAAGACGTCCGCGCCTGTGCGGTACAGGCCATCGACGACGCGGTGGATGGCCGGCTCGTTGCCCGGGATCAACGATGAGCTCAGGACCACCGTGTCGCCGGCGCCGAGCTTCACCCACTTGTGCTGGCGCGCCGCCATCAGGGACAACGCCGAGTACGGCTCGCCCTGTGAGCCGGTCGAGATCACGACCGCACGGGCGGGATCCAAGCGGTCGAGGTCCTCGATGAGCACGACGTCCTCGTCGGGGACGGTGAGGAGCCCGAGCCGGCGCGCGGCCTCGACGCTTTGATGCATCGAGCGGCCGAGGAAGGCCACCACCCGCTCGTTCGAGCGAGCCGCGTTGATCACCTGCTGGATGCGATGGATGTGGCTCGAGAAGCACGCGACCACGACGAGCTTCGGCGCTCTTCCCACGATGTCCTGCAGGACCGGACCCACGGAGCGCTCGCTCGCCGTGTAGCCGGCTTCCTCGGCGTTCGTGGAATCCGATAACAGCAAGTGGACACCGCGGTTGGCCTCCTCGGCGAGCGCGTGCAGGTCGGTGGGGCGCCCGTCCAGCGGCGTTTGGTCGATCTTGAAATCGCCTGTGTGCAGGATCGAGCCGAACGGCGTATCGATCGCGATCGCCATGCCGTCAGGGATCGAGTGCGTGACGCGCATGAACCGCATCGTGAACGGCCCGGTCGATGCCCCCGAACCAGGGACGGCGGTGAAGAACTCGGCGCGGTCGCGCACGCCGTGCTCCTCGAGCTGGCCCTCGAGCAGCGCGAGCGTGAACGGCGTGCCGTAGACGGGCAGGACTCGTTCGAAGTCCCGGAGCAGGTACGGCAGCGCCCCGATGTGGTCCTGGTGACCGTGAGTGAGCACGACGGCCTGGACCCGCTTCGCGTGCTCGCGCACGTACTCGAAGTCCGGCAGCACGAGGTCGATCCCCGGCATCTCCGTGTGCGGGAAGGACAGGCCCACGTCGACGATGAGGATCTTGCCCCCGAGCTCGACGCAGGCCATGTTGCGGCCGACCTCGCCGACGCCGCCGAGGAACACCACGCGCGCCGAGCCCTTCGACGGCCCCTTCGCTGCCTGTCTCGGGCCCGGGTTTCGCGCGTCCTTGGGCGCGCTCCTCTTCGCAGTCTGCCCGGACACGCCTTGATCGGCCCCACCGCGTTGGTTGGAGCGACCGCGTTGCTTGGATCCGCCCTGCTGCTTCGACCCCGACCTAGAGGAGTCCGGCATCCTGCAGCGCTTTCTCGATCCTCGCGCACTCCTCGGTGGTGGCAGGCACGAGCGGGAGGCGCGGCGGTCCGACCGCGTGGCCGAGCATCTCGAGGGCGGTCTTCACGGGGATCGGGTTGCTGGTGATGAAGAGCGCGTTGAACAGCGGCGTGAGCTCCTCGTGGATCTTCCGCGCGGCGGGGATGTCGCCGGTCGTGACCAGGTCCATCATCTGGCGGATACGGTCGCCGACGAGATGACTGGCCACCGAAACCACACCGACGGCGCCGAGGCACATGAAGCCGAACGCCGCCCAGTCGTCGCCGGAGTACACCTCGAAGTCGGCGGGCGCTTCCGAGACGAGCCGCGAAACCCCTTGGAAGTCACCCGTTGAGTCCTTCACTCCAACGATGTTCGGTATCTCGGCCATGATCAACAGGGTGTCGTGCTCGATCCTCGTCCCCGTGCGGCCCGGGATGTTGTACACGACGATCGGCAGGTCGGTGGAGCTCGCGATCTTCGTGAAGTGCTCGATCAGGCCACGCTGCGGCGGTTTGTTGTAGTAGGGCGTCACGACGAGCAGGCCATCGGCGCCCGCGTCCTCGGCCGCCAGGGTGAGTTCAAGCGTCTCGGCCGTCGAGTACGTACCGGTGCCGCAGATGACCTTCCCCTTGCCCTTCGCGACCTCCGCGACCGCTCGGAACAGATCCGCCTTCTCGCGATGCGTGAGCGTGGGTGACTCGCCGGTCGAGCCAGCGACCACGATGCTTTCCGAGCCGTGTTCCAGGAGGTGATCCGCGAGCGCTTGCGCTGCGTCCAGGTCGAGCGAATGATCAGCCCGGAAGGGCGTGACCATGGCGGTGACGACAGCTCCGAACCTACCGGTCATGCTGTCCTCCTCGTTCGGGCAACGGGCGCGTGGGCGTCGTGCCCGGGAACGTCGGGGCGGCCGAGCCGGCCCTGCTCGGGCGACCTGGCTTGCTGTGGCCGCTGGGCCAGAGTCTGAGCGAAGAGCCTATCAACGCCTCCACCGCACAAAAGCCACAGAACTCACATGTTGCACATGCATCACGGGTCGCTGGAGTGTCGCGTGTTCCTCTCGTGCCACGTGCGCCCTGGCTGCCACCCGCACCTCCTGAGGTTCTCGCGCACCGTGTGTCACCGTCGGGCGCGACAACCTGCTGGGCTAGGATAGCCCGATGCCGCGCATCTACACCAAGACCGGCGATGACGGCACGACCGGCAGGTTGTACGGCGGCAGGATCTCTAAGTCCGATCTCGCGACCGAGGCCTACGGCACCACGGACGAGGCGGTCGCAGCGCTCGGCCTGGCCAGGGCGCTTTCGAACGACCGGCCCGTGCGCGAGGGCCTCCTGGAGGTCCAGCGCCAGCTGTTCGTCGTCGGGGCGGATCTCGCCACGAACCCGCAGCAGCGCACGCGTCTCGAGCCCGAGGTCTCGCTCGTCACCCGGCGGATGGTCGAGCGCCTCGAAACGTGGATCGACGAGCTCGTGTTCGCCCATCCCCTGCCGACGGAGTTCATCGTCCCCGGTGCGAACCCGGTTTCCGCGGCCCTCGACGTCGCCCGGAGCATCGTGCGTCGTGCTGAGCGCGCGACGGTTCGCCTGCGAGACTCCGGCGTCCGGGTGAACGACGAGGTGCTGCTCTACTTGAACCGCCTCTCTGATCTCCTCTTCGTGATCGCTCGCGTCGAGGCCGGGGAGTCTGAGCCCAGCAGTCGTGAGGTTCACTGAGCTACTGACGCACGAAGGCGCCGTAGTTGTCGTGGCCCATCAGCAGGACGAGCAAGCCGATGTTCTTGATGTCGAGGCCACCGTAGGAGACGTCGAAGGTGTCCGTCTGGCCGTCGGGAACGGTCGTCGCCCCGTCCACCGTTCCCTCGATCCGGGTTCCGTCGCGTGCATCGAGGATGTAGAACGAGGGCATCGCGAGCTCTCGGCCGGTCGCGTTGTCGATCTCGAGCGTGCCGGTGTTGCCGTCGAGCTGCATCGTCGCGGTGAGGCCGGCGTTGACATACCGGTAGAGCGCGGTGCCCGGCGGCCCGCTGAAGGACTCGGTGGGCGTCGGCGGGCCACTGGTTGAGCCGGGACCGCCGCTCGGGCTCGTCGCCTGCGGGCCACCGCTTCCGGTACATGCTGCGAGCGCGAGCGCGAACACGAGCGAGAGCGCGGCGAACCGGCCGGTAGGCTGCATGGGTCGCGGCATGCTACACGAAGCGGCTCGGAAAGGATCTTCGCACGTGAGGACGCTCGAGCTCCGACGACACGCGAGACGCGATCCGCAGGCAGACCGGCTGTCGCCGGTGGGACGCGTCCAAGCCGAGGGGGTGGGTCGGTCGCTCGGAGGTCCGTTCGCGTTCGTCTTCGTCTCCCCCGCAGAGCGCGCGGCCGAGACCGTCGCCTTCTTCCTGCGCGGCTCCGGGCAGCAGCTGCCGCCGCATGCCGTGGTCCCGGGGCTGGCGGCCCAGGACAACGACGGAAGCCCGCTCGCGATGGCCGGCGTGCTCTCGGCCCTGCTCGACACCATCGGCGAAGGCGAACGCGCGCTCGCGGTTGGGCACACGCCGCTCATCGAACGCGCGGTGCTCGGCCTCACCGGTCGCGAGCTCGAGCCGCTCGACGAGTGCGAGGGCGTGTTGCTCACGCAAGAGGACGACGGTCACGTGGAGGTCCTGGAACTCCGTCTGCGATGAGCGACCTCGCGCACCCGGCCGCGGCGTTCGGGTTGGGGATCGCGCTGGGCACGTCGCCGGGTCCGGTGCAACTGCTGCTGTTCTCCGAGGCGTCGCGCGGAGGTGCGGGCCGCGGCTTGCGCGCGATGGCGGGTGCGAACGGCACGTTCGGAACGATGCTGCTGGTGTTGGCGCTCGGGGTCTCCTCGCTCCGGCCGGGAGCGGGATTCGTGCGCGTGATCCAGGTCATCGGCGGCTCGTTCCTCCTGTTCCTCGCCGTCGACGCGTTGCGGGAGAGCCACACACGCGATGCGACCGAGGGGAAGCGCTCGGGGCTCCACCCGACCATACGCGGCGCGATCGCCGTCGTCGGGAACCCCGGCGTCTACGTGTTCCTCGCGACGACCGGAACGGCCGTCCTCGCCGACGCGACCGATGCGGGCGGTCGCTCGATCGCGCTCCTCACGGCGCTCGCCCTGCTGGCAGGTGTTTCGGTCATGGACTCGGGCATGGTGGTGCTCGGCGCCGGCGCGCACCGGGTGAGCCAGCGTTCCCTTCGGATCGTCGGCGACGGGCTTGCGGTCGGCCTCGGCGTGATCGGCGCGTGGCTCGTGATCCGCGGTATCGCCGGGTAGCCGCTAGAAGACGTACGGTGACCAGGGCGCCGGGTCCCATGTGAACATCGCGTCCGCGTGCGCGAGCGCGCCGCGGGTGCGCTCGTCCACCAGCCCCGCCCTTTGGAGCTGCCGGAAGGACGTCCCGCCGAGGTACGCGGCGCCCAGGTCGTTCGCGGAGCAGACAAGGTCGGCGGCGGCGTCGGTGGGTTCGCACGTCGCGCCGTCGGGACCCCCTTCGAGCACGTACCCGCCGTCGTTCCAGGGGCAGAACCGGTCGTGCACCTCGAGCACCACCCGTCCCTCCGCCGCGTAGCGCCTGCGCCGCAGCGCGTGCGGGACGTCGACCACCCGAACCCAGAGCTCGTCGGTCAACGTTGCCTGCAGCCGGCGCGGCTCGGCGACGAGATGGAGCAACGGATCGTCGACCGGTCGGCCCCACGCCGTGACGCGAACGATGAGATCGACGTCGAGGACGAAGCGCCACAGGTCGGCGTAGGCCCTCGGGTTCGAGGCCTGGAGATCGCGTACGGTCAGCACGAACTCGGGGACGGAGGCCGGCCATTCGTGCTTCACGCGGTAGATCACGAACCCGTCGACGCCCTCCTCCCCTTCGTGGAGCACGAACAGCGTGGAAACGCCCTTGTCCGAGTCCTGCCCGTGGTCGTGCAAGCGGTACACGAGCCGCGTCTCGTTCAAGGCCGTCATCCCGGGCCGATCGCGTCGGGTCGCCTCGTGCACGGCCAGCATGCTTGCGATCCCGTCCTCGCGCGAAACGAATCTCATCGCCCCCGCGGGGCGGTAGCCGCGGACGAAGGCGGCGTGTCCGACGGGGAGGTCGATCGAGAGCCCGTAGGTCGCCAGGCCGTAGCCGAACCGGCCGTAGATGTTGCCCTCGGAGGCGGTCAGCACGGCGATGGGCTCGCCTCGTTCGTGGACCTGGTCGAGCTGGCTCCGCATGAGCGCGGTGTTGATGCCGCGTCGCCGATGCGTCGGTCGCACACCCACGGCGGTGACGTACGGGACCGACACCTCGCCGCCCGGTACCGTCATCGGCATCGTGAACGCGGCCGTCGCCCCGACGATCTCCGAACCGTCGAACGCTGCGAACGCCCGCTCGTACTCGATGAGGGTGCGCTCGCGCTCGACGTCCTCGGGCTTCAGGGTGTCGCTGAACGCGAGCTCGACCGCCCCGAGGTAGGCCTCGAACTCGCGCTCTTCGATGGTTCGGATCTCGACGTCCACGTGGCCGAGCTTACGCGCCCGGCAGGTCCTCGAACACGTCGCCCAGAACCGGTGCTCCCGGCGGACGGGCGGGCCAGGCGATGACGTACTCCTCCCATCCGAGCATCAGCGGATACAGGTCGAAGGGGATCTCCTCCATCTCGCCCTGCGTCCGGTGTTCACGGAGCGCCTGGAGCTTGCGCTCCCAGACGGCCTGACAATCGACGCTGATGCCGATGATCTCGTCCGGGACGCCTCGAGGTTGGAACGGCTGGGTAGGGTCGATCGGCTCCATCCCGCGCGCGCGCAAGATCTCGTTGAATCCTTCGAGCCTGCCCGAGGGGATCGCGTTGTAGAGCAAGCGAGCGAAGCCCCCGCCCGCCGATCCACGTGCGGTGTGGAACGCCTCGGTGGCGGCGTCGCCCACCGCGACGTGGTCCTCATGACCCGTGATGCCCTCGGGGCCGAAGGTGATCACGACCTCGGGGCGCGCGGCCAGCAGCAGCTCGACGTAGCTGGCGACGAGCTGTTCCCGAGGGAGCTCCGCCACGTGGCCGTCTGGGTGACGCAGGAAGTGGATCTCGGGCTCGAGCCCGAGCGCTCGCCACGACGCGAGGTCCTCGCCCTCGCGCACCGAGCTGAGGGTGTCGCGCGTCGCGAGACTCGGATCGGCGATCCGGCCGGCGCCCCCGCTCGTCGTCACGATCACGGTGACGCGCAGGTCCGGGTCATCGGCGTGGAGCGCGAGCGACCCGCCGACCCCGTACGTATCGTCGTCCGGATGCGCGAAGACGCCGGCGATCCGCCTGGTCACGGCAGCGGCGGAAGGTCGAGCAGGGGCTCCAGCCCCACCGTCAGCCCCGAACGCACGAGCACGGCACGCACGGCCATGAGGACGCCGGGGATGAACGAGCTTCGATCGATCGAGTCGTGGCGGATCGTGAGCGTCTGTCCCTTGCCGCCGAAGATGATCTCCTGATGCGCCACGAGCCCCGGGAGGCGGACCGAATGGATCCGCACCCCTTCGACGTCGCCGCCACGCACGCTCTCGAGCGATTCGGCGATGGGACCACGGTACGGGCCGGCCCTCTCCTCCAGCATGCGGCGCACGGTCGCGATCGCGGTGCCCGAGGGAGCGTCGGCCTTCCCGTCGTGATGGAGCTCGATGATCTCTGAAGCCGGGAAGTACCGAGCAGCCTGCGCAGCGAAACGTTGCATCAGCACCGCACCGAGCGCGAAGTTCGGAGCGACGATGACGTTGGACTCGGCGCCCTCGTCGTCGATCAGGCGTTGGACCTCGACGAGATCGTCGTCGGACACCCCCGTCGTGCCGACGACGAGGTGGATGGCGTGCGCGATGCACCAGCGGACGTCCTCCATGACGACATCCGGATGGGTGAAGTCCACGGCCACCTCCACCTCGGCCTCGAGGAGCCGATCCAGCTCATCGGAGATCGGAACGTCGATCTTCGGATGACCGATCAGCGGGCCGATGGACTGGCCGAGACGCGAGCGGTCGATGGCAGCGACGAGCCGCGTGTCCTCGGCCTCCGCGGCGGCCCGACAGACCATCAGGCCCATGCGTCCGCACGCGCCGATGACCCCGACGCGGATCACGC
>JBDTYT010000023.1:0-22475 GCA_040005555.1 Actinomycetota bacterium | reverse complement strand
CGCAGAGGCCGCACATGATGCAGCGCAGGTAGTTGATCTGGTAGTCCTTCGCGTAGCGCTCGCCCGGGCTCGTCGGATGCTCGGGGTCGTTGTCGGCGCCCTCGACCCAGATCGCGTCGGCGGGGCACGCGAAGGCGCACAGCTCGCACCCGATGCACTTCTCCAGGCCGTTCTCGTGCTTGTTGAGCAGGTGCCGGCCGATGTGCGAGCGCGCGGGCGGCTCGTTCACGTGCTTCGGATAGTCCTCGGTCACGTCGCGCCGGAAGATCTGCTTGAAGACCGTCCCCATGCCCTTCGCGATCGCCCACGTGGCCGAGCCGACCTCGGCCGGCTCCTGCGGCGGGGGAGGCTCCGTGCGTTGCGTCGGCTCGGGCAGTTGCCAGGGCTCCCGTGGGTCGCTCATGGAGGCGTCACCTCCTGCGGGACACCCGCGGCCTCTTTCTTCGGCGCGAAGAGCGGCCAGACGAGCGAGAGCGCGAGCACGGCGCCTACCAGTACGGCGGCCCCGGCGATCACCGCGTGCCGGCCGTACACCTCGGGCAACACGACCACGGCACCGGTCGCGAGCACCCACAGGAGGCCGAACGGGATCAGGAACTTCCAGCCGAACGCCATCAGCCGGTCGTAGCGCATCCGCGGGAGCGTGGCGCGGATCCAGATGTACAGGTACACGATCAACAGGACCTTGAGCAGGAACCACAGGACCGGCCACAGCCACGGCACGACGTGCGGGGCGGGCCCGCGCCAGCCGCCGAGGAACAACGTGGT
The DNA here is from genome assembly GCA_040005555.1 of Actinomycetota bacterium. Classification (GTDB taxonomy): domain Bacteria; phylum Actinomycetota; class UBA4738; order UBA4738; family HRBIN12; genus JBDTYT01. The sequence continues at coordinate 21,707 of JBDTYT010000023.1, read as the reverse complement.
GGCCACGGCGGCGACGGTCACCGTGTTGAGGTACTCGCCGAGGTAGAACATCGCGAACTTGATGCCCGAGTACTCGGTGTGGAACCCCGCGACGAGCTCGGTCTCGGCCTCGGGGAGGTCGAAGGGGGGGCGGTTCGTCTCGGCGAGGCCGGCGACGAGGTAGATCGCGAACGCCGGGAACTGCGGGATGACGTTCCAGATCTTGTCCTGGCTCGCCACGATCTCGGACATCCGCAGGTGGCCCGAGTACATCAGCACCGCCACGAGCGCAAGGCCCATCCCCACCTCGTAGCTGATCATCTGCGCCGAGCTACGGATCGCCCCGAGCAGCGGGTAGTTGGACCCGCTCGACCACCCCGCGAGGACGATCGAGTAGACCATCAGTGAACCCATCGCGAGCACCCACAGGATCCCGATGTTTAGGTCCGCGATCTGGAACGGGATGTGCCGGCCGAAGAGCGTCACGCCCGTCCCGAACGGGATCACGGAGAACGCCAGGAACGCCGGCAGCATCGCGATGATCGGCGCCACCATGTAGACCGGCCGATCGACGAGCGTCGGCGTGATCCCCTCCTTGAAGAAGAGCTTGATGCCGTCGGCCAGCGTGATGAGGATCCCTCGCGGGCCGGCGCGCAGCGGGCCCACGCGCGTCTGCATGTCGGCGATGACCTTGCGCTCCATCCACACCAGGAGCATCACGAAGATGAGGAGCGCGAAGAACACCACGACGACGCGCGCCACGAGCAGGAGCCAGTCGAGCCAGTCCATCACGCGGCCCCCTCCTCCGCGGGCGCTTCCGAGGCCACGGCCTCGAGGCGGGCCGCGGCCGTGAATCGTCCCGAGAGCAACGTGTTGGCGCGCAGCCCCGGCTGGTTGAAGGGGATGAAGACGCTGCCGGCAGCGATGTGGGGCGTCACGTGCGCCGGGACGACCGCCTGACCTGCGCCGGTCGTGACCCGCACCCGATCGCCGTCCGAGATGCCGCGCTTCTCGGCGTCGTCGGAGTGGACCTCGACGAACGGTTCCTCTTGCAGCGCCGCCTTCAGCTCCGTGGCGCCCTCGGACAGCCGGCCCTCGTCCACGAGGAACGGGTACGTGAACAAGGTGAGGTCATCGATCCACTGCGGCTTGCCGGTCCCCACCCATGCGGTGGAGCGCTCGCCGAGCTCGCGCGGCGCGAGCAACCCGCCGAGCTCTTCCTGCAGTTCCTCGAGGGAGCCGAACCCTAGGGAGCCGCCCATGGCCTCGGCGAGGCCCGCGAAGATCTCCCAGTCCGCACGCGCGATGCCGACGGGGTCACGAACGGGGTGGATGCGCTGGCCGCGACCCTCCCAGGTCGTCATGTGTCCGTCCTTCTCGAGGAACGCCGCCGCGGGCAACACGGCGTCGGCATACGGCTCGAGCTCGCCGAGCGCGAGCGACTGCACGACCGTGTGCCCGGCGTTCGCGAGCGCCTTGCGGGCGAGCTCGGCATCGGGGTAGTCGCGCAGCGGATCGATCCCGATCAGGAACAGCACGTCGATCTCCCGGTTCGCGGCCGCCTCGACGATCTGCCGGGTAGTGCGACCGGGCTCCGTTTCGGCCAGCGGGCCCCAGACCTCCTCCACCTCCGCGCGCTCCGCAGCATCGGTGTAACGACGTCCTCCCGGCAGCAGACCGGGGTGCACGCCGGCGCGCAGGGCGCCTCGGTCGTTCGCTCGGCGCACCACCAGCGCGAACTTGGCACCCCGTCGCTGGGCCAGCGAGAGACCGACGTCGGCAGCCAGGGGATGCTCGGCCAGCCGGGGACCGGCCAGCACGACGGCGTCGTGACCGGCCTGCGTGATCGCCGCGGCGATCCGCGCCTCCACCGAGCCGTCGTCGGGACCCTCGTGGATCCGCTCGAGGACGTACGCCTCCTGGCCGGGGCGGACGAGCACGTGCTCGGCGATGTCGTGCAAGCGGGTGCGCCTCGAGTGCACCACGAACACCTTCGCGCCGCCCCGGGCGGCCTTGCGGATCCGCAGGTGCAGGATCGGCAGCTCCTGCTCGACGTCGAGGGCCGCCACGAGGATCACCTTCGCGCGCTCGACGTCGCGGTAGGTCACGCGCATCGCGCCCGCGGCCTCGAGCTCCTCGGCGATGCCACCGTGAAACTCGCGCCGATGGTCGAGATCGTTCGTCGTGAACACGGTCCGCGCGAGCTTCGAGAGCGCGTAGTAATCCTCGTCGGTGAGGCGGCCGCCGGTGAGGAAGGCCACGCGGGCGTCCTTCGACCACTCGGCGATGCGGGCGAGCACCTCCCCGAACGACGCCGGCTCGAGGCCTCGATCGCGGATCAGCGGGGTCTTCAGCCGGTCCTCGCCGTCGGCGAACCGGAACGCGAACCGGCCCTTATCGCAGATCCACGCGTCGTTCACGTCGGGGTTGTCGCGCGCGAGGACGCGGACGACGTTTCCGCGGCGCAGGTCGACCTTCACGTTGCAGCCGGAGGCGCAGTGGTTGCACACGCTGTCGGCGCTCGAGAGGTCGAACGGCCGAGCCACGAACCGGTACGGCGTCGCCGTGAGGGCCCCCACCGGGCAGATCTGGATCGTGTTGCCGCTGAACGGCGAGGCGAAGTCCTCGCCGGCCGCGATCGAGACGCGCTCGCCGGCCCCGCGCGCGTAGAGCTCGATGAACCGGTCGCCGCTGATCTCGTCGCAGAACCTCGTGCACCTGGCGCACAGCACGCACCGCTCGCGGTCGAGCGCCACGAGCGGTGAGAGCGCGATGGGCTTCTCGTACGTGCGCTTCGGCTCGGTGTAGCGGCTCTCGCCGGGCCCGAATTCGAGCGCCTGGTCCTGCAGGGGACACTCGCCGCCGCGGTCGCAGATCGGGCAGTCGAGCGGGTGGTTGAGCAGCAGGAACTCGAGGTTGGCGACCTGCGCCTCGTGCGCCTCGTCCGAGGTGTTCTGCGTCATCACGACCATGCCGGGGGCGACCTCGGTCGTGCATGAGGTGAACAGCTTGCGCTGGCCCTCGATCTGCACGTAGCACTGGCGGCACGCGCCGATCGGGTCGAGCAGCGGATGATCGCAGAACCGTGGGATCTCGACGCCGAGCTGCTCGGCCGCGCGGATGATGAGCGTGCCCTTAGGGACCGTCACCTCCTTGCCGTCGATCGTGAGCGTGACGAGGTCGGCGCTCATACGTGCACCTCGGCAACCTCGCGCGCGAAGGGACACCGGCCGTCACGGATGTGCTGCTCGTACTCGTCGCGGAAGTACTTCAACGAAGACTGGATCGGGCTCACGGCGCCGTCGGCCAGCGCGCAGAAGGCCCGGAACAGGATGTTCGTGCCGAGGTCGTCCAGGAGCGGCAGGTCCTCCTGGCGACCGAACCCCGACTCGATGCGGCCGAGCACACGGCTCCCCCACCAGGTGCCCTCGCGGCACGGCGTGCACTTGCCGCACGACTCGTGCGCGTAGAACTCCACCAGGCGGCGGGTGGCCTCGACGATGCAGTCGGTCTCGTCCATCACGATGATCGCGCCCGTGCCGAGCAGCGAGCCCGCCGCCTGAACCGACTCGAAGTCGAGCCCCACGTCGAGGTGCTCATCGGTGAGCATCGGCGTGGAGGAGCCTCCGGGCGTCCAAGCCTTCAACCGCTTGCCGCCGAGGACCCCTCCGGCGTGATCCTCGAGGAGCGTGCGGAGCGGCGTCCCCATCGGCAGCTCGTAGTTCCCCGGCAGCTCCACCTTGCCCGAGACCGAGAAGACCTTCGTGCCGGGCGACTTCTCGGTTCCGATCTTCGCGAACCACCCGGCGCCCTTCGTGAGGATGTGCGGCACGTTGCAGAGCGTCTCGACGTTGTTGATGAGCGTGGGCGCCTCGTACACGCCTTCGACCGCGGGGAACGGCGGGCGCAGGCGCGGCTGACCGCGATACCCCTCGAGCGAGGACAGGAGCGCGGTCTCCTCGCCGCAGATGTACGCGCCGGCCCCGCGATGCAGCACCACCTCGAGGTCGTAGGCGCTCCCGGCGATGCCCGTCCCGAAGAAGCCGTTGTCGTACGACTCGGCGATCGCCCGCTTGAGGACCGTGCCGGGCCACAGGAACTCGCCGCGGCAGTACACGAATGCGGTGTGGCTGCCGATCGCGTACGCGGCGATCGCGAGCCCCTCCAGGAACTGGTGCGGCTCGCGCTCGATGAGCTCACGGTTGTTGTAGGTCCCCGGCTCGGACTCGTCGAAGTTGCTGACGACGTAGGTCGGCTTGCCCGTGTTCTGCGGGACGAACGACCACTTCACGCCGGTGGGGAACCCGGCGCCGCCTCGGCCACGCAGCCCGGACGCCTTCACCACGTCGATCACTTCGGCGGGTGTCATGCCGAGCGCCTTCTTCAGCCCCTCGTATCCCCCGTTGGCGAGGTACCCGTCGATGCGGGCTGCGTTCGGATCGTCCCAGTTCGCCGTGATGATCTTCGCGGCCGCGGCCATCACGCGTCCTCCGCCCCGGCGAGGATCCGCGATGCGTGGCGGAAGTCCTTCGGCGCCTCGCCGCGAGCGGGCGCGGGCACCTCACCGCGGCGGAGCGCCTCGACCAGCTCGCCCATCCGCTCGGGCGTGACTCGGTCGTGGTTCGCGAAGTCGATCTGCACGACGGGCGCCGCGTCGCATGCGCCGAGGCACTCCTCCTCGTGCACGGTGAACATCCCGTCCTGCGAGATCTCGCCACCGTGCGGCACGCCGGTGGCCTCGTGCGCGACCTCGTACACCTCGTTCGCTCCTCGGAGCGCGCACGACAGGTTCGTGCAAACGTTCACGACGTGCGTCCCGGTGGGGCGTAGGCGGATCATCGAGTAGAAGGACGCGACGGCCTCGACCTCAGCGGTGGTGATGCCCAGGAGGCCGGCCACCTCGCGCAGCCCCTCGCGGGAAACCTGCCCCTCCACCGACTGCGCCAGATACAGCAGCGGGAGGATCGCCGAGCGCTCGCGCCCCGCGGGGTAGCGCGCCTTGATCGTCTCGGCGAGCGAGACAAGCTCCGTCGCGAACACGGGCATCAGCGATCCACCCCACCCAAGACCGGATCGATGCTCGCGATCACGGCGATCGTGTCCGCGATGAGACCGCCTTGGACCATCTCGGCCGCGGCCTGGAGGTTCACGAACGAGGGGTCGCGGATCTTCACACGGTACGGCCGGTGCTCTCCGTCCGACACGACGTAGTACCCGAGCTCGCCCCGCGGCGACTCGACCGCCAGGTAGGTCTCGCCCTCGGGGACGTGGATGCCCTCGGTCACCATCTTGAAGTGATGGATGAGAGCCTCCATCGACTCCTCCATGATGTGCGTCACGTAGGCCTCGGAGTTCCCGATGCCGTCGGGTCCGACCTCGAGCTGCGCCGGCCAGCGCACCTTCGGGTCCTCGACCATCACCGGCCCCGGCTCGCCGAGGCGCTCGAGGCACTGCCCGATGATGCGCAGCGACTGCTTCATCTCCTCCACGCGAACCTCGTACCGCGCGAAGCAATCCGCGGCGCTGCGGGTGATCACGTCGAAGTCGTAGGTCTCGTAGCCGCCGTACGGCTCGTCCTTGCGCACGTCCCTCGGCACGCCGGACGCGCGGAGCGTCGGGCCGGTCACTCCGAAGCGCAGGGCGTCCTCGGGCGGCAGTACGCCGACGCCGACGTTGCGCTCGAGCCAGATCGGGTTCTTCGACAGCAACGTCTCGAAGTCATGGATCCGTCCGGGCATCATGTCGAGGAAATCGCCGATGCGCTCCGTGCTCTCCTGCGGCAGATCCATGATGACGCCACCGATCCGGATGTACGCATGGTTCATCCGCAAGCCGGTGGCCGCCTCGAACACGTCGAGGATCTGCTCGCGCTCTCGGAACCCGTACAGCATCACCGACACGGCGCCGAGCTCCAGCCCGCTCGTGGCCAGCCAGACGAGGTGGGAGGCGATCCGGTTCATCTCGCAGAACATCACGCGTAGGACCTGCGCGCGGGGCGGCGCCTCGATGCCCAGGAGCCGCTCGACCGCCAGGCAGTACGCGAGCTCGTTGAAGAACGGCGACAGGTAGTCGGCGCGCGTCACATACGTGATGCCCTGCATCCAGGTGCGGTATTCGGTGTTCTTCTCGATGCCGGTGTGCAGATAGCCCACGATCGGCTTGCACGTCACCACGGTCTCGCCGTCGAGCTCGAGCAGCAGTCGCAGCACACCATGCGTGGAGGGGTGCTGCGGCCCCATGTTGATGACCATCGTCTCCTGGCGGATCTCGGTCTCGGACATCGGATCGCCGCCCGGGGCCGGCCGCGTTCTCGAGCCGCTCACGTCGTCCTCCGGTCGACCGGCGGGATGAACGCGCCGTGGTACAGGGTGTCCACCCCGCCGAGCTCCTCGGTCTTGCGCAGCGGGAAGCCGTCCCAGTCATCGGGGAGCAAGATCCGCACGAGATCCGGATGCCCGTCGAACACGACGCCGAAGAAGTCCCACGCCTCGCGTTCGTGCCAGTTCGCGGTCGGGAACATCGGCGTGATCGAGGGCACCCGTGGATCCTCGGCCGGCAGCCCGACCTTCACGCGCAAGCGGTGCCGGCGCACCATCGAGTAGAGCTCGTACGCGACCCAGAACCGAGGCGTGCGCTCGGGCCAGTCGACGACGGTGAGGCTCGACAGCGAATCGAACGACAGGTCGCCGTCGTCGCGGAAGGTGGCGACCGCGCGGAGCAGCTCGTGGGGCTGCACGTACGCCGTCACCTCGTCGCGCGAGACCACGACGTCCGGCGACGTGGCCCGGACGCGCCCGGCGAGCTCGAAAGCGATCACTTGAAGGTGCCCTCCGTGCGGACCTTCTCGTGCAGGCGCAGGATCCCGTACATGAGCATCTCGGGCTTGGGAGGGCATCCGGGCACGTAGATGTCGACCGGCACGATCGTGTCGACGCCCTGCACGATCGCGTAGTTCGTGAACATCCCGCCCGCCGAGGCGCACACGCCCATCGAGATCACCCACTTCGGCTCGGGCATCTGGTCGTAGACGGTGCGGAGCACCGGCGCCATCTTCTGGCTCACCCGGCCGGCCACGATCATCAGGTCGGCCTGACGCGGCGAGGCGCGGAACAGCTCCATCCCCCAGCGCGAGAGGTCGTAGTCACCCGCGCCCGCGGACATCATCTCGATCGCGCAACACGCGAGACCGAACGTCACCGGCCACATCGATTGCTTGCGCGACCAGTTGACCGCCTTGTCGAGCGTGGTGAGGACGATCCCGCGCTTGACCTCGGCCTCGGCTTCGTCGTCGGTCTTGCCCGAGTGGAAGCCCTCGATGCGCTCAACCGGCACGCAGGGCCTCCCGCTCATCCGTTGCGGCTTCCTTCTCGGCGAGCGCCGCCCCGTACTCGACGAAGCGGCGGCGCTCGGTGGTCTCCCAGTCCAAGCCGCCCTTCTGCCAGATGTACACGTAGGCCACGAACACGAGCGCGATGAAGACCGCCATCTCGACCAAGCCGAACAGTCCGAGGGCTCGGAACCCCACCGCCCACGGGAACAGGAAGATCGTCTCGATGTCGAAGATGATGAACAGCATCGCGACCACGTAGAACTTCACGCTGAACCGCTCGCCCTTGGGGACTCGCTCGGGCTCGATCCCGCACTCGTACGGCGCCAGCTTGGCCGGATTGGGCTTGTGGGGCCGCAGGAACGACGACGCCGCGAGCGACAGGGCCGCAAACAGGAACGCGAGTCCCGCGAGCAACAGCACCGGCAGGTACTCCGACAGCATCCCCGTCTTCCCTTCCGCCCGCCCGTCGAGGCCTACGACGCCGGCGCGAGCCGCTCGAGCGCGTACATCAGCTTGTCCTGCGCATCGCCTTTCTTGCCGTCGGTGAGGTTGCCCATGAACCGCAAAGCGAACTTCATCAGCCACTCCTGCGGCAGTCCGTAGTCGGTGAACGTCCGCATGATGGAGGGATGGCCGATCGCCCCGACGAACTTCCGGCCGATGAAGAAGTAGCGCGCGTAGCGCTCGCGCAACATCGTCGGGTACAGGTGCGCGAGGCCCGGCCGATCCCGCACGAGCGCCCCGTGGACCAGCTCGGCGGCCATCTCGGCCGTTTCCATCGCGTACGCGATCCCCTCGCCGTTGAACGGGTTGACCGCGCCCGCCGCGTCGCCGACGACCAGCATGCCCGGCAGCGCCTGCGGAACGCGCGAGAACCCCATGGGCAGCGGCCCCGAGAGCGTCTTCCCCTCGGCGGTGTCCTCGCTGACGTTCCAGTCGGTGGGGAGCATCCGCGCGAACGCATCGAACGTACGCCCCGCGGACATGTTCTTGAAGTTCGTGAACGTGTTGAGGATCCCGGCGCCGAGGTTCACCGTCCCGTCGGCGACCTGGAACAGCCACCCGTAGCCGGGCATCATCGCGTCGCCGTCCCACAGGTCCATCCACACCTCGAGCCACGGGCCCGGATGATGGTTCACCCGGTAGTAGCGTCGCGCTGCGATGCCCATCGGGCGGGTCGCGTCTCGCTGTACGCCTGCTTGCGAGGCGAATCGGCTCGGGGCGCCGTCGCAGGCGATCACGAAGCGAGCGCGGACCTGCGTCGGCTCGGCATCGGGCTCATCGGCGCTGCGGACGGTCGCGCCGATGACCCATCCATCCCGCATGATCGGCGAAACGGCCTCGGTCCGTTCGAACAAACGGGCGCCGGCCTTCTCGGCCCGCCGAGCGAGCAGCTCGTCGAAGTCCAGGCGCGTGCGGATGAGCCCGTAGTCCGGGTAGTCCTCGAGCGTGGGCCAGGGCAGCTCCAGCACGACCTTGCGGGAATAGATGCGTAACCCGTCGGCTCGTTCGAACGCGGGATCGGAGGTATCGATTCCCATCCGGAGCAGGGCCGCGACGCCCCTCGGGGTGAGACCGTCGCCGCACACCTTCTCGCGCGGGAACGCCGAGCGCTCGAGCAACGCGACGTCCAAACCGTGGCGTGCGAGGTGGTACGCGGTCGTCGAGCCCCCCGGCCCGGCACCGACGACGAGCACGTCGACCTCGGAGATGGCGTTCGCGGGACTCGACACGAAGCTTTTCCCCTCGCGCTTGTGAAAACTTTCACAAGGATGCTACCCGACTTGTGAAGCAGTTCACAAACCCTATGTCGGCGGTTCGGAACGGGCAACCGGGGTCCAGATCGTGCCTGCGGCCCCTGGTCCCGGACGTGGCTGTCGGGATCGACCGGGCTGCCCGTCCTCAGCCTCGAGCATGGTCCCAGCCGAGGATGCGCTCGGGCGCGAGTCGCAGGAATCCCAGTTCGACGACCTCGGCGGACAGCATCGAGAACCCGTCGCCGGACAGCAGCGCTCGATACTTGTCGTGCCAGGCGGACATCGCGTGACGGAGCTCAGGGTGCTCGCCCGGCAAGAGCTCGACCCGTCCCCGCACTTCGATGCCGGCCAGCTCCTGCCAGCTCCGACCGAGATCCACCGTCAGCGCCACCCGAGGATCGCCCTCGGCGTTGCGCCACGTACGGCTGTCGCGACGGACCGAGATGTAGATCGCGTCCTCCGGCCATACGAACCAAAGCGGCACGACGTGCGGTGCCCCGTCCGCGGCCACCGTGGCGACGTTCACGACCGGGAGGCTGCCGAACATCCGCCGCGCCGCCTGCGCCTCGACGGTCACGAGGGCTCCGGCCGCAGGAGCTCCGCGAGCGATCGGAGCGCCCGCACGGCTTCGCGCTGGAGCGGCGTCTCCTCCAGGGCCGCGATGGCGCGGGCGACCAGCTCGTTCACGCGGTCCGCGCTGATGCCGGGAGCGGCGTCGTGATCGGTGAGGTCGTCGCGCAGCTGGAACGCCTCGCCGGCCGGACGCGCGAACGCCGCGAGCGCCGAATCCATCTCGGCGGATGCCCCCGCCAGCGCAGCGCCGATCATCAGTGGCCCCTCCACCGTGTAGGACCCGCCCTTCAGCTTCGCGACGTGCTCGGCGGAGGCGACGTCACGTCGAGCCACCCCCGCCAGATCCAGGTACTGCCCCGCCGCCATCTCGACGCGCATGCGGTCGAAGCGGTCGAGCGCCGCCGCCACGCGCTCGGCCTCGAACCCCGAGGTGCGCAGCATCGACTCGGCCAGCACGGCTCCCAGGTCGCCCACGAGCACCGCAACCGAGCGTCCGAATGAGTCGCGGCGGGCGCCGTCCTTGGCCGTGAGGGCGAAGACCGCCTGCGTCGTCGGGACACCGCGGCGTTCGTCGGCGTCGTCCATCACGTCGTCGTGCACGAGCGCGAACGTGTGGAGCAGCTCGAGCGCCGCGGCAGCGCGGATCACCGATCCCCCATCGATCCCCCCGCATGCGAGGTGCCCCCAGACGCAGAACGCCGGACGCAAACGCTTGCCCCCGGCAGCGACCAGCCTCCCCAGTTCGTCGACCAGGTCCGCGGAAGCCGGATCGAGCGATACCATCTCTGCTCGGCGCTCCGCCAGGAAGGAACGCAACGACTCGTCGACCCGCCCGCGAACCGCCTCGAGAGCCCAGAAGGCGTCCTTGGGAGCAGGTTCGAGGGTGGGGGAGGTGGCCATCGGCCGCAGTATCGCAGCAGAGCCGCGGCTCATGCCCGCAGCCCCCTCGCCCACAGCGCGACCCCCTGTTACGCTGCTGCGGGGTCGACCCCACACGAAACGGATGACGCGCTTCCAGAAGCTCGCGATCGCGACGGCCGCAGCGACGGTCGCGCTGTTCGCGGTCGGGGGCCTCGTCCGGGGGACGGGCTCGGGGCTCGGGTGCACGACGTGGCCGGGGTGCGAGCCCGGTCACCTCTTCCCCGCGGGCCAGATCCACTCGCTCATCGAGTTCTCGCACCGGACGTTCGCGTTGCTGGTGATGCTGCTGACGCTCGCGTCCGCGGGGTTCGCCGTCCGCGAGCACCGTCGTGACCTCGACATCCTCATCCCGGGGGTCGCCTCTTTCCCGCTGGTCCTCATGCAGGCCGTCGTCGGCGGCATCGTGGTGCAGACCGACCTCAACCCCTGGTGGGTCACGGCGCACTTCGTCATCGCACTCGCTCTCATCGCCGACGTGGTGTTGATGGCCACGAACTCGCTGGTCCCGAGCCCTCCCGAGCGAGCACGTGGGGGCTTCGCGCGACTCGCGCTGGGGACCGCGGCGATTGCGGGCGCGCTGCTCCTCGTCGGCACGTACATCCGCGCGAAAGGTCCGGCGTACGGCTTGGCGTTCACGGATTGGCCGCTCCTGGACGGCAAGCTCGTGCCGACGCTCGGCGGTGTGACGACCCCGATGTTCCTGCACCGCGTCCTCGCCGCCGCCACGTTCCTGCTCGTGCTGTGGACCCTCATCCGAGCCCGCACGATGACGCCGCGGTCGCGGAAGCTGGTGATGCTCTCGACGATCACGCTCGGGCTGCTCGTCGCACAGATCATGATCGGAGCGGCGAACGTGTGGACGAGGCTCCGGCCCTGGGCGGTCGTGCTCCACGTCGCGTTCGCGGTGCTCGTGTGGGCGTGCGTCGTGGCGCTCGCGGCGGTCGCTCGGCGGACGCCTTCGCGAGGGCTCTCGGCGACGGACGCGGTGGTGCGCTCGAACGGCAAGAAGCCCACGCTCCGCGAGACGACCGCTGCCTACTTCCAGTTGACGAAACCGCGCATCATCGTCTTGCTGCTCATCACGACCGTGCCGGCGATGATGCTCGCGCAACGCGGGATGCCCTCGGTGTGGCTGATCGTGGCGACGCTCTTCGGCGGGACGATCGCGGCCGGATCCGCGAACGCGATCAACTGCTACCTCGACCGCGACATCGACGAGCTCATGCGCCGCACGCGCAAGCGGCCGCTCCCCGCGCACCGGATCTCGCCCGAGCACGGCTTGCGGTTCGGGTTCGTCCTCGGCACGATCTCGTTCTTCTTCCTCTCGATCACCGTGAACGTGTTGGCCGCCAGCCTCGCGCTCTCGGCGATCGCCTTCTACGTGTTCGTGTACACGATGTGGTTGAAGCGCACGAGCACGCAGAACATCGTGATCGGGGGCGCCGCCGGCGCGGTGCCGGCGCTCGTCGGGTGGGCTGCGGTGACGGGTACCGTCGGGCTCCCGGCCTGGGTGTTGTTCGCGATCGTGTTCGTCTGGACCCCACCGCACTTCTGGGCCCTCGCGATGCGCTACAGCGGGGACTACGCGGCGGCGGGCATCCCGATGCTCCCGGTCGTCCGAGGTGCCGATGAAACCCGCAGGCAGATCTTGCTCTACTCGCTCGTGCTGTTCGCCACCACGCTCGTGCTCTACCCCGTGGGACACATGGGGCCGGTGTACCTCGGTGTGGCGGTGATCCTCGGCGGCACCTTCGTCTACCGGGCGTTGAAGCTCTGGCGCGGCTCGAACCCGTCCGAAAGCATGCGCCTGTTCAAGTTCTCGATCGTGTACCTCGCGCTGCTGTTCGCCGCGGTGGCCGCGGACGCGCTGTTGCCCTTCTCGTCCCGCGCGACTTAGTCCGCCGCCGCCTTCCCGATCAGACCTCGCAACGTTTGCGCGTCGATCGCGCCGACGACGCGGTACCGGAGCCTGCCGTTCGCATCGGCGACGATCGTCGCGGGCAGGTACGGGACGTCGAACCGGTACGCCAGGCTGCCCGACGCGTCGATCAAGCTCGGGTAGGCGACCCCGAACTCGTCCAGGTACGCCCTCCCGGCGGCATCGTCATCTCGGTAGTCCACGCCGACGAAGACGGCTCCGTTCGGTCCTTGGTTCGCCTGCTCGGCCGACAGGATCGGCTGCTCGCGGCGGCACGGCCCGCACCACGTCGCCCAGAAGTTCACGACGACGACGTGCCCTCGGTACGCCGCCGACGACAGTGCCGGCCCTTGGAGCGTCGCTCCTGCAAGATCCGGGAGCGCGCCCGAGATCTCGATCACCGCGGAGGACGCCTGCGTCGCCGCGCCTGACGGGGCGCACGCGACGAGCAGGACGAGCGCGAGCGGCACGAGGCGCTTCACAGACCCACGCTAGCACCGTGCCCGGCGGAGGCAGGCTCAGGCGATCGTGACGCTCCCGTTCATCGTGGGGTGCACGTCGCACTGGAAGTAATACGTCCCGGGCGGGATCGATGGCACGGTGTAGGTGACGGTCGCGACCCCCGTGACGAGGTCCCCGCGGAACAGGTTGTCCGCGGCCGATGCGTCCGTGTAGATCGCGATGTTGTGTTGCGTGCCGGCGTCGTTGTTCGTGAACGAGATCTTCCCGCCCGCGGCCGGCAGCGAGAACGAGCTCTTGTCGAACTGGAGCCCCGACGCCGTGATCGACACGCTCCCGGACGGCTGCGGCCCACCACCGGGCGGCGGCGTGCCCGGGATCGGCCCCGGCACACCGCCGCCGCCCCCGGCCCCTCCGCCCGGAGCGGCCTTCACCACCACCGACCCACTCATCGTCGGGTGGACGTCGCAGTGGAAGAAGTACGTGCCCACGGGAAGACCCGGAACGTCGTACGTCGCCGTCGCCACGCCGGTGATGAGGTCTCCTGTGAACAGGACCTTCGCGAGGGAGTCATCTTGGTAGATCGCGATGTTGTGCTGGATCCCGGCGTCGTCGTTCGTGAACGTGATGGAGGTGGGGGTGTCCGCCGGCAGATCGATCTCGCTCGTGTCGAACTGCAGCCCTTTGGCAACGACGGCCACCCCCTCGGATGGTCCGGGGCTGCCTCCGCCCGCCGCCACGATCGTGCCGGTCATCGTCGGATGCACGACGCAGTGGAAGTAGTACGTCCCGGCCTTGAGCGCGCCGACCATGTAGGTCGTCTTGCCGACGCCGGTCACGAGCGCGCCGTCGAACAACGGCGTGCCGGTGCGGTCCGGGTTGTCGAAGATCTGCACGTCGTGCTGGATCGTCGCGTCCAGGTTGTCGAACGCGATCGCGAACGGCGCGCCCGCGGGAACCGAAAGCTTGGTTGGATCGAACTGCAGGCCCTTGGCGACGAGCGACACCGTGACCGCGGGGCCCTGCGGTCCCGCGCCCTCGGACTCCGGGGCGAACGCGACGAGTGCGATCCCGCCGGCCAGCATCGCCACGCCGGCGACGGCGCCCGCCATCGCCGCCACCGCCGAGAAGCGCACCTGCGGCCTAGACGCGGCGATCCCCGCGAACACCACGATCGCGAGCGCCACCGCGAGCGCCGTGCCCGTGGCGGCGTCCGCCGTGACCGAGAGCAAGATCCGCGAGAACCCCCACAGCACGCCCAGGATCACGACCAGCGCGCCCACGGGCACGAGGATCGGCAGGACCAGCCGCTCGCGGGTTTCCTTCCTCACCTCGTCACCCTCGCGCGAACCTCGGCCTCGACGTTGCGCATGGACAGCGCGTCCCAGCCGTCACGCTCCTCACGCGCGTGCCAGCGGAAGAAGATGAAGGTGATGAAGCCCCACAGCACGAACCCGCCGAGGATCTTCATCTCGAGGCCGGCGAGAAGCTGGTCGGTGAGCGCCGAGATGCCCCAGATCCTCGGGAAGGTGCCGTACACCGGGTAGATCAGCGTGTGCCCGAACGTGAGGAACGACGCCGGGATCGTGGGCGCGAGCGACTGCAGGAACAGGTACATCATCTGTCCGGGCGGGGTGAGCGCCGGCATCTCGGGAAGCGGCGACATCACCGGCCACCACATCACCATCGCCGCTGAAACGAGCAGCAGGTGCAGCGAGAGATGCATCAGCTCGTTGCCCACCGCGCGATCCAGGAGCGCCGGCCAGTGCGTGAACAGGAGGACGCCGTTGAACACGACGAGGGCCACGACCGGGCGCGTGAGGAACCGCCAGACGTCGCGGACCAGCTTCGGGCGCAGGACCGAGCGCATCATCCACGCGGGGATGCCGGCAAGCAGCAACGGCGGCGCGACGAGCGTGAACAGCAAGTGCTGGAGCATGTGGATCGAGTACAGGTACCGCTCGGCCAGGTCGTGGATGGGCCAATCGGCGCCGATCCACAAGACGAGCATCCCCGCCGAGAAGAAGCGGGCCTGACGCTTCCGGTTCGGGTCGTGCGGCGACCTCTCACGGCCGTGACGACGCACCGCGATGAGGTACGCGGCCTCGACCCATCCAAGGATGAGCCAGACGTCGACGTGGGCGTGCCAGGGTGGCAGGACCATCAGCCGCTGAACGCCTTGAACGTGAGGAGTACGACCACGAACAAGGTCACCGCAAGGGCGAGACCCATCAGGAAGAACCGCGAGTAGGTCCGGCTGTCGAACCGCAGGTGCATGAACCACAGCACGACGAGCGCGAACTTCACGATCGCGAAGAAGAACAAGGCCGGGATGAGCAGCGCCCGCGACATGTTCGTGTACCAGATCCCCACCTCGGCCCCCGTGATGGCGCCCAGGATGAGTGCGATCCGGATGTACTCCTTCGGGCTCGGATGCCGCACGGTGTGCCCGCCGCGATGCGCGGTCACGGTGGGTGCCGCAGGATCGGCGTGCCCCGGGGCGCTGTCCGTCGCGTTCGCCATCGTCACTTCCCCGTCGGGATGAGGTAGACGACCGTGAAGATGACGATCCACACGATGTCGACGAAGTGCCAGTACAGCCCGATGAGCTCGACCGTCTCGGCCTTGTCCTGCGTGATGCGACCGCCGAGCGACAAGCCGAACACCGAGAGCAGCATGAGGATGCCGATCGCGACGTGCGTTCCGTGGAAGCCCGTCAGGACGTAGAACGTCGTGCCGAACAGGTTCGTCGTGAGCGAGAGGTGGTCGTGCTTGAAGAAGGTCGTGAACTCGTACACCTGTCCGCCGACGAAGGTCATGCCGAGCATCGCGGTCGCGAGGAGCCAGATGCGCATGCGCCCCTGGTCCCCGCGCTGGATCGCCGCGAGCGCGAGCACCATGGTGAGCGAGCTCGCCAGAAGCACGAAGGAGCTCACCGAGGTGTAGGGGATGTCGAAGACGTCGGAAGGATAGGGGCCGACGACGCTCGATCCGCGGTACAAGACGTACGTCGAGATGAGCGCTCCGAACAGCAGGCAATCCGAGGCGAGGAACAGCCACATCGCGAGCTTCATGTTCGGCAGTCCCGTGCTCGTGGCCGGGTGCTCGATCTGCACGCCGTGGGTGCCGGCCGGCCGCGCGATGTCGCTCGCCACGATCGCTCCTACTCCGCCGAGGGCTCGAGAGCCCATCCGTACAGACCGGTCAGCAAGACCACGACGCCGGCGACGGCGAGCGGCCAGCTGAAGATGATCCCGTACCCGAGGACCGGGAACCCGATCGAGGCGAGGACCGGGAAGTACGACGGCCCGGGCAGGTGGATCCCGTGGCCGCCGCCGTGCCGGGGGCTCTCGACGAGGTGCTCCTGGGTGCCCGAGCCGCCCGCCACGACCGGCACCACGCGGCCGCCTTCGGTCTCGGCGTACTTGCGGCGCCACAGCTCGTCGAGCGAGTGCACCACCGGGACCTCCTCGAAGTTGTACTCGGGCGGCGGCGAGGACGTGGACCATTCGAGCGTGCGCGCGTCCCATGGGTCCGCCTCCATCCCCTTGGGCTTTCGGAAACTGCTCACCGCGTTCACGATGAAGATGAGCACCGAGAGCGCGATCGTGAACGCGCCGATCGAGGAGACGAGGTTCCAGAAGTCGAGGCCGAGCGACGCGGGGTAGCTCTGGATCCGCCTCGGCATGCCCTGGAGCCCGAGGATGTGCATCGGCCCGAACGTCAGGTTGAAGCCGATGAGCATCATCCAGAAGTGCAGCTTGCCGACCTTCTCGTTCAGCATCCGCCCGAACACCTTCGGCCACCAGTAGTACATCCCCCCGAACAACCCGAAGATCGCGCCGCCGAACAGCACGTAGTGGAAGTGCGCCACGATGTAGTACGTGTCGGTCTGCTGGTAGTCCGCCGGCACGACGGCGTGCGTCACCCCTGACAGGCCCCCGATCACGAACATCGCGACGAAGCCCACCGCGAACAACATCGGCGTCGTGAAGCGGATGTCGCCCTTCCACATAGTGCCGAGCCAGTTGAAGATCTTCACGCCCGTCGGCACGCCGATGATCATCGTCGAGATCCCGAAGGCGGTGTTCGCCACCGGTCCCAGACCCACCGCGAACATGTGATGCGCCCACACGCCGAACCCGATGAACCCGATGGCGATGCCGCTGAACACGACGAACTGGTAGCCGAACAACGGCTTGCGCGAGAACACCGGCAAGATCTCGGACACGATGCCCATCGCCGGCAAGACGAGGATGTACACCTCGGGGTGGCCGAACAACCAGAACAGGTGCTGCCACAGGACCGGATCACCGCCCGCGGCGGGATCGAAGAAATGGGTCCCGAACCTGCGGTCGAACAAGAGCTCCACCAACCCCACGGTGATGATCGGAAGCGAGAACGCGAGCAGCAACTGGACGACCAGGCTCATCCACACGAACACCGGCATGCGGAACAACGTCATCCCGGGCGCGCGCATGTTCAAGATCGTGACCGCCAGGTTCACCGCCGAAACCGTCGAGGCGATGCCGGTGATGATCAATCCGATCGCGTAGAAGGTCATGCCGCGCGAGGGATCAACGACGGAGTTGGGCGCGTACCCGAACCATCCCCCGTTCGGCGCGCCACCGAGGAACCAGCTCGAGTAGATGAAGAGGCCGCCGGCGAGGAACACCCAGTAGCTGAAGGCGTTCAGTCGAGGGAAGGCGACGTCGCGAGCGCCGATCATGAGCGGCACCAGGTAGTTGATGAACGCCGCCGACAGCGGCATCACGACGAGGAACACCATCGTGATGCCGTGCATCGTGAAGATCTCGTTGTATACCGATGGCTTCAGGATGTTCTGGTCGGGCCGCGCGAGCTGCAGCCTGATCAGCAGCGCCTCCGAGCCCCCCACGATGAAGAACGCGAACGAGGTGATCCCGTACAAGATCCCGATCTTCTTGTGGTCCACCGTGGTGAACCAGCTCCAGAAGCCGTCCGTCGCCGTGGGCCGGGCGAGCAAACCTCGGCCCCCGCCCCCACCAGCCCGAACGCTCACGCTCGCCATCGTTCCTCCGTCATGTGAGGGTGAGCAGGTACGCCGCGAGGGCATCGATCTGCTGTGGGGTCAGGCCGTAGTCCGGCATCCACGAGCCCGCCTTCACCGCCGGTGGGTCGTCGAGCCATTTCTTGAGGTTCTCCTCGTTCGTCGGCATCATGCACCCGGCGAAGCACGACCGAGACGCGAAGTGCGTGAGGTTCGGTCCGCCGTTTTGGACCAGGGGGTTCCCGTTGGGATCCTCGACGCCTTGGATCGCGTGGCACGCGATGCACGCACCGTTCACGAACTCGTTCATACCGGTCGCCGCCAGGCTGCCGGTCGTCGGAGCCGTCGCGTCGGCCTGCTGGCCGCGCACCCACGCAGCGAAATCATCGGGCGTTTGGGAGACGACCGTGAACTTCATGTACGCGTGGGAGAGGCCGCAGAACTCCTTGCACTGACCCGTGTACGTCCCAGGATGGTCGGCCTGCAGCAGCAGGGTGTTCGCGCGCCCCGGAACCACGTCCTGCGTCCCAGCGAGCTCCGGCACCCAGAAGGAGTGGATCACCGCGTTCCCGACCGCGGCCGGAGGTTGGCCGTCGGGCGGCCCAGGCTGACAATCGCTCGGTGCTCCGATCCCCTGCTGATAGCCCGAACCCACGGAACAGAGCGTGACGTAGATCGGGATGCCGGTGGGGATGTGCATCTCGTTCGCGGTGATGATCTGCTGGTCGGGGTAATCGAACTCCCACCACCACTGGTGACCGAGCACATGGACGTTCATGACCTCGCCGGCCGGCTTGCGCGCGAGATCGAAGATCGTGGTCACGGTCGGGACCGCCACTCCGGCCAGGATCAACGCCGGCAGGATCGTCCACGCGATCTCGAGCCGAGTGTTCCCGTGGATCTGCGGTGGGATCTTGTCGCGGCCCTTCCGGTGCCGGTATTTGATCGCGATGAGCAACAGCGCGCCCTCGACGAGGACGAAGATCGTGACGGCCACCCAGAACACCGGGACGAACAGGTCGTAGGACTTGCGGGCGTACGGACCCTGCGGATCGAGCGAGCTCTGGGTGGCGTTCGGTGCGCAGGCCGCGGCGATGAGCAGCAGGGCGCCGGCGCCCAGGAGCAGCCGCGTCTTCTTGCGCACCTTCCCCCTACCTCCGAGCACGCTTCGGGCAGGCACCGAAGCAGGCGCACTGTACCACCCTTCAGATTCGAGCCGGGCACGGATCTCACACCCCTGCGTACGAGTGCAATCCCACGATCCATAGGTTCACGGCGTAGTACGTGATGAGCAACGACACGAACCCCACGAGGGCGATCACCGCGGCTCGGCGGCCCTTCCACCCGGACGTCGCGCGCGCGTGCAGGTAGCCCGCGAAGATCGTCCACGTGATGAACGACCACGTCTCCTTCGGATCCCAACCCCAGTAGCGGCCCCACGCGCTCTCGGCCCAGATCGCCCCGGTGATGATCCCGAACGTCCAGATCGGGAAGGCGAACGCGATCATGCGATAGGCGAGCCTGTCGAGCACGGCCGCCGCAGGGAGCCACCCCTTCCTCGATGTGGCCGCGCCCACGGGCTCGTCGGCGCCCGCCTCGAAGTGCGGCGGGGTCTCCGATCCGAGATCGATCGCGCCACCCATGATCGGGGGCGGCATCGAAGCGTCCCTGCGTTCTCGGCGGTCCTTCACCAGGTACAGGATCGTGATGATGCAGCCGAGCGCCAGCAGCGAGGAGCTGAGGATCATCGAGGTCACGTGGATCTGCCGCCAGTACGAGTTCAGCGCCGGGATCAGCGGAGCCGGACCGACGTACAGGAACAGCACCGCGATCGCGAGGGTCACCACCACGAACGCCAGCACGAACCCACCGAGCGTGCGCACCTTCGAGACGCCCTCCACGAGCCCCAGGTACGCGAGGACGATGAGGAACGTCAGCAGCAGCGAGAACTCGTACATGTTGCCGATCGGGATCCGGCCCGCCGCGAGCCCACGCGTCACGAGCGAGATCCCCTGCGAACCGAGACCGATCGTCGTGAGGAACAGCGCGGCGCGCCAGACGGGCTTGCGCCGGAACGCGAGGTAGTGGAAATCACCGACCATCGCGGCGAGGTAGGCGAAGAACGTGACGTTGAACGTGTCGGTGGAGATCCTCGCCCACGTCTCGGAGCTCACGGGCCCACCTTCGCTTCCCCGGTCCGCCCGATCTCGCGCACGAGGCGGGCGAACTCCTCCTCGAACTGGCTCCGGCGCTGGAGGGCGAACCCACCGACCTTCAGCACCGAGCCCGTCCCGTCCGGCTCGGCCGTGACCCACAGCTTGCGCCTCGAGGTGTACAGCGCCGGCAGCAGGCCGAGCAGCAGAAGGATAGCGGCCAGGAACACGATCCACAGACCTCGGTCGCGGCTCACCTGCAGGACGGTGTACTGCCGCAGGTCAGGGAAGGACACGGTGAGCCCGTGGCCGATGTCGACCGACTCGCCCGCGCCGAGCGCGCCGTCGTCGAAGGACCGCATCGAAGCCGTGTCGAGGACCGCCACGCTCGTGATCTGGTCGGCGCGCAGATCGCCCTCGTACGCCGTGTAGGTCATGACGGGCGCGAACTCGGTGAGCATCGGCATCGACTGTCCGGTGTCGAGCAGCGTGTACAGCGCCCGGCTGTCGGGCCAGAGCCGGAACGCGATCCCCACCTGGGGCCGCAGGGACGAGAGCTTCACCACGCAGTTCCACGGAAGCTGCAGAGCGCTCACGCCCTTGGGTACGGGATCTTGCCGGCACACGACCGGCCCGTCGAAGATCGGTACGCCGTCGTGCTCGACGCGGATGACCGGAGCCCAGCCGTAGCCGAATTGGTAGAACTTCACGCCGTCGATCTCGGCGGGGTGGTTCACGCGGATGTCGACCGTCCGCACCGGCCTCCCCGCGGCGTCGAGCAGCTCGGCGTGCGTGACGAAGTCCTCCGGCTGTCCGTTCGAACGGTACGTGGCGGTGAAGTCGTCCACGTGGATCTGCACGCCGGTGTGGTGATCGTCGAGGAACCGGCCCTCGCGCACCGAACCGTCATAGCTCGCGTGTGCCTCGGTCCACGTCTGGCCCTCGACGATCACGGCCTTGCCGCTGAACCCCGTGCCTTTCCCGAACACGATGCCGACCAGCAGGAGGAAGAACGACCAGTGGAACAGCAGGCTGCCGGCCTCTCGCGCGAGTCCCTTGTCCGCGGCGAGCGATGGCTGCCCGTTCGGCCCGCGGACGCGGAAGAAGCGCCGGCGCAGCACCGATCGGGCGCCTCGGATCGCCCGGTCGGGCTCGGTGGGGACGGCGACCTCGGCGTAGTGGCGCATGGCGTCGAGGTCGCGAGCGGGCACGGGCCTCGTGCGGATGTTCCGCACCATCGCCCGTGTGCGAGGGAGCAGACACGCGCCGAGCGAGACGAGGAGGAGCGAGTAGATCACCGTGAACCACCACGAGCCGTAGACGTCGAACAAACCGAGCTGGTCGTAGATCCGAGCTCGGAGCGGGTGGTCGCGGAAGATGGAGACGATCCTCGCGTCGGACAGGCCGATCTGGGGGACGAGCGAACCCGCCACCGCCGCGAGCGCGAGCAGCAACAGCAGCACGAGTGCCGTGCGCATCGATCGCAGGCTCCGCCACACGAGGGCGACGGACTGCCGCAAGGTCATGGATGGGGCCGACATGCCGGAGCCCGATTCTAGGGGCCGCCCGCAGACCGCGCGGCGCCTGG
>JBDTYT010000022.1:0-22738 GCA_040005555.1 Actinomycetota bacterium | reverse complement strand
CGGCCGCGACGGTGCATGCGGGCGAGGCGTTCAAGGCCACCACCGTGCGGTCGTGGATCCGGGAGATGGCGAACGACGTATCCGCGCGCCGCGACTATCTGACGCAGTTGGACGCTGCGATCGGGGACGCCGATCACGGGGTCAACATGGATCGCGGTTTCGCGGCCGCGATCGAGGCTCTCGGTTCATTGGAGGTTGCCGGTCCGGGCAGGGTCTTGCGCGTGGTGGGGGACACCCTCATCTTGCGGGTCGGCGGAGCTGCCGGCCCGCTGTACGGCTCCGCCTTCCGAGCGGCCGGAGCCTCCTTTGGCGCGGCCAGGTCCTTCGACGGCGAAGCCCTGTTGCTCGCCGTGCGCTCGGCGCTGGCCGCGATCCAGCAGCTCGGTGCGGCCGTCGAGGGCGACAAGACGATCGTCGATGCCTGGGCACCCGCGATCGCCGCGCTCGAACGCGAGCTGCGGAGCGGGGGCTCCGCGGCAGGTGCGTGTGAGCGGGCGGCCCGGTCCGCTGCCGAGGGCGCTCGGCTGACGGTCCCGATGCAGGCGCGCAAGGGGCGGGCTTCGTACCTGGGCCCGAGGAGCGTCGGACACCAAGATCCGGGGGCGACGTCCACCGCCATGCTCTTCGAGGCGCTGGCTCGAGCCGTCCGCGATCTGCCGACGTGACGGCCGAGCGGGGCAGGGTCCAGTCCGTCGATCGTGCCCTCCGCATCCTCCGGGCGCTCGCAGCGGGGACATCACGACTCGGCGTCACCGAGCTCTCCGAGCGACTGGGTATGGCGAAAGGCACGGTGCACGGACTCCTCCGTACCCTCGAGCGGCAAGAGTTCGTCGAGCAGGATGCCGAGACCGGCAAATACCGACTCGGCCCCGCGACGCTCCAACTCGGGAACGCCTTCTTGGACAATCACGTGCTCCGGGCCCGATCCTTGCTGTGGGCGGACTCGCTGGCGGGACAGCTGAACGAGTCGGTGAGGATCGGCGTGTTGAACGGATCGAGCGTGCTGATCGTCCATCACGTGTTCCGTCCCGACAACTCCGTGCAGATCCTCGAAGTGGGCGCCTCCATCCCGTGGCACGCGTGCGCGCTCGGCAAGGCCATCGCCGCCTTCATCGATCCCCCGCAGCGGGCCGCTTTGCTCGAGACCTCACTGGAACGGCTGACCGGCCGCACGATGATCGACCCCGATGCGCTGAAACGGGCGCTCGAGCGCACCGTACGGAGCGGCGTGGCGACGGGGAACCAGGAAGCGATCATCGGCGAAGCGGAGATCGCGGCGGCCGTGTTCGATCACCGAGGTGCTCCGGTCGGGGCCGTGGGCGTCGCCGGCCCCGTCGAACGGCTGCTCCCGGGAGCGCCGGACGAGCGGGTCGTGGCCGCGGTCAAGCACGTCGCTCGCAGCCTTTCCCGGGAGATGGGCGCTGGGCGGGTCAGTGCCCGCGGCGGCTAGCATCCCTGGATGCAGCCGCCCAGGTTCGTGACGGTCGACGACTTCGAGCCCGTCGCTCGGGAGCTGCTCCCGCAGGACGTCTTCGACTACTACGCCGGCGGCGCCGGCGACGAGTGGACCCTCCGCGAGAACCGCGCCGCGTTCGACCGCTGGGTGATCCGGCCTCGGATGCTCACCGGCGTTACGCAGCGCGATCTGACGACCGAGCTGCTCGGGACCCGCGTGGCTTTCCCGATCCTCGTCGCCCCGTGGGCGTACCAACGGCTCGCGCACCGGGACGGTGAGCACGCGACCGCCCGCGCGTGCGCGGACGCCGGCACGATCATGGTGGTCTCCACCACGACCGTGGACTACCTGGAAGAGGTCGCGGGCGCCGCGAGCGGACCGAAGTGGTGGCAGCTGTACCTGTTCACCGACCGCGGCGTCACGGCCGACATGTTGCAGCGTGTGGTCGCCGCCGGCTACGGGGCGGTGTGCTTCACCGTCGATCTCCCCGAGATCGGCCTTCGGCACCGAGATACGCGGAACGCCTTCCTCATGCCGCTCGGCCTCCCCGAGGACGACCGCGTCTACGATCCCCGCATCTCGTGGGCCGACATCGCGTGGATCCGCGCGCGAGCAACGCTGCCATTGCTGGTGAAGGGCATCATGACCGCCGAGGACGCCAGGATCGCGCTCGAGCACGGCGTGGACGGCATCGTGGTCTCGAATCACGGCGGCCGGCAGCTCGACGGTGTGGCAGCGGGCGTGACGGTTCTGCCCGAGGTCGTCGACGCGGTCGGTGGGCGTGTGCCGGTGCTCGTGGATGGCGGGATCCGCCGGGGGACCGACGTGTTGAAGTGCCTCGCCCTGGGCGCCGCGGCCGTGCTCGTCGGTCGTCCGGCGGCGTGGGGACTGGCCGCCGGGGGTCAAGAGGGGGTCGCCGCGGTCCTGCGTATCCTGCGCGACGAGCTGGACAACGCGATGGCGCTGGCCGGGGTCCCTTCCGTCGCGGAGATCACCCCCGCGTTCGTCTCGCCCGCGTGACGCCGGCGCGAACCCTGTGACACGATGGCGCGCCGCATGCCCCGTATCGATCTCCACACGCACTCCGACGAGTCCGATGGGACCTTCACGCCGTCGGAGGTCGTGCGCCGCGCGGCGGAGCTCGGTCTCGACGTCGTCGCGCTGACCGATCACGACACGACCTCCGGGCTCGAGGAAGCGAGTGAGGCCGCTCGCGAGGTCGGGGTCGAGCTGGTTCCCGGCGTCGAGTTCTCGGCCGAGCTCCAGGCGACGAGCATCCACGTCCTGTGTTACTGGATGGACGTCTCGAACGAGGAGCTCCAGACGGAGCTGCAGCGCCTGCGCGACGACCGGTTCCGGCGTGGCGAGATGATGATCGAGAAGCTCCAGGCGCTCGGGTTCGACATCTCGTTCGAGCGCGTGCGTGAGATCGCCGGCGGCGGCAACATCGTCCGTCCGCACGTGGCGCAGGCCATGGTGGAAGCGGGGATCGTCGCCGACGAGGCGGAGGCCTTCGACCGGTACATCGCTGATGGCGGGCCGGCTCACGTGCCCAAGCACGCGCTCGACCCGCTCGACTCCGTCGACCTCATCGTTCGGGCGGGCGGCGTCTGTGTGCTGGCGCACCCCGGCATGTGGGGGGCCCAGAGCTCGGTCCCCGAGGACCTCATCGCCGCGATGGCTGAGCGGGGGATGGTCGGGCTCGAAGTCGACCACACGGACCACACGCCGGAGCAGCGGGCGATCTACCGAGCGATGGCCGAGCGTCTGGGTCTCGTCGCGACCGGCGGGTCGGATTGTCACGGCACGAGGTACGACCCGATCCGTCTGGGGACCTCGCTCTGCGACCCCGAGCAGTTCGCCGCGCTGCGCGCGCGGGCCGGACGGTGACCGGCGAGCGGATCCTCGTGGTCGGAGCCGGCTTCGCGGGGCTGTACGCAGCGCTCGGCATGAAACAGCTCGCGACCGCCGGCCACCGGATCACCGTCGTGAACCCGGAGAGCTTCATGCAGTACCAACCGTTCCTGCCCGAAGTGGCGTCGGGGACGATCGATCCCCGTGCCGTCGTCGTGCCGCTGCGGTCCGTGCTGCGGCACTGCGAGATCGTCATCGGCGAGGTCGTGGCCATCAACCATGACGCGCACGTGGTCACCGTGCGTCTGCCCGACGGGCGCGAGCGAGCGCAGCCGTACGACATCGTGGTCCTTGCCGCCGGGTCCCGCTCGCGCGTGCTGCCGATCCCCGGGCTCGCCGAGCGGGGTGTCGGATTCAAGACCGTCCAGGAGGCCATCTACCTGCGGAACCGGGTGCTCTCGAGGCTCGACGTGGCGGCGGAGACGGAGGACCCGGAGCGCCGGCGGGCAGCCCTCACGTTCGTGTTCGTGGGCGGAGGATATGCGGGTGTCGAGGCGCTCGGTGAGCTCGAGGACCTCGCCCGCGACGCGATCGCGAGCTACCCGACACTCCGCGCGCCCGAGATGCGGTGGGTGCTCGTGGAGGCCACCGGGAAGATCTTGCCCGAGCTCGGCGACGATCTCGCGAGGTACGCGCTCGATCGGCTCCTCGAGCGTGGGATCGACGTCCTGCTGAGCACGCGTCTGGAGTCGGCGGACAAGGGTGTCATCCGGCTGTCCGATGGCCGGTCGTTCCCGGCGGACACACTGGTATGGACCGCGGGCGTCAAGCCGTCACCGCTCGCGGCTGCCTCGGGGTTCCCCGTCGATGCCGACGGGCGCGTGCGAGTCCGAGACGACCTGCGAGTGGACGGCCTCGACGACGCGTGGGCGGCCGGTGATGCCGCCGCGGTCCCCGATCGCTCGAGCGGGGGGATCATGCCGCCCACGGCGCAGCACGGCATGCGCCAGGGCCGGCACGTCGCCGCGAACATCGCGGCCGTGCTGGGGGGCCGTCGCCCGCTGCCGTTCGCGCACCGCAACCTCGGCGGCGTCTGCTCGCTCGGAAGGTACAAGGGCGTGGCGAACGTGATGGGCGTGAAGTTCCGAGGATTCCCCGGCTGGTTCCTGCACCGCTCGTACCACCTGCTCGCGATGCCGACGCTCACGCGCAAGGTGAAGATCGCGATGGACTGGACGGTCGCCCTGCTCTTCCCGCGGGATCTGGCGCAGCTCGGATCGCTCGAGCGCCCGCTGGAGCCGTTCGAACGAGCCGCCGACCGCTAGAGGCCGGCCGGGGTCCCGAGCGCCTTCAGCGCGGGGCGCGCGACCCGGGCTCGAACGTGCGGTTGATCTCGGCCGCGGCCGAGAGCGCGGTGTGGCTCCCTTCGATGTCGGGCAGCTCGTGACCGGAGGTGAGCTCGTGCACCGCCCAGTTCGTGAGGTCGCGGATGGAGATGATGCCCGCCAACGAGCCCTTGTCCACGACGGGGAGATGCCGGATGCGGCGGCTCGCCATGTGCTCGGCGGCCTCGGCGATGTCGGTCTTCGGTTCGACCGTGTCGAGGTCACGGGTCATCCGCGCGCTCACCTTCGTGGTCTGCGGATCGTCGCCGTCGGCCACGAGGTTCACGAGGTCGCGCTCGGTGACGATCCCCGCGAGCGTTCCGTCCTCGAGCACGACGACCGAGGAGATCCCGTGCTCGTGCAGGAGGGCGGCGACGTGCGCGAACGTGTCGTCGGGGGAGGTCGTCTTCACATCCGTCTTCATGATCTCGCCGACCTGCATGGGGCCTCCTGGGGACGTGGCCGCCACAGCGTACTGCAGGGCCGTTCACGGAGGCGAACCCCGCGCTGAACGCCGGTCAGGAGTCGCGGAGTTAGTGGTCGCTGCGACCCGTGAAGTTGAAGCCCTCGATCATGAGGGCCGGCACGCGCGAGGCCGAGAAGAAGAACTCGCTCGCGAGCTCGGTCTCGCGACCGATCATCGTGGTGTTCGTGAGCGCCTCGATGATCGACTGCGTGAAACGCAGGTTCTTGACCGGACCCGCGATCTGGCCGTGCTCGATGAGGAACGTGCCGTCGCGCGTCATGCCGGTGATGGTCGACTCCACAGGGTGCACCACGTTCGAATAGTGGAACCGCGTGATGAGCAGACCGCGGTCGGTTGCCGCGATCATCTCCTCGACCGAGGAATCGCCCGGCGCGAGGAACAGGTTGAGCGGGAAGGGACCCTCCGGGTTCGGTGGCGGCAGCGCGTGACCAGTCGTCGCCTTCTCCGCCTGCTTGGCCGTGCGCATGTCGTACACACCGTCGAGGAACACGCCGTCCTTGATGAGATCGACGCGCTCGCGTGGCACGCCCTCGAAGTCGAACGGCGTCCCGAGCGTGAGCGGAGAGGCCGCGTCGTCGAAGATCGAGATCGTGGGCGCGGCGACCGTCTCGCCTTCCTTGCCCGAGAAGCACGATCGGCCCTCCGCCAACATGCGACCGCCGAAGCCGATCCAGGCGAGGAACCCCACGGGGGTCGAGACGGCCGAGGGCTCGAGGATCACCGTGTACCTGCCCGGCTCGAGGTCCTGCGGGTTCTGCGAGTCTCGCGCCTTCTGAGCGGCGCGCTTCCCGATCGCCTCGGGATCGATCTCGGACACGCGGGCGCCGAAGGTCTCCGCGAACCCATTGCCGTGATCGCCGCCGCTGATCACCGTCGTGATCGACGCGAGGGTGGACGGCGCCCAGCAGAACTGACCCTCGGAGTTGGCGACCGCCACCTCCATCGAGGTGGTCTCGAAGGCTCCGGCGGCCGTGAATCCCGGATCGCACTGCTCGACAAGCGCGGCCACACCCTCTGCTCGGGTCGTCGGGCTGGTGGACGCCGTTGCTTCATCGAATGACTCCGTCGCCTCGACGGGGGCGGGTGGGGCGAGTCCGGCGAACAAGGGATCGGGCGCGACGACTTGCGCCATCTCCTTCGCGCTCTCGGCCGCGGCGCGGGCGCCCTCGGGCGAGAAGTCGTTCGTGGAGGCCACGCCCACCCGGCCGTTCGTCACCACTCGCACGCGCGTGCCGGTGTCCTCACGCCAGGTGCTCTGATGGATCGAGCTCGACGCGAACCGCGTGAGCCCACCCCATTCGTGCATGAACAGGACCTCGACGCCGTCGACCCCCGGCACATCGAGGGCGGCCTGCGAAACGCGGCGGATCTCGTCGGGGCCGACGGCACCCGGCATCAGCCCCGGACCCCGATCCGCACGTTCCGGAACCGGGCCGGCGAGGTCCCGTGACCGACGCGGGCGACCTGTCCGGGTTGACCCTTGCCGCAGTTCGGCGTGCCCCACAGCGTCCACTCCTCGCGCCCGCCGACGGCGTCGCACGAACCCCAGAACTCGGTGGTGATCCCCGTGTAGTTCGGGTTGCGGTACATGTCGGTGAGCTTGCCGTCCTTGATGCGCCACGCGATCTCGCAGCCGAACTGGAAGTTCACGCGCTTGTCGTCGATCGACCACGACTGGTTCGTCGCCATGAAGATGCCGTCCTTCGTGTCGCCGATGATGTCGGCGAGCGAGCCCTCTCGCGGTTCGATCGAGATGTTCGTCATGCGGATGAGCGGGAGGTTCTGCCATCCGTCCGCACGCATCGCGCCGCTCGAGCGCTGGCCGATCCGCGTGGCCGTCTCGCGCGAGGAGATGAAGTTGTGGAAGATGCCGTCGATGATGATCGGCGTCCGCTGTGCCGGTACGCCCTCGTCGTCCCATCCGAACGAGCCGAGTCCGCCGGGCAGCGACGCGTCGGCCGTGATCGAGACCAGATCGCTCGCGTACCGGAACTTCCCCCGATCGTCCGGTGAGAGGAACGACGATCCCGCGTAGGCCTCCTCCATGCCGAGCACACGGTCGAGCTCCACCGGGTGCCCGATCGACTCGTGCACCTGGAGCTCCACCTGGCCGGAGTCGAGCACGAGCGTGGTGACCTCGCTCGGGCACTCCTTCGCGCTGAGCAACTCGACGGCCTCGGTGGCGGTCCGCTCTGCCTCCTCGATCAAACCGAGCCGTTGGATGTGCTCCCAGCCGGCGGCCGCGATGTGACCGCGGAACGAGTTGGGGAACGAGCGACGCTGCAGCTCGCCCTCGCCGACGGCAGAGGCCTCGATGCCGGCGCCCGACTGCACGGTCGTCTGCTCCACGGCGGTGCCCTCGGAGGTGGCGAGCCAGCTGCGCCGTCGGAACAGGTCGATCCCGGCTTCAGCGAACGCGAGACCCTTCACCTCTTGCATCCGCCGCGTGGCCTCCATGAGCAGCGCGACCTTCTCCTCGAGCGCGACGTTGAAGGGATCCTCTTGCATGGGCGAATGCCACGTGCCGGTGGCCGGCTCGGTCTCCGAGAGCTGGATGGGATCCATCGGCAGGCGGGCGGCGGCGCGGGCGATCTCAACGGCGAGCGCCGCGGTTCGCTCGATCTCGGCGGGCTCGAGCAGCGCCGTGGCGGCGAACCCCCAATACCCGTTCACGAGAACCCGGATACCCACGCCCTGCGAGTCCGAGCGGTCGATCCCCTCCATCACCTGATTGCGGACGGTGATCGACTCGGAGTCCTCGCGGACCACCCTGCCGTCCGCGTAGTCCGCACCGGCCGCCTTGGCGGCTTCGACGGCCTGCTTCGCTACGTCGAGCAACGCATCCCCCTCGCGCGAACGGATGACCCGGGGTCGTTCCCGCCCGGGCCGCGGCACAGCCTACCCGAGTCACGGGCGCGTGGACCGAGCGTCGTCGAACCTCCCGCGTCGGGTTCCACCCTGGTCCCGCAGAAGGTTGCGGCGTACGCTCGCGCCTATGCGTGCGTGTCCGAGCTGCGGTCGCGAGAACCCGGGCGACGCCGCGTTCTGTATGGCGTGTGCGACACCGCTGGGGCCCCAGGCGCCGGCCCGCGAGGCCCGCAAGACCGTCACCGTCCTGTTCTGTGATCTCGTCGGCTCGACAACCCTGGCCGAGCGACACGACCCCGAGATCCTCCGACCGGTCCTGCAGCGATACTTCGAGGACATGCGCGCCGCGATCGAGCGCCACGGCGGCTCGGTCGAGAAGTTCATCGGCGATGCGGTCGTCGCGGTTTTCGGGATGCCGCAGGCCCATGAGGACGACGCGCTACGCGCGGTCCGCGCCGCCGTCGAGATGCGCGACCGGCTCGCGGCATCCGAGCCGGGTTCGGCGGTCGAGCTCGTCGGGCGCATCGGCATCACGACGGGAGAGGTGCTCGTCGCCGGACCGGACCAGCCGCTGATCGGCGACGCCATGAATACAGCCGCGCGCCTGCAAACCGCGGCGGAGCCCGGGGAGATCTTGATCGGCGAGCCTACACATCGACTCGTGAAAGACGCGGTGCTCGCCGAACCCGTCGAGCCGCTGGCGCTCAAGGGGAAAGCGGAAGCGGTGGTCGCCTTCCGCCTGCTCCAGGTGGCGTCGCTCTCGCCGATGCGCACCCGGCGTCTCGACGCACCGATGGTCGGGCGCGCGCGCGAACGCGCGTTGCTCGAGCAGGCCTTCGAGCGAGCGGTCTCGGACCGCGTCTGCCAGCTGTTCACGGTGCTCGGATCGGCCGGCGCCGGGAAATCGCGCCTGGTCGAGGAGTTCCTGTCCGGACTCGAGGTCGCCGATGTCATGCGTGGCCGATGCCTCGCGTACGGCGAAGGCATCACGTACTTCCCGGTCGCCGAGGCGATGAAGGAGGTGCTCAGGCTTGCCGACTTCGACGACGAGTCTTCGGTGCGGGAAACGATCCACGAAGCCCTGGCCGATGAGGACCACGCCGATGCGATCACTGCCAACCTCGCCAAGCTGCTCGGCGCGGGCGAAGGCGGGGCTCCGGAGGAGACCTTCTGGGCGATCCGCCGCTTCCTCGAGATCCGCGGCCGTGATCGCCCTCTCGTTGTGGTCTTCGACGATATCCACTGGGGTGAGTCGACCTTCCTCGATCTGATCGAGCACGTTGCGGATTGGTCCCGAGATGCCTCGATCCTGGTCCTGTGTATGGCCCGGCCCGATCTACTCGACGTCCGGCCGACGTGGGCCGGTGGGAAGACGAACGCCACCACGATCTCGCTCGCGCCGCTCTCCAACCCTGAATGCGCCGAGCTGATCGACCACCTCTTGGGATCGTCGGGCCTTCCGGCGGAGGTGCGCGATCGCATCACCGGCGTCGCTGAGGGCAACCCGCTCTTCGTCGAGGAGATGCTGGCGATGCTGATCGACGACGGCCTCCTTTCGCGCGACGGCGATCGTTGGATCCCCGCGGGTGACCTTGCCGACGTGGCGGTGCCGCCGACGATCTCGGCGCTGCTGTCCGCGAGGCTCGACCGACTCTCGGACGAGGAACGAAGGGTGATCGAGCACGCCGCGGTGTGCGGCAAGGCGTTCCATCGAGGGGCGATCCTCGAGCTGCTCGCGGATCCCGTGCGCTCCTCCCTCGATGTCCACCTTCGCTCGCTCGTTCGCAAGGAGCTCGTCGGACCGGAGCGCTCGCTGCTTCCGGGCGAGGATGCCTACCGCTTCCGGCATCTGTTGATCCGTGACGCCGCCTACGACGCGATCCCCAAGTCTGAGCGGGCGATCCTGCACGAGGGGTTCGCACGTTGGCTCGAGGGCATCGCCGGCGAGCGCGTCGCCGAGCAGGAGGAGATCCTCGGTTACCACCTGGAGCAGGCCCATCGGCTCCGCGCCGAGCTCGGTCAGGCGATGGACGATGGGATCGTGCTCGCCGCGACCGCGGCCGCCCACCTCGCGTCGGCTGGCAGGCGCAGCTACGCGCGGGGGGACACCGCGGGGGCGATTAACCTGCTCCGGCGAGCCATGGAGCTGCGGCCTCGCACGGACCCGGAATGGGTCCGAGACGGGCTCGACCTCGGCCGGGCGCTCGCGTGGTCCGGACACGAGGTACAGGCCCTCGAGCTACTCGAAGAGGTTTCGGCCGCCGCCCTGGCGATCGAGCACCACGCGCTCCAGATGCATGCAGCTCTCGCGCTCAGCGAGATCGCGGCGTGGCGTGACGTCCGGTTATGGGAGCGGTGGAAGCCAGACGCAGAGCGCGCGATCGAGGTGTTCGAGTCGCTCGGCGACGACGCGGGCCTCGCTCGCGCCTGGTACTTGCTCGCATGGGATCACAACATCCGTTTCCACTTCGCGCGGAGAGACGAAGCCACGCTGCGTGCGCTCGGATACGCGGAGTCGGCCGGTGAGCGCGCGTTGGCCGCAGAGCTGTTGAGCGCGTGGATGGGCAGCGTGTGGGGACCTGTAACGGTGACCGAGGGACTTGCGCGGTGTGAGGAAGCATGGGCC
Source organism: Actinomycetota bacterium (assembly GCA_040005555.1). Classification (GTDB taxonomy): domain Bacteria; phylum Actinomycetota; class UBA4738; order UBA4738; family HRBIN12; genus JBDTYT01. Next base: position 12,062 of record JBDTYT010000022.1, on the reverse strand, counting down.
AGGTCGGGGCGGGACCGGTGGCTCGAGGCGCAGGCGATGGGGGCGCGCTCCGTCTTGATCGCGATGGGGGGCGACCTCGAGCAAGCTCGAGACATGTACGCGGCCGGGAAGGCGATCACGGATGAGCTGGGCAGGCCCGTCACCAGCGCCTTCGCCGTCCAGGAGGGGTGGTACATCGAGATGATCGCGGGAGACTTCGCGCGGGCGGAGTCGCTCGCTCGGGCCGAGTACGCGCGTCTCCTGGAGGCCGATTCGCTGCCGCTCCTGGACGTCACGCGCGACATGATGGCCCTCGCGGTCGTCGCGCAAGGCAGGTTCGAGGAGGCGGAAGCGTTGGCGCGCGAGAGCGCGCAGCAGCCGATGTCCCCGGCCGACATCATCGGTCAGAACGTGTGGCGGCGGGTGCAGGCGAAGGCGCTTGCCGCTCGCGGAGCGTACGAGGAGGCGCTTCGGCTCGCCCGCGAAGCCGAGGAGATGTACGAGGGAACGGACGCCCTGGTCGACCACGGTGAGACCTTGCTCGACCTCGCGGAGGTGCTTCGCGCGGCCGGCAACGTCGCGGAGGCTAGGCAGGCGGCCGATCGGGCCGTCGCGCTCTACGAGCGGAAGGAAAACGTCGTCGAGGCCGCCCGCGCGAGGCGGTTCCGGGACGAGCTCGCGCGATAGTCCGTCGGGCCGTTCTGCGATGATGCGAGGCGCCCGCGACCGTCGAGGAGTCCGCATGCCGATCGTGAAGTCCGACGACGCCCCAGAGTTCGACCTGGCGGGAGTCTGTATTCGCGGATTGTCCTCACCGTCCCGCGGTGCGCTCGAGACCATGAGCTACCGCGTCGACCTGCGTCCGGGTCAGCGTCTGCCCGAGCACACGCACGATCACGAGGAGGTGTTCCACGTCCTCTCGGGCTCGATCACGGTGTCCCTCGACGGTGAGGAGACGCCGCTCGGGCCCGGCGACACCGTGATGATCCCGCCGGGCGTCTCGCACTTCTCGTACGCGGACGGCTCGCTGGCCGCGGCGATCCTCGCGATGATGCCGGTCGGCACGGTCATGATCCGACCCGGTGGCGAGCGCCTCGCGCCGCCGTGGGGGGAGTGAGGATGGCGACGTACTTCGCGAACGTGGCGTTGTTCGACGGCCGCTCGATGAAGACGAAGGCGGGTGTGCTCGTCTCGAGCGGCGAGATCGCGTGGGTGGGCGCGCACGCCCGGGCCCCGAAGATCGCCCAGGCTGCGCACCAGGTCGACGGTACGAACTCGACGCTCTTGCCGGGGCTCATCGACTGCCACGTCCATCTGTGCTTCGACGGCTCGGCCGACTTCGCGGGCGAAGCGACTGCCCTCACCGATACGCTCGCGGCGCTGAAGGCGGTGAAGAACTCAGCTCGGCACCTCGAGGCCGGGGTCACGAGCGTTCGAGACCTCGGCGGACGGAAGACCTCGGTGATCGAGGTGGGCGCGGCGATCGAGCGCGGGATGATCCCGGGACCGCGCGTGGTGGCTGCGGGGCAAGCGCTGACGATCACCGGGGGTCACGGCCACAGCATCGGTGTCGCGCGGCAGGTCGACGGCGCCGATGAGATGCGCAAGGCCGTGCGCGAGGAGATCCGCGCCGGGGCCCTGGCGATCAAGCTCATCGCGACGGGCGGCGTGCTCACGCCGGGTATCACCGCCGACTTCACCGCTTTCACGCCCGAGGAGCTCGAGGCTGCGGTTGACGAGGCTCACAGCTGGGGACGTCGCGTCGCCGCGCACGCGATCGGCGCGACCGGGATCATGCGGTCGGTGCTCGCCGGCGTGGACTCGATCGAGCACGGTTCACAGATCGAAGCCGAGGCGGCCCGCCTCATGAAGGAGTCCGGCACCTTCCACGTCCCGACGATATCGGCGATCCGCGGCATCGTGGAACATCCCGACGAGGTGCCCGCCTACGCCGTCGAGAAGGCGATGTCCCTTGCCGCGCAACACCACGATGCGTTCCGCCGAGCGGTACGAGCCGGCGTGCGCCACGCGTGCGGCACGGACGCGGGCACGCCGTTCAACCCCCACGGGAACGCTCCGCACGAGATCGTCTCGATGGTGGAGTGGGGGATGACGCCCCTGAAGGCCCTCCAGGCCGCTACCTCGAACGCCGCCGAGCTCCTCGGTCTGCCCGACGTCGGCTCGGTGAAAGCGGGGATGGCGGCCGACCTGGTCCTGTACGACGAGGACCCGGTCGAGGACATCGCCACGCTGCTGCAGCCCGTCATGGTCATGAAGGCCGGCGAGGTGGTGGCCGGCGAGGAGCGCTAGTTCGCGGAGAAGGCGTACTCCTGTGCGACCGAGTCACACGGGTTCCCGCGGCCGAACGTGATGTTCATCTCCCCGACGTCCGCGATGCACCAGAACGCCGTAGCGGATCGGCTCGCTGCGTCCGGATACAGCTCGGGGTGGCGGCAGATGCTCGTTGGCGCGCCCTCGTGATCGGACAGGAAGGTCCGCATGACCTCGACGGTGATCGAGCCGGGCTCCGAGGACGCGAGCAGCTCGGCGCCGCGCCGGTAGCGGGCGTCGGACTGCGGTGCGTACTCGGGATCCCCCTCGTACTTCTGCATGCGCTCGCACACGTAGTGATTCGTGTGGACGAGGTGACCTCGGTCATCGGTGTCGGTGAGCTCTGCGTCGGTGGCCGAGCCCTCGACGTTCACCACCTCGTCGCGGGACACGATCACGTTGTTGTATGAGGAGGCCCGGTCGTGGCGGAGCGCCTCGCCGACGGCCATCCCCATGCTCGGTTGGCGAAGGATCGAGCGGAACTGGATCTCGCGCGGGATCCCGACTCGCTCGTCGAGCGGTGCCAGCTCATTCCCGGTGAACGACAGCCCGGTCGAGTTCCACCCGGCGCTCATCCAGATGCCGTTGCCGATCGACATCACGATGGGGTCGCCGGGGATCCGCCACTCGATCGCGACGAGTTGGTCTTGGTATGTGCGCGGCATGTCGTTGTTGTGGGCGACGAGCACGCGTCCGTCCGCTGTCGCGGGGGTGACCGCAACCAGGTCCGTGCAGCGACCCTCGAGCTTGCGACCGTACGGCTCGTACCAGATCTCCTCGATCATGCACGCGAACAGTGCGAGCGGGTCCACGTCGAGCGCCTCGGCCGCGCCCTCGATCTCCTCCATGTACCAGGGGTAGGCGGGCGCCGTGATCTCGCGGAACTTCGCGGCGAGCTCGAGCTGGTCGGCACGTGTGCGACCCTCGGGGATCTCGCTGTCGGGGAAGCCCACCGCCTGCAGGATCGTGTCGGCACAGGCCTCGGCGATCTGCGCCCCCACCTCGCGATGTGTTCCCGAGACCTGGAGCATCGGGATCGTGTGTGGCGTCGTCATCAGCGCGATGCTACTCCGTGTCCGGGTCATCGAGCAGGATCGCGATCTCGCACACGCCCCGGAAGCCCAGGCGCTCGAGGATGGGTTTCGACATCGCGCCGGCCTGCGTGACGAGCGCGGGCGTGCCGCGCTCCACCGCTGCCTCCCACCGCGCGTCGACGAGCGCCCGATAGGCACCGCGTCCGCGCGCCTCCGGTAGCGTGCTGCCGCCGTTCATCACCACGCCGTGAGGGGTGAACGTCGCCTGCGCTTGTGCGACCGGTCGGCCGTCGAGGTAGGCGAGGTAGGAGGCCCACGTCCCGAGCTCGCGTTGCGACTCGAGGTCGCGCGCCGCTTCATCCGGGTCGTCGTCCTCCGGATCCATGCCGAAGCAGATGCGCGCGATCCGGTGGGCGGCGACGAGCTGCTCGGCGGTCTCGACGCGTCGGACCTCCACGTCGTGCGCCGGGTCTCCGGCGGGAGGCTCGGTCATCACCATCCCGATCGCGAGTGGCTCCTCGAACGGCCGCATGCCGATCCCCAGGAACCGGTCGGCGAGATCCTCCGGCGTGGCGTGCGTGCCGACCTCCCACGTGAACGGCACTCGGCCGCGCTCTCGGAGCAGCTGACGGATCTCCTCGACGTCGGCTCCCCAGGCGTCGTCCGTCAGGCGGAGCCGTTGCGCCACGGTGAAGACCGCGGCTCCGGATGACGCGCTCATCCACACGACGTACCGGTCGCGCTCGATGCGCTCCTCGCCGGGTCGGAGCGGCGTATGCGTGTTCGCATCTTCCGCGAGCCCGAGCAGCTCCGGGGTGAGCTCCGCCACCCCTTGAGTGTAGTTGTGACCTGCGGTGGAGCCGTGTCAGACCCCCTCGGTACGTTCGATGAGAACGAGGGGTACTCGGCGGCACAACGGTGGCGGAAGGGGACGACATGACGGGGATCGGATACGCGCTCCTCGGCCTCGCGTTCGGCGCGGTCGTGGGAGCGTTCTTGATGCGGGCGAGACGCGTATCGCCCGCCGGTGATGCCGGATCCAGCCTGCGCCTCGAGGCGCGACTGGAGGTGCAGACGGCCGAGCTCCGCCGACTCGCGGACGCCGGTTCGACGCGCGACGCCGACGCCGAACGGATCCGCGGGGAGCTCGCGGGGGCACGGCAAGCGCTCCAGCAGCTCGCGATCGGCGAAGACGAGCGGCGCGGGCGCGAGCGCGAGTCGTGGGAGGTGGTGCGCCGGCTTTCGACCGTGCTCGCCGGCGGATCCTCGAAGGGGCGTGCCGGGGAGAACGTCCTGCGCGAGCATCTGGCGCAGCTGCCGCCGGGGTTGCTCGTCACGGACTTCCGCGTGAACGGCAAGGTGGTCGAGTTCGGGTTGCTGCTGCCCGATGGCCGGACGTTGCCGGTGGACTCCAAGTGGTCGGCGCTCGCCGAGCTCGAGGCGCTCGAGGCGGCCGACGAACCGCTCGAACGCGAGGCGCGCGCCCGCGACGTGGAGCGGGTGGTCGCCGCTCGCGCGCGCGAGGTGGCGCAATACCTCGATCCGGCGCTCACCGCGCCGGTCGCCGTGGCGGCCGTTCCCGACGCCGTCTATGCGGTGCTCCGCCGCGCCCACGCCGACGCGTTCGGTCGCGGCGTCGTGATCGTGCCGTACTCCACCGCGCTGCCGGTGCTCCTGTTCCTGTACAGCCTGGTGCATCGGATCGGCGGAGCGGGCGACGCGCAGGCATGTCTGTCCGAGGTCGCAGGTCTCCTCGACGCGATGGAGGGCATCCTCGAGAACAAGATCGTGAAAGCCGCCACGATGATCTCCAACGGCGCGGACGAGTTCCGCTCCGGACTCGGCAAAGCTCGAGGGTCGGTGGCACGCGGGCGCTCCGCCGCCGCTCCCGAGGAGCCGCTGCCGATCGCTGGCCTGGGCGAGGGGAAGCTGACGGCGGTGCCCTGACGCGGGCGCCGACGCCCGGGGATGGGCGGAGACGTAGGCTCTGCGCGTGACCTTCGAAGAAGCGCTTTCCGGGTTCGGGTTCCACCTGGGCCAGGGCAGGGCGCCGCGCGGGGCGAAGCTCTTCACGGCGGAGCCGAACCGCTACCTCACATACTCGGTGCACGCGTACGAAGACGGCACGGCGCTCTTCACGTGGGAGTTCGCGCTCGGTGAGTACCTGCTCACGAGGGGGATCCAGGTCGGCTCGGACGAGACCCTCAATCAGTTCATGTTCCCGCGAGAGGACGACCGAGGTGCCCAGGACGGTGCGTGGCTCACGGGGGCGATCGAGCGCGCGCAAGGAGCCCTTCGCAGCGTCCGGTTCGACGACCCCGAACCGTGAGTGCGCGCACGCGGCGAGCGACCCCTTGAGATGTCGATGATCGGTGATCTGCGCCAGATCGACGTGCACGCGGCGCGGATCTTGCGTCATGAGCTCCTGCGGCCGGGGCGCCCGGCGGACGAGCTCGTCTTCCCCGGTGACGACGCGCCCGACACCTTGCACTCGGGCGCCTTCGAGGAGGAGCGGCTCGTGGGGATCGCGACCATCATCTGCGAGCCTCCGCCGAGCGAGGAGGACGACCGAGCGTGGCGCGTCCGGGGGATGGCGACCCTCCCCGAGGTCCGAGGCCGCGGCTACGGCGGACTGCTGCTGGAGCGGTGCGTCGAGCACGCCGTCAACCACGGTGGCCGGCTCCTGTGGTGCAACGCTCGCGCCGGTGCGGTCGGCTTCTATCGTCGGTACGCGTTCGCCACGCGCGGTGACGCGTTCGACATCCCGGATCTCGGAACGCACTACCTGATGACGCGCGCGCTGCCCCAGCGCGACTAGTGCTGCAACCCCAGAAAGGAGCGTCCCGTGAGCGATGCGTTCGACCCCACCATCCGCGTGATCACGAACGACGATGAGCTCGCGTGGCAGACCATCCCGACCGATGAAGGCGATCCGACCCCACCGGGCGAGGAGGTCGTCGTCTTCCGAAGCGGCGACCGCGGCTTCAGCTTCGGCCTGTGGAAGCGCGCGCCCGAGACCGGTCCGATGGAGCCTCCCTACCATGAGATCGCGGTGATCATCGAAGGGGAGGTCGAGATCACCGAGCCCGACGGCACCATGCAACGTGCCGGCCCGGGCGACCTCCTCATCACACCGAAGGGATCGAAGGCCACGTGGAGGGCGCTCTCGCCCGTCAAGAAGTTTTGGGCGATCTACAAGGAGGAATGACGCTCCGACATCCGGCGCCGGACCGAGCGGCCGAGCCGATACACACCGGCCAGCGTTCCCGCGCCGAGCGTGCTCGCGGCGAGCGCGATCCACCAGTGGTTCTGAGAGAGATCGAACGATCGGCCAGCCATCACCTCGGCCAGGTGGATCCCCCAGATCACGACCCGCGCAGGAAGGAGCACGAGCGTGCCGATCACGCTCGTCACGAACGGTCGCTGCACCTGGAACGGGGTGCCCTCCCAGAGCACCGCGTAGCCGAGCAGGCCCCATCCCGCCCCGAGACCGGTGATCGCCCCGAGCGCCGTGACCCTCGGATAGTCCTCCCTCAGACCCGATCCGTCGGTCCGTTCGTTCACGACGACCAGTCTGTACCACCTCGACGCATCCGTCCGGTACGCTCGTAGGATGCGGTTCGCGAGCGCGCTCGTGGTTTTCGCCCACCCCGACGACGCCGAGTACATGTGCGGCGGCACCGTGGCGCTGTGGGCGAGCGAGGGGACCGATGTCCACTACTGCGTCATCACCGACGGCTCGGCCGGCTCGAACGAGCCCGGCGTCACCCGTGAGGAGATGATGGTCGTCCGCGAACGGGAGCAGCGCGCGGCCGCCGAGGTCCTCGGCGTGAAGAGCCTGTCGTTCCTCGGGTACCGCGACGGGGAGCTCGAGGTGAATCTCGAGACGCGCCGAGCCGTCACGCGCGTGGTCCGCAGGATCCGCCCCGAGGTGATCCTCGCCCCCGACCCGCAGCGGCTGTGGTCGGGGAGCGGCTACATCAACCACTCCGACCACAAGGCGGCCGGCGTCCTCGCCCTCAGCGCCGTCATGCCCGACGCGCCGACCCGCCTCCAGTTCACCGAGCTCCTCGACGAGGGCCTGGAACCCTTCGAGATCCCGAACCTTTGGTTGTCCGCGGAAGAGCCCGATACCTACGTGGACATCGGCAAGACCATCGACATCAAGCTGGAGGCCCTCACCAAGCACGAGTCGCAGCACCGAGACGCCTCTGCGGGGTGGGTTCGTAAGCGCGCGCGCGAGCTGGGCCAGCAGGCGGGGGTCGAGTACGCGGAGGCGTTCAAGGCATTCTCGTTCGAGGACGAGGACGCTATGGTCGAGGAAGCCACGGAAGAGGCAGGGTGACCGAAGAGCCGCTCGGAGACGACGAACGCGAGGTCTTCAGCCTGGAACCGGCTGAGGAGGACGACGTCCGCGCCGACATCGAGGACCTCGCCGGCATGCGCCAGGTCTTCGGTGCCCAAGGGGTGAAGGGCGTCGTCATCGCGTGCCCGGACTGCGGCGAGAACCACTTCTACGAGTGGGAGCTCCTGCGCGAGAACCTCGAGCACATGCTCCGGTTCGGCGAACCGAGGATGCATGAGCCTGCGTTCGAGGTCCGCGAGGATGAGTACATCCAGTGGGACTACGGAAAGGGCTACATCGACGCGCTGGCCGACACCGGGCTGGAGCCGGGCCGCCGTCTCGAGGTCACCCAATGCCCCTGGTGCGAGACGCCCGCCGACGATCACTTCCGCTACTGCCCGAAATGCGGTCGTGCCCTCGCCGCGGTCCGGATCTACCGCGAGCTCCTCCAGCGCGGCATCGACGAGCGCGAGGTCCGCGCGCTGCTCGTGCGGGCGGGCTTCGAACCCTTCTAACGACCCCGAGCGCTCGACGCCGGGAGCTCGAGCACGCAGTCCTCGGGCGCCTTGTCGTCGCGGATGCCCTTGAAGCTCGGCGCGCGCATCTTCTTCGTCGAGCGCGTGATCTCCAGGTACTCGACCTCGCACACGACCCGCGGTTCGACGAACGTCGCGCCTTTCACCTGCCCGAGCTCCGGGTCGTCGCTCGCGGGGGTCGATCGCACGAGGGGCTCGAGCTGCCCCATCACCCGCTGCAGCATCGCGTCGGTGAACCCGCTGCCGACCTGGCCGATCCACAGGAGCTTGCCATCGAGGTACGCGCCCACGAGCAACGCCCCGAACGTCCCCGAGCGACCGCCTTGCCCCCGGGTCCACCCCAAGATCACGCAGTCTTGCGTGTTCGTGAGCTTGATCTTGCGCCAGTCGGGGGAGCGGCGTCCGGGCTGGTAGCGGGAGCCGAGCTTCTTCGCCACAACGCCCTCCAGGCCGAGCTGCTTCGCGATGTCCGTGAACTCCGTGCCGGTTCCCTCGACGTGCGTCACCAACTGCAGGCGCTCGTCCTGCTCGACGATCGTCTCGAGCAACTCACGACGCTCCTCGAGCCCGAGCGTCGTGAGGTCGTGCCCATCGAGCCACAGCAGGTCGAACGCCACGAGCGCGACGGGCACCTGAGCGCTCATGCGTTTGATCTCGCGCTCGTTCGCGAGGTTCATCCGTTGCTGGAGCGCCTCGAACGAGTTCTTGCCCTCCTCGTCGAACGCCACGATCTCGGCGTCGATCACTGCGTTCACCTGGTCAACGAGCTCATGGATCATGTGCAGCTCGGGATACTGCGAGGTCACCTCCCGCCCCGTCCGTGTCACGAGCCTCGTGAGATCGGTCGCGAGGATCGTGACCGAACGGATCCCGTCGAACTTCGGCTCGAACCACCACATCGGGTCGTCGAACGCCGTGTGACCGCCCTCGGCGAGCATGGGCTGCATCTGCGGGGGGGATGCGATGAGCGGAGCCTCCTGTGCCGATGCGAGGAAGGCGAGCCAATCGGTCCGCGTCTTCACGAAGTGGTACTCCAGGCCCGGATAGCGTCGGCCGTGGAGCCGGAAGCTGACCTTCTTCTCGGTCCACTCGACGGACTCGTACCAGCCGTCGTCGAAGATCCGCACCTCTCCAGCGCCGTAATGACCCTTCGGGATCGTGCCCTCGAACTTCCCGTACTCGAGCGGGTGATCCTCGGTGCGTACGGCGAGCCGCTTGTCGCCGGGGTTCGTCGGGAGGCCGCGGGGAACGGCCCAGCTGGGGAGCGCGCCGTCGCGCTCGAGGCGCACGTCGTAATGCAGGCGCGTGGCCCGGTGCTTGTGGATCACGAACGAGTTGCCTTCGCCAGAGACCTCACCCGGTGGGGGCTCGGTCGTGCCCTCCGGACCGAACGTCCGCTTGCGCAGGTACTCGGCGAGCTTGGGATCTTTCGACGCCGCGATCACCTCGTCGCTCGACCGGCCGCTTCGGCCCGCTCCGTGTTCCTTCGTTGGGGACATGCCGAGCGCCTCGAGCGCCGGTGCGAGATCCTGAGGTTCGGACAACACGCCCTCGAACAGGTCGCCCACCCTCGCGAACCGGTCCCAGACGCTCACGATCGTGAAGTCCTGCGGCGTCACGTCCGACGCGACCTCGTCCCACGTGAGCGGGGTCGAGACGGTCGCCCCGCGCTCGGGTCGCAGCGAGTACACCGCGGAGATGTTCGCGCCGCGGCGGTTCATGTTGTGGTCGACGAACACCTTCCCGGTGCGGTTCTTGATCTGCCAGGCCATGGTCACGCGGTCACGGTCGGCCCTTTCGATCATGCGACCGACGGTCCCGACGAAGTCTCGGACCTGCTGGTACGAGTAGCCGGACTCGATCGGCACGTAGATCTGGACCCCGGTCGCCCCGCTCGTCTTCGGGTAGCTCGCGAGCCCGAGCGCATCGAGCGCCGCCTTCACGTGGAGCGCGACCGCGAGCACCATGTCGAACGGCGCCTCCATCGGGTCGAGGTCGAAGAAGAGGTAGTCGGGTTGGTCGACCGAGGCGCATCGCGAGTGCAACGGGTGCATCTCGATGCATCCGAGGTTCGCGGCGTAGAGCAGCGTCGAGAGGTCGTTCACCATGAGGTATCCGATCACGCCGTCCTTGCTGTCCTCCGAGAGCACCGAGCAGCGCTGCACCCAGTCCGGTGTGTGAGACGGCGCGGTCTTCTCGTAGAAGAAGTCGCCGTCGATGCCGTCCGGCATCCGTTTCATCGTGAGGGGCCGGTCCCGCAGGTACGGCAGGATCAGCTCGGCCACGTTGAAGTAGTACGCGACCAGATCGCCCTTCGTGTAGCCCTCGTCCGGCCAGAAGATCTTGTCGAGGTTCGATAGGCGCAGTTCGCGTCCGTCGGCCTCCATCCACCATGCGTCCCCGCGCCGCTCTGCCGGGAGCTGCGTGGGGAGGTCGACCGTCAGCGCTCGGCCCCCCGAGCCCTTCTTCCGTGCCGGCATTCGGCGATGGTAGCCGCAGCGGGCACGGGGATGTGCCGGAGCGCAGACGTGTCGCCGGGCTGCGCTAGGATGCATGTTCCCTGCTCGGTTGGCTCAGATCGAACCTTCGGATCGAACCCTTGGGAGGACGCAGATGCCACCGCGATCGATGTGGAAGGGAGCCATCTCCTTCGGCCTCGTGACGATCCCCGTGAGCGTGTTCCCGGCCACGGAGGAGAAGTCTCTGAAGTTCAATCAGCTCCACGACGAGGACATGGGACGCGTGCGCTACAAGCGCGTCTGCGAGATCGACGGCGAAGAGGTGACCTACGAGCACATCGTGAAGGGCTACGAGTACGAGAAGGATCACTACGTCGTGATCACCGACGACGACCTGGACAAGGTGCCGCTCGAGTCCAGCCGGGCGATCGACATCGTGCAGTTCGTCGAGCTGGACGAGATCGACCCCATCTTGTTCAAGAAGTCCTATTACCTGGTTCCGGACGAGACGGGGGCCAAGGCGTACGCTCTGCTCCGCACGGCGCTGTCACAGGAGAGCAAGGTCGGCATCGCCAAGGTGAGCTTCCGCGATAAGGAGCATCTCGCAGCGCTGCGGTTCAAGGACAAGGCGTTCGTCCTCGAGACGATGTTCTGGCCGGATGAGATCCGTGCCGCGGACTTCGAGACCGTCGATGCCGACGGCAAGGTGCGGGGACAAGAGGTCGAGATGGCCAAATCCCTCATCGAGAACCTCACCGAGCCGTGGAACCCGGAGGCGTTCAAGGACGAGTACCGCGAGGCGCTGATGGAGATCGTCGAGAAGAAGGTGGCGGGCGAGGAGATCGAGTTCGCCCCTCAGGCGGCTCCCGCCAAGGTCGTTGACCTCATGGAGGCCCTGAAGGCCTCGGTCGCGGCCGCGAAGCAGAAGACCCCGTCCGCGAAGCCGAAGCCCTCGGCGGGCAAGAAGACCGCCGCGAAGACGGCGGCGAAGAAAACCGCCTCCCCTCGCAAGAAAGCCGCAGCGGGCTGAGCGCCCGGCTCCCGCCGGGGTATACCGTCCGTCCGCTCCGACCCGACGACATCGATGCGGTCGTGCGCGTGGCCAACGCGTACGACATGTGGGACTTCGGTCGCCCGGATGCCGAGCCGGAGCACTTCCAGGACGACCTGTCGATGCCCGGGTTCGATATCGAGCTCGACTCGTGGTTCGTCACCGACACGGCGGGCGTCCCGGTCGCGTTCGGGATCGTGCATGGACCCGTTCCCGAGCATTCGCAAGACACGTACGCCCGCGTCGATCCCGAGCACTTCGGGCGTGGACTCGGCGCGTTCCTGCTCGGGAGCATGGAGGCTCGGGCTCGCGAGCGCGTGCCTCCCG
>JBDTYT010000021.1:0-22786 GCA_040005555.1 Actinomycetota bacterium | reverse complement strand
GTTCGCGGCGGCGGCCGCCGCTGCCTCAGCCGCGAGCACCGCGGCGAGCTCGTCCCCTTCGATCCGGCGCTCGCGGATGCGCGCTTTCTTGCCCTTGCGCTCGCGCAGGTAATACAGCTTGGCTCTGCGCACGCGGCCGCGCGTGACGACCTCGAGCTTGGCGATCGAGGGTGAGTGCAGCGGGAACGTGCGCTCGACCCCGACCCCGAAGGAGATCTTGCGGACGGTGAAGGTCTCGTGCAGCCCGCCGTTCTGGCGACGGATCACGACGCCCTGGAACACCTGGACGCGTTCACGGCCGGCCTCGACCACCCGGACGTGCACCTTGACGGTGTCGCCCGGCCGGAATGCGGGCAGATCCTTGCGCAGGAAGGCCCTGTCGACGAGATCGGTCTTGTTCATGGCGGGAACGGGAACGATAGCAAAAGCACTCGAAGGCTAGCCCTCGAGCAGGTCGGGCCGCATGCGGCGCGTTTTCTCGAGCGCCGCCTCACGGCGCCACCGCTCGATCTCGGCGTGGTTGCCGGACAGGAGCACCTCGGGGACGGTGAGTCCGCGGAACTCGGACGGGCGCGTGTAGTGCGGGTGGTCGAGGAGCCCATCCTGGAAGGAGTCCTGTTCGTGCGACTCCTCCTTGCCGATGACGCCCGGGACGAGTCTGGTGACCGCCTCGACGATGACGAGCGCGGGCACCTCGCCACCGGAGAGCACGTAGTCGCCGACCGAGACCTCCTCGGCGGGAAGCCCGAGGGCGACGCGCTCGTCCACGCCCTCGTAGCGCCCGCAGACCAGGACGAGCCACGGCTCGGCAGCGAGCTCGCGCACCCACGATTGATCGAGCCGCCGCCCCGCCGGCGAGAGCAGCAGCACCCGCTTGGCCCCCTCCCCGAGCGACTCCACCACCGAGAAGATCGGCTCGGGCTTCATCACCATGCCCGGGCCGCCGCCGTACGACTCGTCGTCGACCTGGCGGTGCTTGTCGGTCGTGGCATCGCGGATGTCGTGCAGTCTGATGTCGACGATCCCCCGGTCGATCGCGCGCCCGAGCAAGCTCTCGCGCAGCGGGCTCTCGAACATGGCGGGGAAGATCGTGAGGATGTCGATGCGCATCTCGCGAGGCTAGCAGCCTCGTTCAGCCCTCCCGGGCCGAGCGCCGGGCGACGCAGATCTAGTCTTGCTCTTCGGGAACTGTGAGCCCCGGGACCTCACGGACGACGATCCGGCCGGCGTTCGTGTCCACCGATACGAGGACGTCGTGCAGGACCGGGATGAGCGTCTCCCGACCCGAGCGGTCGACCGCGCTCCAGACGTCGTTCGCGGCCGTGTGGATGACCTGGCGGAGCTCGCCGAGCTCGGTCCCCCGCTCGGTCAACACCGTGGATCCGACGAGCTGATGGTCCCACCACGAGCCCTCCGCGAGTGCCGGCGAGCTGGATTCGGGGACGACGAGGACGGCGCCGCGCAGCGCCTCCGCCGACTCGCGGTCGGCCACCTCGGAGAACGTCACGAGCACGCGGTCCTTGTGCGGGCGCGATGTCGCGATCGTTAGCGCTCGACCGTCCTCCAAGAAGACGGTGGCACCGGCGTCGAACCGCCCGGGCACCTCGGAGAGCACCATGACCGTGAGCTCGCCTCGCACGCCATGCGGGCGGGTGATGCGGCCGACCACCACGGTCGGCTCGGAGCTCACTCCACGATCTCGACGGAGGCGCGCACGCCGGCTCGGATGCCGGCTACCTTCACGACCGCGCGGATCGCCCGAGCGGTTCGGCCGCCCTTGCCGATCACCTTGCCCATGTCCTCGGGACCGACGCGGAGGGAGAGCAGTGTCCCGCGGTCGTCGTGCGTCTCGGTCACCTCGACGGCGTCGGGATCTTCAACGAGCTCGCGCGCCAGGTATTCGAGGAGCTCCTTCACGACGCGGTCGTGGCCTTTGCCTTCGTGTCCTTCTTGGCGGCAGCCTTCTCCGCCGCGAAGGTGTCCCAGATGCCGACCTTCGTCATGAGCACCCGAACGGTGTTGGAGGGCTGCGCACCCTCACGGAGCCAGTAGAGCGCGCGATCCGCGTCGATCTCGATCAGCGACGGATCCTCGAGCGGGTGGTACTTGCCGATGTTCTCGATGAATCGGCCGTCGCGGGGACTCCGCTGGTCGGCCACCACGACGCGGTAGAAGGGGCGCTTCTTGGCCCCAAGACGTTTCAACCTGATCCTCACCGACATATCGACGTCTCCTAGGTCATCCCGGGCATCTTCGGCATGCCCGGGATCCGTGGCATGCGCTTCCCGCCCATCATGGTCTTCATCATCTTGCGCGCCTGCTCGAATTCCTTCAGCAGGCCATTCACATCCGCGGTCGTCGTGCCCGAACCCCGAGCGATCCGCATCCGCCTGGAGCCCCCGATGATAGCGGGGTTGCGCCGCTCCTCCGGGGTCATGGAGCAGATGATGGCCTCGGCCCTCGTCATCTGGCCGGGGTCGACCTCGAGGTCCTTCAGGGCGTTCTTCCCGCCGGGCACGCCCGGGAGCATCGCGAGGAGGTCCTCGAGCGGACCGAGCTTCTTCATCTCGCGCATCTGGACGAGGAAGTCCTCGAGGGTGAACTGCGCCTTCATGAGGCGGTCGGCCGCCTGGGCGGCGACGCCCGCGTCCATCGTGTCCTGAGCCTTGTCGATGAGGCTCAGCACGTCGCCCATGCCCATGATCCGCGAGGCCATCCTGTCCGGGTAGAACGGTTCGAGGTCGGCGGCGTTCTCACCCGTGCCGACGAAGAACACCGGCCGGCCGGTGACCGCCGTGATCGAGAGCGCGGCGCCTCCGCGAGCATCGCCATCGAGCTTCGTGAGGACGAACCCGGTCGTATCCACCTCGTGCATGAACGCCCGAGCCTGCACGATCGCGTCCTGCCCGGTCATGGCGTCGCATGCCATGAGCACGTGATGCGGTGAGATCGTGTCCTTGATACGGCGAGCCTCCCGCATCATCTCCTCGTCCACGTGCAGGCGTCCCGCCGTGTCGACGATCACGACGTCGTTGCCGTCGCGCTCGGCCTGCTTCACGGCGCTCCTCGCGACCTTCACGGCGTCCTTCCCGTCCGACACGACCGGCACGCCGATCTCGGAGCCGAGGGTCATCAACTGATCGACGGCCGCAGGACGCCACAGGTCCGCGGCGACGAGCAACGGTCGCTTGCCCTTCTGCTTCATCTGGAGCGCCAGCTTCGCGCAGGCGGTGGTCTTCCCAGAACCCTGCACCCCGGCCATCATCACGACCGCGGGCTTCGTCCCCGGGAGCCGGAAGGCGGTCTGCGTACCGCCCATCGTCGCCTGGAGCTCGTCGCGCACGATCTTGATGACCTGCTGCGCCGGCGTGATGCTCTTCATGACCTCATCCGAGAGCGCGCGGGACCGGACGCGTTGCAGGAGATCGTCGGCCACCTCGAGGGCGACGTCGGCCTCGAGCAGCGCGGTACGGATCTCGACGAGCGCGTTGTCCACCTGCTTGGGATGCAACTTGCCACGCGAGCGGAGCTTCTTGAAGATGCCGTCGAGACGGCCCGTGAGCGTGTCGAACATGTGCGTCTCCTCGAGGCGAAAGATACGTCGCTTGCGCCAAGGTTCTCACGGCGCGTGGATCACGGCTGCGGCGTGCCGAGCACCTGCTCGACCGTCCGCAGGAGCGCGGTCGGCGAGAAGGGTTTCGTGAAGTACTCGTCGGCGCCGAGCGAGAGCACGTACTCGCGCCCCTCCTCGCCCGTGGCGGTGACGATGATCACGCGGACGCTTGCCGTAGCCGGGTCGGACTTCAACTCGCGCAGCACGTCGGCGCCGCTCGTTCCCGGGATGTTCAGGTCCAAGAACATGAGGTCCGGAGGATCAGAGCGCGCAATGGCGAGGGCCGAGGCGCCGTCGGCGACCTCGCGGATCACGAAGCCCTCGTGTTCCAGCACGAGGCGCATCGCTTCGCGCATGGTGGGGTGATCCTCCACGATCAAGATCTCCGCCTTGGCCATGGTCAGCTCGCCAGGAGACGCTCGGCGAAGGCACTCGCCTCGAACATCTGGAGGTCGCCGATCCCTTCCCCGATGCCGATCATCTTGACCGGGACGCCGAGTTGCTCCCGAACCGCGAGCACTACTCCCCCTTTGGCCGTGCCATCCAACTTCGTGAGCGCGACGCCCGTGACCGCCACCGCGCCCGCGAACGCCCGGGCCTGCGCGATACCATTCTGTCCCGTCGTGGCGTCCAGCACGAGCAGCGTCTCGGCCACGTGCGCCCCGGCCTTCTCGATCACGCGTCGGACCTTCGCGAGCTCATCCATCAAGGGGGTCTTCGTATGGAGCCTCCCGGCCGTGTCCACGATGAGGACGTCGAACCCCTTCGCGATCGAGGAGGTCGCCGCGTCGAAGGCCACCGCCCCCGGATCGGCCCCGCGCGCCTGGCTGACGAGGTGGGCACCCGATCGTTGCGCCCACACGTCGAGCTGTTCGAAGGCGGCCGCCCGGAACGTATCGCTGCCGGCGAGGGCGACCTTTCGGCCCTGCCGTGCCAGGTGCGCGGCAAGCTTGCCGATCGTCGTGGTCTTGCCTGCACCGTTGACCCCCACGACCATGATGACCGCGAGCCGGTCTCCGGGCAGGTGCAGGGCCGTGTCGTCGCCGCCGAGCAGGGTGATGACCTCATCGGCAACCAGGGAAGCGGGATCGGCTCCGGGTACCCAGCGCTCGCGCAGGTCGGTCACCATGCGGGACGCGGTCCCGGGGCCGACGTCGGCCCGAACCAGCAGCTGCTCCAGTTCCCCCCAATCCTCGTCTCCGGGATCGGCCTTGGCGAAGAGCGACCGGATCCTCGAGCCGAGCCCGTCGTCGCGCGACGGGACGTGGGCACGCTGTGCGGCCCGTGCGGCCGGTGCGGCGTCCCCGGATCCGGGGAGCGGGGGCGCCTCGCGAGCTCCGCGCGCGCGGTGGCTGCGAACGAACAGCACCGCGGCCACCGAGACGATGACCACGACAGCGACGACGGCAAGGACGACTCCCACGACGTCCCAGGCTAGTGGACGGGGCTCTGCTCGGGCATGGGCGCCGCTTGATCGTCGCCGCTCGCTACCTCGATCGGGCCACCGGAGGGCGCGTTCGGCGGGCTCGATCCATCGAGCTGGTCGAGCCGTTGACCGATGACCTTCGTCGTCCCGTCCTTGCTCATCGAGACGCCGTACATCATCCCGGCGACCTCCATCGTCCGTTTCTGGTGCGTGACGATGAGCACCTGCGAGTCGCCCGCGAAGCCCTCCAGGAGCTTGAGGAAGCGGTGCAGGTTCACGTCGTCCAGCGCGGGCTCCACCTCGTCCATCAAGTAGAAGGGGCTCGGCCGGGCGCGGAAGATCGCGAACAGGAACGCCATCGCTGTCAGCGCACGCTCACCACCCGAGAGCAGCGAGATGCGCTTCACGCGCTTGCGACCGGGTCGAGCTTCGATCTCGATCCCGGTGTTGAGCAGGTCGCCGGGCTCCGTGGCGACCAGGCGCCCCTCACCGCCGGGGAAGAGGTCCGCGAACAGGCGCTCGAACTCCGCGGCCACGTCACGGTACGCGGACTCGAACGTCGTGGTGATCTCGGTTTCGATGCGCTCGATCACCTGGAGGAGGTCCCGCCGAGCCTTCTTCACGTCGTCGAGCTCACGTCCGAGGAAATCGTGGCGCTCCTGCAGTGCCTCGAACTCGCCGCTCGCCAGCAGGTTCACTCGGCCAAGCAACCCGAGGCGTCGCTGCACGAGCTCGGCTCCCCGTTCCAGCGACTCCACGGTGTCCTCGGCCGAGAGCTCGGCAAGCGCCTCGTGCGGCTCACGCTGGTGCCCCTCGCGGAGCAGGCGCTCGGCGTCGCGGATCCGACGTTCGAGATCGCCGCGGAACCGGTCCTCGTCCTCGTACACCTCACGGAGCCGCTCGAGCTCGGTCGACGCCTCGCGCCACCGCCGGTTGATCAGCGCCTCGGCCTCGGTCGCTTCCCGCTCGGCCGCCGAGGCCGCGCTGCGGGCGGCCGACGTTGCCGCGAGCGTTTCTTCGGCGCTTTCGAGTCGCTCCTCAGCCGACGCCCGGATGCGCTCGGCATCGTCGACCACGGTCTGGAGCGCCTCGGGGTCTTGCGCCGCAAGGGCTTCGCGCTCGGCTCGCACCGACGACATCCTGGACTGGAGGGAGGAGCGGTCGCGCCGGAGCGTCTCCACCGCGACCCGGGCGTTCACCGGAGGCTCGGGTTGGGCGGGCAACACCGGCATCTCGTGCGTCACCGGGCCGGCGCTCGCGAGCCGCTCCCGCCACGCGGCCGACGCATCATCCATCCCCGTGAGCCGTTGCTCGAGGATCTCGGCCTCGCGCGCGTGCGAACCGAGCTCGCCCTCAAGACGCGCGAGGCGCTCGGCCGCGGCGGTGATCTGACTATCCGAGGCGTCGATCGATCCCGCCAGGCCTTGGATCTCGGCGCCGATCGCCTCGGCGCGTTCGCGCAGCGGACGCAGCTTCGCCTTCGCCTGTCCCAGATCGTGCGCCACGACGTCGAGCTCGCGGCGGATCTCGCGCGCTCGGGCGTCGGCCTCGGCGGTCGTGCGGATCATCGCCGGGCCGATGAGCACCCCGCCCGCGGTCACGAACGCCGCCTTGGGGTGCTGCTCATGCTTGCGCACCGCCTCGTCCAGCGAGTCCGCGAGGTAGATGTCCTTCAAGACGGTGCAGATGAGCCCGCGAGCGGCCGGGTCGGCGGTCACGATGGAGAGCAGGGTGCGCTCGCCCGGGAGGACGAACGACGCGGGTCCGCCGCCCGCGATCGCGAGGATCGCCCCGTCACCCTCCGGCGCGTCGGCGACCGCGTCGTTGCCGTCGGCGTACACGACCGCATCGGTGAGCGGTCCCAATCCGGCGGTGAGCGCGAGCTCCCACCCCTCCCGGATGTGCACGAGCGCACCGAGCAGGCCGATCGATCGGTCACCATGTGTCTCGAGGAACCGGGAACCCGGTGTGGACTCGAGGTCCGCCAGACGCGCGTGCAAGATGTCGCGACGGTGCTCGTGGTGGCCGATCGCCTCCTCGAGCTCGGAGATCGTGTCCGCGAAAC
This sequence comes from Actinomycetota bacterium, assembly GCA_040005555.1. GTDB lineage: Bacteria > Actinomycetota > UBA4738 > UBA4738 > HRBIN12 > JBDTYT01. The sequence continues at coordinate 15,682 of JBDTYT010000021.1, read as the reverse complement.
CGTGCCGCTCACGCTCGAGCGCGGAGCGGCGTTCCGACAGTGGTGCGACCTCGGCATCGAGGAGCTCGATCTGGCGACCCAGCGACTCGCCCTCCCGCTCGGCAGCCTCGCGCCGCCCTCGCGCCTGGGCGAGGCCCTCGGCGACCCGCTCGCGCTCGCGGTCCGAGGCCGCCAGCGAGCGGCCGAGGGTCTCCATCTCGGCTCGATGTGCCGCCGCCTCCTCGGAGATCCGTCGACGATCCTCCTCGATCTGGCGACGGGTCTCAGCCCGTGCCTGGAACTGCCGCTCGGCCTCCTCGAGCTCGAGCTCGCGCGTCTCGAGCTCACCGGCCACCTCGGCGAGGCGCTCATCGATCCGACGTAGATCGTCGTCGAGCGCAGTGAGCCGGAGCCCGCGTGAGGCCTCGGCCGCGAGCTTCTGCCGTGCCGCCGACTCGCGTTCGACCGCGTGTCGAAGCTCGAGCTCCGCGGCGGATCTCTCGGCTTGCGTCTCCGCAAGCGTGCCCTCGGCCTCCTGCAGCGCCCACACAGCTCGCGCCCGCTCGTCGACGGCCAAGCCGACCTGTTCGTCGAGGGCATCGAGCTGCTGTCGGGCGGCCGTCCGCTTCGCCACGCCTTCTTCCCAGCCGCCGCTGCGCCGATCGCGCTCGGCGATCAGACCGCGCAATCGTGCGGCGGCAAGTCGCACCGCGATGTCGTCCGCCTGCGCCGAGAGCTCCTCGTGGCGCTTGGCCATCTCGGCCTGCTGCCGGAGCGGCTTCAGCTGACGGCGCAGCTCGGTCAGCACGTCCCCGAGGCGAAGCAGGTCCTGATCGAGACCTGCCAGCTTGCGCTCGGCGCGCTCCTTGCGGCGGCGGTGCTTCGCGATGCCCGCCGCCTCTTCGATGTAGGTCCGGCGCTCTTCGGGCCGCGAGGACAGCACGTCCTCGAGCTGGCCCTGTCCGACGACGGTGTGGAGCGCCCGGCCGATGCCGGACTCGGAGAGCAGCTCCTGGACGTCGAGCAGGCGGACGACCTGGCCGCCGATGCGGTACTCGCTCTCACCTGATCGGAAGATCGCCCGGCTGATCTCGATCTCGCTCATCGGGACTGGGATCAAGCCGGCAGTGTTGTCGATGACCAGCTTCACCTCGGCCATCCCGAGGGCCGGCCGCTGGGGACTGCCGGCGAAGATCACGTCGGACATCTGGCCGCCGCGGAGCGCCCGCGGGCCCTGCTCGCCGAGCACCCAGCTGATGGCGTCCACGAGGTTCGACTTGCCCGAACCGTTCGGGCCGACGATCACGGAGATGCCGGGGGCGAAGTCGAGCACCGTCTTGTCGGCGAACGACTTGAAGCCTCGGACCTGGAGGGATCGAAGGAACATGCTGGGCACCAAGGCTAACAGTGCCCGAGCACGGATTCCGGGGTTCGCCTCACGAACTCGCCGACCTGTTCATCACCCGAACGTCCGGATCCCGGTGATGGGCTCCTCGTGGACCTCGACCTCGTCGACGCGGGCGAGCTCGGGGCCGGTGCTGCACCAGACCACCATCGCCTCGACGTCGGCGGAGGGCCCCTCGAACACGCCCTCGACGCTGCCATCCGGCATGTTCCGCACCGAGCCGCCCAGCCCGAGCGCCCTGGCGTGCCGAGCGCAGGTCGCCCGGAAGAAGACGCCCTGGACCCGTCCCGAGACGACCACCCGGACGCGCCTCACGTGTTCCGGGCCCCCGCTACCCTGGAACCGTGACCACCTACGACCGCACCACCGCGCTCGTCGTCATCGACGTCCAGAACGACTTCGCCGACCCCAGGGGCTCGCTGCACGTCCCGAACGGCGACGAGATCCTCCCCCTCGTGAACGCCGAGATCGCCGCGGGGCAGGAAGCTGGCGCGCCCGTCTATTACACACAGGACTGGCATCCGCCCTCGACCCCGCACTTCGAGAAGGATGGCGGCATCTGGCCGGTGCACTGCGTCCAGGACACCTGGGGCGCCGAGTTCCACCCCGAGCTGACGGTCGACGGCCCGATCGTCCGCAAGGGCGACGACGGTCGTGACGGCTACAGCGGCTTCAGCGCCCGCGACCCGAGGAGCGGTGAGGTGTCCGTGACGCCGCTCCACTCGATGCTGAAGGCGATGGAGCGCGAGCGGCTCATCGTGTGCGGTCTGGCGAGCGACTACTGCGTGCTCGAGACGGTGCTCGATGCGGTGCGCCTCGGCTACCGGGTCGAAGTGCGCGAGGGGGCGATCCGTGCCGTCGACCTCCACCCGGGCGACGGTCAGCGCGCCATAGAGGGGATGCGGGCGTCCGGAGCCACCATCGCCTGAGCGGTCGAACGGAGCGGGCCTTCGGGCCCGCCCCGTCCTCATGTCCGAAGGTTCAGTGTTCGTGGGCCTCAGGTGACGGGGGGAGCAAGCCGAGCTGGCCCATCATGGCCATCTGGTCCTGGATCCCCCAGTGCTCGGCGATCTTCCCCTCGTCGTTCACTCGGATGATGTCGATCCCGCCCATCTCGAACGACTTGCCGGTGGCGGGCGCACCGGGCATGAACCCGCCCGTGTCCGTTCCACTGAAGGTCGAGTGGATGACGACGCGGTCGCCGCTCGCGATCATCTGCTGGATCTCGGTCCGCGAGTCGGGGAATGCCGTGAACATCTTCGTGAACCACGTGATCGCGCCCTGCTTATCCGGCGTCATGCCCGGTGCCACCTCGTGCTCGACGAAATCGTCGGCGAGCGTCTCCTGCAAGAACTGGATGTTGTGGTTGTTGAAGACCTCTTTCGTGAAGCTCTCGGAAAGACTCTTGTTCTGATCGGTCGTCCGCATGATCACATCTCCTCCGACCGCTGATGGGCCCCTTGACGACGTTCAGGTCGTTGCCGATGTCCTCGGAGCCGGGCGTGTGCGGCTGCCAGTTCGGGGCGAAGTACTGGTCCAGCGCATCCAGGTCGTTCGAGGTCCACGCCTCCTCGATCGCGCGGACGACGTCCACGTTGGCTACGCGTCCTCCTTCCGAAGGAATCGATCCGACGCTATGCCCCTCCGAGCCGAAGATGCAAGGCAGGTCCGGTGGCCCTTCAACGGCCGAGGAGGAAACGAACGGACCACATAGATCCGGTGCCCGCCTACGCCCTGCCTGCTGGCAAGGTGACTTTCTTCACCCGAAACGCTTCGGCGTCACCGTGCCCATGGGCAACGAGCGCTTCGAGGGTCAGCTGCGCGATCTGTTTGGTGGCGAACCGCCCGACCTCGAGCCATCGCTGCCCATCCGGGTGATGCCGTTGCACGGCGAAGTACGTCCGAGGTGCGGGTCGGCCGCGTTGATCGCGTTGTTCCCCAAGAGGAACACGAGCCCTTCGTTCCCAGGTGATACGCCATCACGAAGGAGGATGGCGAGTTAGCTCTGGCACTGCGGGCAGAAGTACGCCCCGCGGCCGGAGATCTTCACCATCTGGATCGGCGTGCGGCAGCGGCGACACGGCAGCCCTGCCCGCCCGTACACCTTCAGCTCCGAGGCGAACTCACCCGGCTTGCCGAACAGGTCGACGTACGCCTCATCATCGAGCGTGGTCCCTCGATACCGGATCGCTTCCTGCAGCACCTCCTGCAGGGCCCGGTACAACCGCCGCACCTCCTGCGATGACAAGCTGTCCGACATGCGGTCGTGCCGCAGTCCGGCAGCGAACAGCACCTCGTCGGAGTAGATGTTGCCGAGCCCGCTGATGAACTTCTGATCCATGAGGAGCTGCTTCATCTTCGAGGCTCGTTGGGCGAGCGCGGCGCCGAACGCCTGCCACGTGAAGACATGGTCGAGTGGATCGATCGCGATGTGCTGCAGCTCCTTCACCTTGCCGAGCTCGTCCGGAGTCGCGACGAACATCTCGCCGAACGTCCGGGGGTCGACGTACCGCAGATCGCCGCCCTGCTGGAAGGTGAGCACCACGTGCGTGTGCGGCTGCAAGGCCTGTCGCTTGTTCCCGCGCACGAACTGCCCGCTCATCCCGAAATGCGTCACGAGCACCTCGCCGTTGTCCATGTGGAGCAGCATGTACTTGCCGCGTCGCTCCGCTTTCGTGAACTTGCGCCCCTCGACGCGAGACGTGAAGTCCTTGCGCTTGCCGTGCCGGCGGATGATGCGCATCGCGTTCTTCGACGGACGCACCTCCGCCGACGTCACCTTGCGCGAGACCACGTCCTTCTCCAGATCGCGGCGCATCACTTCGACTTCCGGGAGCTCCACCTATGCCCCTTTCGAGCTCGCCCGGGCCGCCGGGTCGGACAGCTTCTCGTACGCCTCGTGCGCGGCCCGCTGCTCGGCTTCCTTCTTCGAGCGTCCGATGCCCCTCCCCCACGCTTTGCCGTTCAAGAAGACGGTCGCCGTGAACTCCTTCAGGTGGTCGGGACCTTGGTCGGAGATCTTGTACTCGGGCATCGCGTGCAGGTCCGCCGAGGCCAACTCCTGCAGGATCGTCTTGTAGTCCCGCTCGCCCTCGCCCCGTACGTACGCGACCATGCGCGGACGGAACAGCCGTTCGATGAACGCGCGAGCGGTGCCGAGCCCTCGATCCAGGTAGATGGCGCCCAAGATCGCCTCGAGCGCGTCGGCGAGGATGCTCGCCTTGTCGCGCCCCCCGCTCATCTCCTCGCCCTTGCCGAGCATGATGAAATCGCCCAGGCGAAGGTCCCTCGCGACGTCGGCGAGCGCCGACATGTTCACGATCGCCGCCCGGAGCTTCGCGAGCTCGCCCTCGGGCATCTCGGGGAAGTCCGCGTATGCCACGTCCGTGACGACGAGCCCGAGCACCGCGTCGCCGAGGAACTCGAGGCGCTCGTTGTTGACGTCGAGCTCCTGCTCGAACGCGTACGAGCGATGCGTCAGCGCGGCCGCACGGATCGACGGATCTGAGAACCGCACCCCGAGGGCGTCATCCAGCTCCGGCGCAACCGCCTCCGAACCGTCCAGGCTCACGCGGCTACTCGACCTCGATGGCCTGGCGGCCCGCGTAGTAGCCGCAGTTGGCGCATACACGATGGGGAAGCTTCGGCTGGTGGCACTGCGGACATTCCGAGTACGTCGGTGGGTCGGCCTTCCAGTTCGCCTTGCGCTTCGCGCTTCGCGTGTGACTCTGCCTTCTCTTCGGTACCGGCATCGCTCGTTCCTCTCCTGTCTACGGCAGATCCGTCAAGCCCTCGAGGGCGGACCACCGGGGGTCGATGGGTTCGATGCAGCTGCACTCGCCGAGGTTGCGGTCGCCGCCGCACCGCTCGCAGAGCCCGAGGCAGTCCGGCGTGCACAGCGGCGAGAACGGCATCTCGAGCACGACCGCGTCGCGCACCATCGGCTCGGGATCGAGCGTGAGGTCCGGCTCGAGCGCGTAGTCGTCGTCGGGCGTCGGCTCGCGAACGAAGAGCTCGCTCATCTGCACGTCGAAGCCGCCGTCGAAATCCTTCAAGCAGCGGGCGCACCGGTAGCTCACGCGGCCGGCTACCGAGCCGGTCACGTAGATGCCTTCGACGACGCTCTCGAGGGTGAGGGAGCCCTCGATCGGCTCGTCTGCGGGCACGCCGGCGAGCTCGGTGCGCAGGTCCGGGACGGCCTCCTGCACGCGGACCGTGCGCGCCGATCCTGGGTTCTGGAGCAGATCCCGGACGTCGATCGACCGCATCACGCGCCGTCCTCCTCGCCCTCGGACAGGCCCTCGGGCGTGAGCACGGACGACGTGGTGGGCGTGGCCTCCCGGAGCCTGTCCCGGCCCACTCGCACCTGTTCGATCGTCCGTCCGAGGCCCGCGTTCGTGGAGACCATCTCCTCGAGGATCTTCTGCAGCGCGATCTCGAACTGCGCGAGCTTGGCGTCCACGTAGTCCTCGGCCTCCAGGCGGATCCGCCGGGCGTCGTCGCCGGCCTCCTGCAGCATCCGATCGGCTTCTTCCTGCGCGCGCTGCACGACCGCCTCGCGCGAGGCCAGCCGCAGCTGCTCGGCCTGCCCCTGCTCGACCATCGCCTCGGCGTCGCGACGGGCCTTCGCGAGGAGTTCCTCGCGATCCTTCACGACCCAGCGCGCCTGACGGATCTCTTCGGGCAGCGACTCCGCCATGTCCTTCAGGAGGTCGAGGATCTCCTCGCGGTTGAGCAGTGCCGAGGAGGACAGCGGCATCGACTTCGCGTCGTGCACCATCTCCTCGAGCTGCTGCAGCCGGGCGGCCAGATCCATCAGCCTCCACCTCCGGACAGCACGTCGGTCAGCCGCTCGTTCACCGTCTTCGGGACCAACGCGCTCACGTCGCCGCCGAACCGAGCGACCTCCTTCACGAGCGAGGACGACAGGAACGACCAGCTCGGGCTCGTCGTCATGAACAACGTCTCGAGCCCCGTGAGCTGATGGTTCATCTGCGCCATCTGGATCTCGAACTCGAAGTCCGTGACGGCCCGCAAGCCCTTCACGACCACCCCGGCTCCCCTTCGGGTTGCGAATTCCACGAGCAATCCGCTGAACGGATCGATCTCGACGTTGTCCAGGCCGGCCGTCACTTCCTCGAGCATCTGCACACGCTCGTCGACGCCGAACAGCGGCTGCTTGCTGGGGTTGTCGAGCACGCCGACGATCACGGCGTCGAACCGCGCGGCTGCTCGTTCGATGATGTCCAAGTGACCGTTCGTGACGGGGTCGAACGTCCCCGGGCACAGGGCGGTCAGGCCCATACTCGACCTCCAGGTTGTCGGTGGATCCTTGACCGGCTATCGCCGGTCGTACACTAGGACGAGGGTGTCGCCGTACGACAGGCGCCTCGCGATGGGCCAGTCTACTGGAATGACATGGTTGAAACTCCTGCTCGGGCGCGTGAGAACGACCGTCCACCGCTCGGCCAGCCAACCCTGGGCGAGCCGAGCCAAGAGCTCGGACACGTCACCCTCGCCGGTCTCATAGGGGGGATCGGCGAAGACCAGCTCGAAGCTGCCATCCGGCTTGTCATCTCTCATGAGAAAACGAAGCACCTCGGAGGCGACGACGGCGCCCGAGGCGGTGGCGCGTGCACGATCGAGGTTGTCCCGGATCGCCCGCACGGCCCGGTGGCTCCGTTCGACGAACACGGCCGACGCGGCGCCGCGCGAAAGGGCTTCGATCCCGAGCGCCCCCGTTCCGGCATACAGATCCAGTACCCGGGCGCCGGCCACGAGGGGTCCCAGGCTCGAGAACATCCCCTCGCGTGCCATGTCGGAAACCGGGCGCACACCGCGAGGCACGGGGGCGAGCCGGACGCCCTTCGCCGCCCCCGCGATCACCCTCACGAAGGTGCTGGCATCCAGAACTCGACCGTGGTGCCCCGCCCCGGCTGGCTGGTCACGCGGGCCCACCCGCCCGACATCTCCGCGCGTTCCTTCATGGCGGTGAGTCCGAGGTGCCCGGGCCGCGATCCTTCCAGGGAGGCTGGGTCGAACCCCACCCCGTCGTCCTCGATCCGGACGAGATACCCGCCATCACTCGGCTCGACGGTCACGGACACTCGATGGGCCTCGGCATGCTTGCGCACGTTCGCGAGCGCCTCTTGGGCGATCCGGTACAGGATCAAACGCGTCTCTCCCGGCGGTTCTTCGACGAGCCGGCTCTCGACGTCCACGGTGACGTGCGTTTGTTCCTGCATCACCATGGCGAACGTTTGCAGCGCCGCCGACAACCCCTCCTCGTCGAGCACACGGGGCCGAAGCTCGAACAAGAGATATCGCAGGCGACGGATCGCGTGCGCCACCGTTTCCTCCAGCTTGTGAAGGTCCTGTTCTCGGTCACCGGCAGGTCCGCGCTGCAAGATCGTCTGGAGTCGTATCCCGACGGCGGTCATCGCCTGGATCGAGTCATCGTGGATATCGTCAGCGATCCTCGCGCGCTCCTCCTCTTGCGCTTGGAGCAGCCTCGCGTAGAGCCTGCGCACCGACTCCTCGCTGCGGAGCAATGCCTCTTCGGCGGCCTTTCGGTCCGTGATGTCGAGGAGCAGCCCGCGGAGCAGGTACGGGCGCCCCGCGTCGTCCGAGACGACCTCCGCCTCGTCCCGAACCCACCGCACCTGACCCTCGCGCGCGATCATGCGGTACTCCGATGCGAGCGGCACTCCGCTCGCGCGGCTGAGCTCTTCTTGGAGCTCGACCCCTTCCTTGTCGTCGGGGTGGATCCGGTCCCACCAGAACGACGGATCGGAAAGGAAATCATCGGGAGAGAACCCGAGCATCCGCTCGACGTGCGGGCTGACGTAGAGCCACGGCGCCGGGAACCCGAACACCGCCTCGTAGACGACCGCGGGCAGCCGTTCGACGAGGACGCGATAGCGTTCCTCGGCTTGGCGGATGTCGCGTTCGGCGCGGACGCGCTCGGTCACCTCCCGGAAGCTCCAGACGCGGCCGACCGGCTCGCCCTGCGACATCTGGGGGGCCGAGTAGCGCTCGAAGACACGGCCATCCAAGAACCCGAGGACGTCGAAACTCTCGGCCAGCGGCGTGGCGTAGAGCTCGCGGACCTTGGCCAGGAACGCGTCCGGGTCGTTGAGCTGGTCCAGGACATGCTCGAGAGCGCGATCGTCGTCCTTGGTGTCGATGACTTCCTGCGGGATCTGCCACATCTCCCCGAACCTTCGGTTGTACACGACGATCTTCCCCGCGAGGTCGACGACGAGGATCCCGTCGGCCGTGGCGTCGAGCGTCGCGGCGAGCAGCGAGGCGGCCCGCCGCGCGTGCTCCTCAGCGAGGCGCGACTCGGTGGCGTCGACCATGACACCGTGCAGGAACGAGGGCTTCCCGTGCTCGTCGGTGAGCACCGTCGCCCGCTCGTCGATCCAAACGACGCGACCATCGGGCCGCACGACCCGATAGCTGAGCGAGAACGAGCCCCCGGCCGCGAGCCGGGTCTCGAACTCACGGATCGCCCTGTCCCGGTCCTCCGGGTGGAGGTAGCCACGCCACATGACAGGGTCGGCAAGCCAATCGTCACGCGACGCCCCGATGATCGCTTCCACCTGTGGGCTCACGTAGACGGGCGTCATCGTCCCGTGGTCGAGCGTGTCGACGTAGGTGATCGCCGAGATCTGCTCCACCAAGGTGCGGTAGAGCGTGCCGGTCTCGGTCCTGCCGCGGGCTTCGGATCCCATCAGGTCATTGTGCCCCGAGGCGGTGGAGCTTCGAGCACCTCATGAGTGGAACAGCCAGTCGATGGAGCGGTCGAAACGTACTTGGAGCTCGCCCAGGAGCTCGGGGTGCCGCTCCAGGGTCGGATCTTCCTCGATCGTGGCGAATGCGACGGTCCGCGCACGCTTCACCAGCTCGAGGTCCTCGGACAAGCGCGCGAGCTTGAGATCGGGCATGCCGGACTGCTTCACGTCGAACAGCGTGCCCTCCCCGCGGAGCCGCAGGTCCTCATCGGCGAGCTCGAAGCCGTCGGTGGTCCGCACCATCGCGTCCAAACGAGCGCGAGCCTCCTCCTTGTCCTGGGTGCTCTCATCGAACAGCACGCAGTACGAGCGGTGCTCGCCGCGGCCGATCCGACCTCGCAGCTGATGCAGCTGCGCGAGGCCGAACCGCTCCGCGTTCTCGACGAGCATCACGGTGGCGTTCGGCACGTCGACCCCCACTTCGATCACGGTGGTCGAGATGAGCAGGTGGTGCCGGCCGCTGCGGAACGCCTCCATGACCTGCTCCTTCGCGGCCGGACGCATCCGTCCGTGCAGCAGCTCGACCGACAGATCGGGGAAGACCGTCGTTGCCAGCCGTTCGGCCTCGGACTCGGCGGCTCTCACCTCCTTCTTATTGGCCTCATCGATCGCTGCGCACACGACGAACGCCTGCCGGCCTGCCGCGATCTCACGTCGGACCAGCTCGTAGGCGGCCGTCCGCTGCTGCGGCGTGCGGGCGATGCGCGTCTCGATCGGTTGGCGTCCCTTCGGCATCTCGTCGAGCACGACGACGTCGAGATCTCCGTAGTACGTGAGGGCAAGCGTTCTGGGGATCGGCGTCGCCGTCATGATGAGCACGTCGGGCGAGCCGCCCTTGCCTTTGAGCGCCATGCGCTGATGCACCCCGAAACGATGCTGCTCGTCGATCACCGCCAGCGAGAGATCGGCGAAGGTCACACCTTCTTGCACGAGGGCGTGCGTCCCGACGACCAGGTCGACGTCCCCGGCCGCGATCGCTTCGATGATCCTCGCGCGGTCCTTCCCGGTGACGGCGGCGGTGAGGAGGGCGTAGGTCACGTGCGCGTCGGCCGGCGCGTCGGAGGGTTCCGTCGCTTCGAGCAGCGACGTCTGGCCGTCGCCCTCGGCGGTCCTCGCGGACAGCAGATCCAGGTAGGGCACGGCTCCGAACGGCCCGAGCAGCGCAGCCATCGAACGGAAGTGCTGGCCGGCGAGGACCTCGGTCGGCGCCATGATCGCCGCTTGGTGCCCTGACTGGATGGCCACGAGCGCCGCATGGAGCGCGACGAGCGTCTTGCCCGACCCGACGTCGCCTTGGAGGAGGACGTTCATCGGGCGAGGGCGAGCCATCGCGCGGTCGATCTCGGCCGTCGCCCGCTCCTGCGCGCTCGTCGGTTCGAACGGCAGGGTCTCCCGCAACCGATCGACGAGGGAACCATCGGGCACGTGTGACACACCCTGCTCGGCGGCCTCGACGCGGTGCTTACGGAAGGCGACGCCGAGCTCGAGCGCGAACAGCTCGTCGAATTTCAGCCGCTCCTCGGCCGTCCCGAGCTGCTGCGACGACTCAGGGAAATGGATCGCGCGGATGGCGGTGTCGAACGGCTCGAGCCGTTCCGCCGAGACGATCTCTGCGGGCAGCGGATCGGAGATCTGCCCGAGCTGCTCGAGCGCGCGGTGCACCAGCTCGCGGATCGTGCGGGTCGACACACCTTCGGCGGCGCGGTGGACGGGCGTGATCCGCCCCGTGTGCACCAGGTCCGCCTCGTCCCCGCTCAGCAGCTCGACCTCTTGGTTCGTGAGCTGGAGTCGCCCCTTGTACAGGTTCACGACACCCGAGACGGCGAGTTCGTGCCCCTCCTTGTATGAGCTCGCGATCCAGGGCTGGTTGAAGAACGTCAGGTCCAGGTATCCGGATCCGTCGAAGAGGGTGATGGTGACCATCGAGCGTCGGTTGCGTGTCTGGCGCTTCGTGACCTTCTTCACTCGGGCGATGACGGTGACGTACCGGCCCACGCGCAGCTCGCGGATCCGAGCGACCTGCGAACGGTCGATGTAGCGACGGGGGTAGTGGTGGAGCAACTGACCGACGGTACGGATCCCCAAGGAATCGGCGAGGACCTGGGATGCGGGGTCGCTCTTGTTCCGCAGCCCGGTCCGGCGGTTGGCCAACTGCCGGTCGATGGCCTCGACGCGTGACGCGAGCGTCAGCGTCACGGCCGAACCGAGACAGCGTGAGGTTCGAAGACCATGTGAGCGTTCTACCATGCAGCCCATGGCATTCCGTCGGATCTCGATCGGCCTCGCGGTGCTCGCGGTGACCGTCACCGCGTGTTCCTCGGGCGGCGAAGCCCTCGGAGCCGATCACCGACCGATCCCCGCCACGAACGCAGCCACCGCTCAGTTGCTCCCGGTGGACGCGGCCGAGCTCCCCAGCTTCGACCTTTCCACGTACCAGCGGCTGCTGACGCAGCTCAAGGGCACGCCGGTGCTCGTGAACGTCTGGGCGTCCTGGTGCGGTCCCTGCACCCAGGAGGCTCCGCGGCTCGCCCGCGCCGCGAAGACCTACGGGGCCCGGGTGCAGTTCATCGGCATCGACATCCTCGACGCCCGTGACTCGGCCCGGCGGTTCATGGCGAAGTACGGTTGGACCTACCCGAGCCTCTACGACGACACCGGCGGGATCCGCGACGGCCTCGGCCTCATCGGCCAGCCGGTCACGATCTTCTACGACCGGGGCGGCGCCCAGGTGGCCCATTGGTCGGGGGCGCTCCCCGAGGACGAGCTCACGAAGCGGCTCAACCAGCTCGTGGCCTAGCGAGGCCCGGCTGGCTCGAGGACCCCGAGGGGCCGCAGGAGCGCCCCACGCTCACGCGCGGGCGTCCGCAAGGTGTCGAGGACGCGGGCCGCGCGCCGGTCCAAGGCAGCCGTGGCCCGATGATCGCCGCGAGCCCGCGCCGCGTGCGCCTGGAGCGCGAGGGCTCGGGCGAGCCAGGCGGTCGTGCCGAGGAGGTCCCAGCGGTCGACGGCCGCAGCGAATGCGTCGGACGCCCGGTCCATCCTTCCCCCTCGGAGCGCGACGAGCCCGCGGACCTCGTGGGCGATCGCCTCACGCTCCGATCCGCCGGAAGGTCGAGATCGACCGGCTCGGGCCCGGCCGGCGATCGCCTGACACTCGTCGACGAGCAGCGTCGCGAGCGCGTACGTCCCGGTCGCTCCCGCCGCGGCCGCGGAGCTCGCCGCGAGGCTGAGGTGGCGCTCGGCCTCGATGCTCCGACCGCGGCCGAGCAGGGAGCGGCCGCGCAGCAGGGGTCCGAGCGCCTCCCACAGGGGCCAGCGGTTCCGGCGAGCCCCGGCGGAGACACGCGCTGCGACGCTGCCGACCTCCGCGAAGGCGCCCCGATCCAGCGACGTCCACGCGCGCACGACGTTGACCTCCGGTCCGATCACCACCATCCGTCGTTGCTGGACCAAGCGCATGGCCGCTCGGAGCCGGCGCTCCGCGAGCAGCGGATCACCGAGCCGCATGGCGGCCCTCGCCCCGGGGAGCATCGCGAGCGCGCGCAGGCGCACCGACTGTACGTCGCGCGCGATCCGCTGGAGATCCTCAGCGAGCGTATGCGCGGCGCTCGGCGATCCGGTGAGCGATTCGCTCATGGCGCGGATGAGCAGGGCGTCCGCCTCTGCGTACCGATCGCCGGCTTGCTCCGCGAGCGGTTGCGCGTCTTCCATCGCCCGGATCGCCTCGTCGTACTCCCCCCGGTAGAACGCGACGTACCCAGCCGTACGACCGAGCGAGGCGCGCGATCGGAGGTCCCCCTCATCGTTGGCCAGCTGCAGCGCGCGCCGGTACCAGCGTTCGAACTCGGGACCGCCGTCCGTAGTCAGCAGGTACGCGAGATCGGATGCGGCGACCGATTGCCCCCAACGGTCACGCGCGCTCGCGAAGAGCCGGTAGGACGCACGCAGGTCGTCGAGCTCGCGCCCGTAGTCCGCCGCGCCCCACGTCTCCGAGATCCGGTGACGGGCCCACGCCTGCCCCCGGACATCTCCCTCGGCGCTGAAGAGACGCTCGGCCCGGACGAGCCCGTCGCGCGCACGCTTCATGCGACCGAGATCGGACTCCGAGCGCCCCTGCGCGAGGAGCGCCCGAGCCAACAGGCGCCGATCGCCCAATCCCTCAGCGGTCGTGCGAGCCTCGGCGGCATCGGCGACCGCCTCGCGGTGCCGCCCCATCTCGATCAGGCTCTCCGCGTGACCGATGAGCACCGTGGCGGTGGTGCGCGGCTCGATCACCGCGTCTCCGGCGCTTCGCGCGACGGCGAGCGCCCGCGCGTAGATCGCCTCGGCAGCTCGCGCTTGATACGCGAACGTGCGATCGGCGAGCCGGTGGAGATGCTCGATCGCTGACGCGGCGATCCGCGGCTCGGGGGCGGATCCCGTGCGCGAGCTGCCGAGCTCCCACGCGCGCTCGTAGTGACTCGCGAGCGACGCCATCTGCTCCTCGGAGATCCGACCGGACTGGCGGCCGAGCCACTCGGCCGCGAGCACGTGATGAAGCGCTCGATCGGCGCGCGGCAACGATTCGTACGCCACCTCGCGGATCAGGACGTGTTTGAACTCGTACTCTCCGGCGCCCGCCACGACGCTGCGTTCGCGACACACGAGGAGACCTCTGGCCTCGAGCGAGGCGAGCGACCCACGAACGTCGGCGGCCTCCCCGGACCCCGTCGAACGCTGCATCTCCTCCAACATCTGGTCCCAGACCACGTCGCCCGCCACGGCCGCCTCCTGGAGGAGGCGCTTCTCCGCTTCGGGCAACCCATCGAGCCGAGCCGAGATCAGCAGACGGATCGTCGACGGAACCCGACGAAAACGTTCAGGGTCCTGCACCGACCACGTACCGTCTCGCTCGGCGAGCGAGCCCGCCTCGATGAGCATGTCGAGCGTCTCCTCGAGGAACAGGGGGTTCCCGTCGGCGCGAGAGAGCGGCTCGATGAGCACCCGGTCCTCGACCGCCTGGCCGAGGACGCCGCGGGCCAACTGTCGCATGTCGTCGCGCCCAAGCAGTCCGAGCACCTTGCGGGGCAGGCCCTTCAGCGCCGGCGTCGGCCGACTCAGCGCGAGGAAGAGGATCGGCGTCGGCCACGGGGCACGCTGAACCTCGCGCAGCAGGTCCACGAGAGCAGCGTCCGCCCAGTGGAGATCGTCGAGGATCACGATGACCGGACGACGGCGCGCGAGCGTTTCGAGGACGACCCGGGCCGCGCGCCCCGCGTCGTGCACCGAGCCGCGAGCCTGTCCCCTCGGCACCCGTTCGGACCCGAACAGCAGCCGCACGTCGCGCGAGAACGCCGATCGCTCCGCGGTCGGGACCGAGGACCGGAGCCGGCGCACCGCGGCGTCCACCGTTGCCGGCGGGGCTCCCGGCGCGACCCCGAGGCCGGCGGCCAGGGCCTCGGCGAGCGCGTGGAGCGGGAGCTGGTCTCCGAACGCCGGGCAGCGGCCGATCAACACCGTGCCCATGCGGAGTTTCCGCACCTCGCTGGCGAGGCGCGACTTCCCGATCCCGGGCTCGCCAACGAACAACAGGATCCGCGATCCGCTGCCGCGCTCGGCGGCGCGCACCTCCTCGCGGATGCGCTCCATCACGTCTCGACGATCGACGAACACCCTCGAGGACAGCCGACGGCCGACGGACCTTCCGCTCCGCGCTCCGAGCGCCTCGTACGCGGTGACCGGATCGGGTTTGCCTTTCGCCTTGAGCGCTCGCTTCGGGCCGTACCGAACCGCGTGCGCGGTGCGATCCCTCGTGCGCTCCTCGACGAGGAGCTTGCCCGCCGACGCCAGATCGGCCAGACGAGAGGCGGTATTCACGGTGTCCCCGATCACGGCGAACCCCGCTGCTTCCTCGGACGGCACGACCATGACCTCGCCGGAGTTGACCCCCGCATGCACGTCGGGGAAACGGATCCGCCCGCGTCGTGCGTTCAGGTTGGCGACGTGCTCGCGCACGGCGATCGCCGCACGGACGGCGCGCTCGGCATCATCTTCGTGGGTCGTCGGGACGCCGAACACGGCCATGAACCCGTCGCCCATGATCTGCGGGACGGTCCCGCCGTGATCCTCCACGATGCGTTGCAAGGCGATGAGTCCGGGCCGCAGGAACCGGTAGATCTCCTCGGGATCCAGCCGGGCCGAGAGCGCCGTGTACCCGGTGAGATCGACGAACAGGATCGAAACGAGCTTGCGCTCGTCGCGGATCACTCCGGTTCCGGACGAGGACCCGGAGCTCACCGCCGACCTAGAACTCGTCCGGGTTCCCGGGGCGTTTCGCGTTCCCCGGCAGGAAGGCCGTCGCGATGCGGAGCGGGCGGAGCACCCCGGTCACACTCCCGAGGTCGACCTTCGCGGTGCGGACGACTTCTTTGTGCGTGTCGGCCCCGAGATCCACCAGGATCTCGAAATCCGAACCCGTGACCGTGCATGCCCCGTAGCCGAAACGACGGTGGTCGGGCTCGTC
>JBDTYT010000020.1:0-23013 GCA_040005555.1 Actinomycetota bacterium | reverse complement strand
AAGCGCGTGTACCTCGGGGTCGGCAACCAGCGGGTCGTGGTTCGCGAGATCGCCCTCCCCTGGCTCCCTGAGAAGGAGCTTCGAGCTTCGCTCGGGTTCCAGGTGCAGGAGTTCATCCCGATGTCCGTCGACGAAGCCGTCTTGGACTTCGACCCGCTCGGCGAGATGGAGCAGGGCGGCCGTCGGATGCTGCGGCTGCTGCTCGTCGCGGCTCATAAGGGGATGATCGGGGCGCTCGTCGAGGCGGTGACGGCCGCGAAGCTGGAGCCGGTCGGCATCGACCTCACGCCGTTCGCGCTGATCCGAGCGGTCGGGACTGGTGATGAGGGCCTCGACCTGGAGGAGACGCAGGGCGACGAGGCCGTCGTCGAGGTCGGGGGCCACGTCACCTCGATCTGCGTCCACGCCCGGGGGGTTACGCGCTTCGTCCGCATCCTTCCCTCCGGCGGGCGTGACGTGACCCTCGCGATCGCCCGAGGTCTCGGCATCGAGGAGGATGTCGCCGAGCAGCTGAAGCGTGGCGAAGAGCCGCACGACATCCCCGACCTACCGGACATGGCGGACGTGCGCCGGGTGGCGATCCAGCGCGCAGGGAGCTTCGTCGACGAGATCCGCTCGTCGCTGGAGTTCTACGCGGCCCAGGTGCCCGGCGCGAGGATCTCGAAGGTGCTCGTGACGGGCGGCGGCTCGAAGCTCGAGGGGTTCATCGACCTGCTCCGCCAGAAGATCCCGGTGGCGGTCGACCGTGGCCACGTGTTCGAACACGCGCGCTCCGAACTCGACCTCGATCAGGAGATCCTCGAGGAAGCCGAGCCGGTCCTCGCCGTTCCCGTGGGCCTCGCGATCTCGGATCGGGGGCGGTTGTGACCAGCGTCAACCTTCTGCCTCCCGAGCTTCGCGAGCAGCAAGCGATCCGCCGGCAGACGGCACTGGTCGCCCTGGGCGGCGTGGCGGTGCTGGTGCTCCTGGGCGTCTTCTACTTCCTCCAGACGGGCCAGCTGTCGAGTGCGCAGAGCGACCTGGATCAGGTGCGGACGTCGAACGCGACCCTGCAGCAGCAGATCTCGGAGCTCCAACCTTACGCGGACCTCCAACAGCAACTCGAGGCGAAGAAGCAGCTGAAAGACACGCTGTTCCTCAACGAGGTCTCGTGGTCGGGCGTGCTGCTCGACGTTTCGAGGGTGATCCCCGACACCGCGTATCTGACCTCCCTCACCGGCTCGATGACGGCGCCGACCGGCGCCGTCATCGGCGCGACCGGGACGTCGGCGGGCTCGACGAGCCTCATCGGCACGATGACGTTCTCCGGAGTGGCCAAGCAGACCGAGACGATCGCCTCATGGCTCACCACGCTCGAGGAGATCAAGGGGTGGGTCAACCCGTGGGTGAACAGTGCGCAGGAACAGAGTGCGGACACCGGCATCTACACGTTCGATAGCGGGATCGATTTCACGGCGGACGCCGCCACCGTGCGCGGACGGGGTGGGGCCAAGTGAACCGGCGAGGCCCGCTGATCGCCGCGGTCGTGTCCGGCGTCATCGTCCTGCTCGCAGCGGTGCTCATCGTTCTGCCGAAGAAGAGTGAGGTCGGCAAGGCGCACGACGACCTGTTGACCGCGCAGAGCGAGGAGGCCACCCTCCAGACGCAGCTGAAGGTCCTTCAGGACGCTCAGGCGGCCGCGCCCGTGGCGCAGAAGCAGATCGACAAGATCCAGAAGCAGATCCCGTCGACCGCCGACCTTCCCGGCCTTTTCCGTCAGCTCCGGGATGTCGCGAACCTCTCCGCGGTGGACTTCTTCTCATTCTCGCCGGGGACCCCCGTCACCGACGCCTCGGCGACGTTCTCCACGCTCGGGAGCGGGATCGTTGTGACGGGGTCCTACTTCTCGCTCGAGGAGTTCCTCCATCGGCTCGAGACCCTCCGTCGCGCCGCGAAGGTGACGTCGATCTCACTCGCCGCGTCGGGGACCGAAACGACCGGTGGCGCCGGCCAACTCCAGATGCAGTTGCAGGTGGAGTTCTTCACGACCGATACCAGCGCCGGGCCGGGATCGCTGCCCGGACCGACCCAAGGAACCGCTCCGGTGATCCTGCCGACCGTGAGCCCGACGCCGACGGAGAGCCCGTCGCCCGAGATCCCGTCGCCGACGGAAAGCCCGTCCGCGACGCCGGGAGCCTGACGATGCAGCTCACCAGCCGCGACAAGAAGTTGATCTACGTACTCGCCGCCGCCCTCCTCTTGCTCTTTTACCTGTTCGTGCTGAAGGGTGGAGGCGAGGAGACCGCCACGCTCCCCGGGCCCATCGGTGGCGTTCCCCCGCCGATCGCGACACCCACGGTGTCGCCAAGCCCTACGCCCCGCGAGACGCTGCCGCCCGTGGTCCTGGCCGGGGCTCGGGACCCCTTCTCGATCCCGCCACTGTTTCAGGCCGCCAGTGCGATCCCGAGCGGCAGCGTCAGCCCCGTTCCGTCGGGGACCGGCTCGACACCGCCGGGCACGACTCCGCCGGGCACCACGCCGCCTCCGACGACACCGCCTGCCACCACGCCGCCTCCGACGACACCGCCGCCGACGAAGCCGCCTCCCACCCCGGGGGACCAAACGCACATCGGAGGGCACGACGTGGTCCTGCAAGACGTGTTCAACGAGAAGACGAAAGCCAGGGTCGCGGTCGACCACCGTGTCTGGACCGTGGAGGTAGGAGCGACCTTCGACGATAGTTTCGAGCTCGTCAGCATCGACGGCACGTGCGCCAGCTTCCTCTTCGGTGATCAGGGTTTCGAGCTCTGCCTGCGCAAGAGCTGACAAGGACGACCGGCGGCAGCGCTCGGGGGGAGCGGTCGTCGGTCCGAGGGCGGCCCCGTTATCGCGGGGCCGCCCTCACCATCTCACCGAGCGGTTCAGCTCTCGACGTCCGGGGCGGCCTGAGGCGTCACCTATCATGGGGTCATGTTGCGGCTGCTCACGGCGGGTGAATCGCACGGCCGAGCGCTCGTGGGAGTGCTGGAAGGCCTGCCGGCCGCCGTCCCCGTGTCGCCGAAGGAGATCTCGGGTGAGCTGGCGCGCCGGCGCCACGGGTACGGTCGCAGCGGCCGTCAGAAGCTCGAAGCCGACCGGCTGCAGATCGTGTCCGGCGTCCGGCACGGTCGCACGCTCGGCAGCCCGATCGCCCTGACGATCGAGAACGCCGAGTGGGAGGACAAGTACCAAAGCCTCATGGGCGTCGAGGGCGAAACGCCCGCGGCCGATCGGCTCACGAAGCCTCGGCCGGGACACGCCGACCTGCCCGGAGTGCAGAAGTACGGCTTCGACGACGTCCGAAACGTGCTCGAGCGCGCG
This sequence comes from Actinomycetota bacterium, assembly GCA_040005555.1. Lineage (GTDB taxonomy): Bacteria > Actinomycetota > UBA4738 > UBA4738 > HRBIN12 > JBDTYT01. The sequence continues at coordinate 19,674 of JBDTYT010000020.1, read as the reverse complement.
AGCGCTCGCGAGACGGCGATGCGCGTTGCCCTCGGATCCCTGTGTAAGTCGTTCCTGGCAGAGCTCGGGATCCACGTGGTCTCGCACGTCGTGCGGATCGGCCGGGTGGCCGTGCGAGGCAGCCGCGTCCCGCTTCCCGAGGACCTCGACGCCGTGGACGCGTCACCGGTCCGGTGCTTCGACGAGGACGGGAGCGCGCGCATGGTTGCTGAGATCGACGTTGTCCGCAAGGACCGCGACACGATCGGAGGCGTGTTCGAGGTCCTCGCGTACGGATGCCCGCCGGGTCTCGGGTCGCACGTGCACTACGACCGCAAGCTCGACGGGCGGCTCGCGCAGTCGCTCATGAGCATCCAGTCCGTGAAGGGTGTCGAGATCGGCGACGGGTTCTCTTCAGCCGCGCGGCTCGGTTCGAAGGCCCACGACGAGATCATCACCTCCGGTGGACGTTTGCAGCGCACCACAGCGCGGGCCGGCGGCATCGAGGGCGGGATGAGCACCGGCCAACCGATCCGAGTGCGGGCGGCGATGAAGCCGTTCTCGACGGTGCCGAAGCCACTCGCGACGGTGGACCTTCGCACCGGCGCACCCGACGTCGCGATCAAGCAGCGCACCGACGTGTGCGCGGTGCCGGCCGGCGCCGTCGTCGGCGAGGCGGCGGTCGCGTTCGTGCTCGCTCAGGCGGCGCTCGAGAAGTTCGGCGGCGACTCGCTGCCTGAATCGCGGCGCAACCTCGACGGGTACCTCGCGGGGCTCGAACTCCCGTGATCGTTTACCTCGTCGGGATGCCGGGCTCTGGAAAGTCGACCGTCGGACCCGAGCTCGCCGGACGGCTCGGGGTGCCGTTCATCGAGCTCGATGCCGAGATCCAGCGCGCGGCCGGCCGCTCGGTGCCCGAGATCTTCGCCGAGGAGGGAGAGGCGGGCTTCCGAGCGCGCGAGGCAGCAGCGCTCGTCGATGCCGCCCAGCGGGATCCGTCTGTCGTCTCGTGTGGTGGCGGCGTGGTGCTCGAGCCCGCGAACCGCGTCACGCTGCGTGCGACCGGTGAGGTGGTGTTCCTCTCGGTGCCGCTCGAGGTGCTCGCCGCCCGGGTACCACCGGCGGCCGATCGACCGCTCATCCAGCACGACGGCGATCTCGAGCGGCTGTTCCGAGCACGCGAGCCGCTCTACCGCGAGTTCGCCGCGCACGTCGTCGACGGCAGCGGCTCCGTCGCCGAGGTGGCCGCCGCGATCGAGAAAGAGCTCCTGCGTTGGTCCGCGTGACGGTCGAGGTCCCGGGACATCGATACGACGCCGCGATCGGCGTCGAGCTCCTCGAGCGCGCCGGCGATCATCTGCCCGACCTCCCGAGAGCCGAGACCGCGTTCGTGGTCGCCGACCCGACGGTCGCCGCACTGTACCTGGGCCCGCTCACGCGCGGGCTTGAGCCGCGCGCCCTTCGTATCGTGCACCTCGGGGTGCCCGAGGGTGAGGCAGCGAAGTCGATGCAGACCATGTCCGCCCTCCAACGGCAGCTCGCGACCCAGGAGGCTCACCGCGACGATGTGGTCGTCGCACTGGGCGGGGGGGCGGTCGGCGATCTCGCGGGGTTCGTCGCCGCCACGTACATGCGGGGTGTGCCGTTCGTCCAGGTGCCGACGACGCTGACCGCACAGGTCGATGCGTCGATCGGCGGCAAGACCGCGGTGAACCTGCCGGAAGGCAAGAATCTGGTCGGAGCTTTCCACCAGCCGGTCGCGGTGCTCGCCGACGTTTCGACCCTGACGACGCTGCCCGACCGCGAGTTCCGCTCGGGGATGGCCGAGGTCGCGAAATACGCGCTCACCGTGGACCCGGAGCTGCTTGGGGTGATCGAGCACGAGCTCTCGCGGATCCTGGCTCGCGAGCCGGGCGTCATGGAGGAGCTCGTGGCCCGATGCGTGCGAGCGAAGGCCGGCGTCGTCTCGATCGACGAGCGCGATCGCGGCGGCCGGCTGATCCTCAACTACGGCCACACGCTCGCCCACGCGCTCGAGCGGCTCGAGGCCTTCGCGGGGCGGTCTCACGGCGAGGCCGTCGCGATCGGCATGGTCTTCGCCGCGCGCCTGGCCGAGGCATTGGAGCTCGCGCCCGGTGGTCTCGTCGCGCGCCACGTGCGCCTGCTCGCCTCGCTCGGCCTCGAGCCCGAGGGTCGATTGCCCGTGGCGGATGACGTGCTCGCGGCGATGCGCCTGGACAAGAAGTACGCGGGCGGGTTGCGATTCGTGCTCCTCGAGGATGTCGGTCGCCCTCGTGTCGTGGAGGGCGTGGCCGAGGACGTCCTCCGCGCGAGCCTGAAGGAGATGGGGGCCGACGGATGAAGGTGCTCTTCTTGTTCGGGCCCAACCTCGGAGCGCTCGGGACGCGCGATCCGGAGCTCTACGGCTCGCAGACCTTGGCCGAGATCATGGGCGAGGTCGCCGAGCGAGCCGGGACCCTCGGGCATGAGGTCGCGTGGCGTCAATCCGATCATGAGGCCGATCTCCTCGGCGGGTTCGGGGGGGCGCGCGAGGAGGGTTTCGAGGCCGTCGTCGCGAACCCCGGCGCGCTCTCCCATTACTCGATCGCCCTGCGCGATGCGATCGAGGCATGTGGCCTGCCCGTGATCGAGGTCCATATGACGAACATCTACGCGCGGGAGGAGTTCCGGCGGCACTCGGTCATCTCGGCGGTGTGCCGGGCGACGATCGTGGGCGCGGGTGCCGGGGGCTACCACCTCGCCTTGGAGGCGCTCCCGTGGATCACGCGCTGAGGCGCGCGGGGCTCGCCGATCGGGTGGCCGAGCTCGACCTGGACGCGCTCTACGTCACGCGTCGGCCGAACGTTCGGTACCTCACGGGGTTCACGGGCTCGAACGCGCAAACGCTCGTGGGCGGCGTGGGCAGCATGTTCTTCACCGATGGGCGCTACGAGGAGCAGTCCCGCCACGAGGTGGCCGACCTCGATCGCCGGATCTATCTCGACGGATCCCCGCCCGTGGCGGAGGCGGTCTCCCAGCTCCAGGTTCGGCGGTTGGGGTTCGAGTCCGGCGGCGTCACGTACCGCCAGTGGGAGCGGTTGCGTGATGCTGTCGAAGGGGCGGCGGAGCTCATCCCGGTCGACGGGGCGGTGGAGGAGCTCCGTCGCCGCAAGGACGAGGACGAGATCGCCTTGATCGATGCCGCCCAAGGGTGTGCGGACGTCGCGTTCGAACAGGTGATCCTGGGTGACGGTCTCCGCGCGGGGATCACCGAGCGGGAGCTTGCCCTCGACCTCGAGCTCGCGATGCGCCGCGCGGGTGCTGACGATACGGCGTTCGATACGATCGCCGCGTTCGGGGAGCACGCCGCCGAGCCGCATCACCATCCCACCGACCGTCCGCTCCGGCATGGCGACGTGGTGAAGGTCGACTTCGGAGCGCTCGCGGCCGGGTACCACTCCGACATGACCCGCACGGTGGCCTTCGGGGATCCCGGTCCACGGCTGTGCGAGATCCGCGATGTCGTCGCGGCGGCCCAGGGCGCGGGGATCGCGGCCGTTCGTCCGGGCGCGAGCGTGGCCGAGGTCGACGGCGCTGCGCGCTCGGTCATCGAGGAGGCGGGGTACGGGTCGAGCTTCCCGCACGGCCTCGGCCACGGCGTCGGTCTGGAGATCCACGAAGCGCCGTTCCTGCGATGGGACCTCGACGAGGTGCTCGAGCCGGGCATGGTCGTCACGATCGAGCCCGGCGTGTACATTCCGGGACTCGGGGGCGTCCGCATCGAGGACATGGTCGAGGTGACCGCCGACGGACGTCGACCGATCCCGCGATCGAGCAAGGAGCTCCGGCCCTCATGAGCGTGTCGACGAACGAGCTGAAGAACGGCATGACGCTCGATCTGGATGGCACGCTGTTCCAGGTGGTCGAGTTCCAGCACGTCAAGCCCGGCAAAGGAGGGGCCTTCGTGCGGACGAAGCTCCGCAACCTGAAGACGGGTGGCGTCCAAGAGAAGACGTTCAATGCCGGGGTGAAGGTCGGGCTCGCGATCGTCGAGCGCAAGGACATGCAGTACCTGTACCGAGACGCCGATCACCTCACGTTCATGGACCTCGAGTCCTACGAGCAGATCCCCGTGCCGGTCGCGTTGCTCGGCGACGCGGTCGGGTTCCTGGCAGAGGGATCGAGCGCGCAGGTCGCGATGCACGAAGGGATCCCGATCGCCGTCGATCTGCCGCCGTCGATCGTGCTGACCGTCGTCGAGACCGACCCTGGCGTCAAAGGGGACACGCGCACCTCGGCGCTGAAGCCCGCCAAGCTCGAGACCGGCATCGTCGTCCAGGTTCCGCTCTTCGTGGAAGAGGGCGAGAAGATCAAGGTCGATACCCGCTCAGGTCAGTACATGGAGCGGGTGAAGTAATCCGCCGTGGCCTCGCGCAGGCAAGGCCGGCGCCAGGCCGTCGACATCGTGTACCAATCCGACGTGACCGGGCGCGACCCACTCGAGGTGTTGAACGAGTGGGAGGCTGCAGGCGAGCGGGTATCCGTGTTCGCGGCCGAGCTCGTGCAGGGGGTGGGGGAGTACATCGCTGAGCTCGATCAGTTGATCGGCGGCGCCGCCGACGGGTGGACGATCGATCGCTTGGCCTCGCTCGACCGCACGATCCTGCGCGTGGCCGCGTATGAGATCCTGCACCGCAACGATGTCCCCACCGCCGTCGCGATCGATGAAGCCGTCGCGACGGCGAAGGAGCTCTCGACCGAGGATTCGGGCCGGTTCGTGAACGGCGTGCTCGGTCAGATCGCGCGCCGGAGCGGCGAGACCGAGGATCCGGGCTAGTTCTGTGAAGAGCCGGTGGTCCCTGCGGCCGGGGGCTGAACCGGGGGTTGCGGGGGCGGCGGCTGCATCTGGGCCGAGGCCGGAGGAGACTCCTGCGGCGGTTGATCCGGGGCCTCAGTGCCGTCCTTCATGCCTTGCTTGAACTCGCTCGTCGACCTCCCGAGTGAACGGGCGAGCTCGGGGAGCTTCTTCGCGCCGAAGAGCAGCACGATCACTCCAAGGACGACGAACCATTCGGGGCCAAAGCTCATCGGATCCCACCTTCCTGGGGAACGTGTCCGACAGTCTAGGCCCTGATGCCCCGATTGGCGACGAACCCCCCGAGCGGGTGGTTGAATGACTGGGCCTTCGCCGCGTATCCTGCTGGTCGGAGTTCTTCCCCTTTAAGTCCGGTCCCGAGAGGCCGGGAAGGGAGCGCGAAGATGAGGCACACCCTGGGCGCCCTGCCGCACGTGCGGTCGGGCGTTCCGTCGTAGTGGGCGAGACGAAGGCCCGGCTCCTGGACGGAGCGGAGATCCGGCGCTCGGTGACCCGCATCGCGCACGAGATCCTCGAGCGCAACAAAGGAGCCGGGGAGGTCGCGCTCGTGGGCATCGCGAGCCGCGGGGACGATCTCGCCCGGCGTCTGGCGGCCGAGATCGAGCGTATCGAGGGCGAGCGGGTGCCGGTCGGGGCCCTCGACATCACGTTCTACCGGGACGACATCGGCATGCGAGCCGAAGCCCCGGAGGTGCACGAGACCCGGATCGGGTTCGACATCAACGGCCGGACGGTGGTGCTCGTCGACGACGTGCTCTTTACCGGGCGCACGATCCGCGCCGCGATGGATGCACTCGTGGATTTCGGGCGACCAACGGCGATCCAGCTCGCGGTGCTCGTCGACCGTGGTCACCGCGAGCTGCCGATCCGCCCCGACTACGTCGGCAAGAACGTCCCGACCCGCAAGGATGAAGACGTGCGGGTGATGCTCGCCGAGCTCGACGGTGAAGATGCCGTCGTCCTGGAGGAGCGCGGAGCCCCACCGCGTTCACCGGCCGGGAACGCCGCGAAAGGAGACGAACGGTGAACCGACACTTGCTGTCGATCCACGACGTGTCCGCAGTGGACATCGTGCGGATCCTCGACACGGCCGAGTCCTTCCGCGAGGTGGGGACCCGGGTGATCAAGAAGGTCCCCGCGCTCCGGGGGCGCACCATCGTGAATCTGTTCTACGAGAACTCGACGCGTACGCGCATATCGTTCGAGCTGGCCGCGAAGCGTTTGTCCGCCGACGTCATCAATTTCACGACGAGCGGCTCGAGCGTGAGCAAGGGCGAGAGTTTGAAGGACACGGCTCTCACCCTGCAAGCGATGGGGGCGGACGCGATCGTGATCCGCCACTCTTCGAGCGGTGCGCCCTTCACGCTCACGAAGTGGGTGAAGGGGAGCGTGCTGAACGCCGGCGACGGCACCCACGAGCACCCGACCCAGGCGCTCCTCGACATGTACACGATGCGGGAGCGGCTCGGCAAGATCGAGGGTCTGCGGGTCGCCATCGTGGGTGATGTGCTGCACTCGCGAGTGGCTCGCAGCCTCAGCTTCGGGCTCGTGAAGATGGGTGCCGAGGTGACGCTCGTGGGACCGCCGACGCTCATCCCGCCCGAGGCGCCCTCGTGGGGTGTGCAGGTGAGCTACGACATCGACGGCGTGCTCCCCAAGCTCGACGTCTGTTACATGCTCCGCGTGCAGCGCGAGCGACAGCGCCAGCAGTACTTCCCGAGCGTCCGCGAGTACTCGCGCTTGTTCGGCCTGACGAACGCTCGTGTGGGGATGCTGCCGGAAGGCTCGCTCATCATGCATCCCGGTCCGATGAACCGGGGGGTCGAGATCGACTCCGACGTAGCCGACCTGCCCCAGTCCGTCATCGAGGAGCAGGTGACGAACGGCATCGCCGTGCGGATGTCGCTCCTGTACCTGCTGCTCGGAGGCACAGGGGTCGAGGAGGCGAGCGCCGATGTCTGAGCGGCGCATCGTCTTCCGCGCCGTCCGGATCGTCGACCCGGCCTCAGGGCGCGACGAGACCACCGATGTCGCCACCCAGGGCCAACGGATCTCGGCCGTCGGCACCGACGCGATGACTGCGGGCGCCTCGGTCGTGGACGGGGACGGGCTGGTCCTCGGGCCGGGTCTGGTCGATATGCACACGCATCTGCGCGAGCCGGGGTTCGAGCACAAGGAGACCGTCGAGACCGGCACGAGGGCCGCCGCCGCCGGAGGGTTCACGGCGGTCGCGCCGATGGCGAATACCGATCCGGTCGCAGACAACGCCGCGGTGATCCACGAGGTTCGAGATCTCGCGGCCACGGCGGGACTCTGCGACGTCTTCCCGGTGGGTGCGATCACGCGGGGCCTCGCCGGCGAGGAGATGGCCGAGCTCGGGGAGATGGTGGAGGCCGGTGTCCGGATGTTCAGCGACGACGGGCGCTGCGTACCGGACGCGCGCGTCTTGCGCAACGCCCTCACCTACGCGAAGGCGTTCGAGGACGTGGTGCTCGCGGAGCACTGCGAGGACGCCGCGCTGGCCGAGGGCGGCCAGATGCACGAGGGCCTGCATTCGTACTCGCTCGGCCTCGCTGGACAGCCCCGGGAAGCCGAGGAGGTCATCGTCGCCCGTGACCTGGCGATCGCGAGGCTGACCGGAGGTCGTTTGCACCTGTGTCACCTCTCGAGCGCCGGTTCGATCGAGATGGTGCGGCGGGCCAAGGCCGAGGGTCTGCGGGTGACCGCGGAAGTCACCCCGCATCACCTCGTGTTCAGCGACGAGGACCTGATCACGTACGACACGAACTTCAAGGTGAACCCGCCGCTGCGTTCCCCGGAAGATCGCGAGGCGCTGCGGGCCGCGGTGGTGGACGGGACGATCGACGCGGTCGCCACCGATCACGCACCCCACGCGGTGGAGGAGAAGGAAGCCGAGTTCGACCGGTCACCACCCGGCACGATCGGTCTCGAGACCGCACTCGCCGCGATCCTGACGCATCTCGTGGAGCCCGGGCGCATCTCGCTCTCGCGCGCGGTCGAGGCCATGTCGGTCCGGCCGGCGCGGATCCTCGGCGCGGCCGAGCACGGCGGCCCGGTCGAGCCCGGGCGGCCGGCGAACCTCGTCGCGTTCGATCCGTCGGCCGAGTGGACGGTCGAGACGCCGTTCGTCTCACGCAGCCGGAACTCGGCGTTCCTCGGATCCAGGCTGCGCGGCCGGGTCCTGTACACGGTGCTTCGTGGCGAGCTCGTCGTGGCCGACGGGAAGCCGCAGCGATGAGTCCCGAGAGGCGCATGTGACCCGCGGAGCCCCGGCGATCCTCAGTCTCGAGGACGGCTCGGTGTTCCGAGGCACTTCGTTCGGGGCACCGGGGGAAACGTTCGGGGAGGCGGTTTTCAACACGGCGATGAGCGGCTACCAGGAGGTCCTCACCGACCCCTCGTACGCAGGTCAGATCGTCACGATGACGTCCCCCCACCAGGGCAACGTCGGCACCAACCTCGAGGACCCCGAGTCGGTGCGCGTACAGGTGGCCGGGTTCGCGGTGCGCGAGGCCTCACGACGCGCCTCGTCGTGGCGGAGCCGGCGGACGTTGGCAGAGGAGCTCGCCGAGGCGAACGTCGTCGGGATCGAGGGCATCGACACGCGGCGCCTCACACTTCGCCTGCGCGAGGCGGGGGCGATGAGGTGCGCGGTCTCGACGCAGGACCTCGACCCCGCGTCGCTCCTCGCCCGCGTGCGCGAGACCTCGGGCATGCAGGGCGCCGACCTCGCGAGGAGCGCCTCGACCGCCCAGCCGTACGAGGCTCGAACCCTCGTGGGGGAGGTGAACTCGAGCGCCAGTTCCGTCTTCCGCGTCGCCGCGTACGACTTCGGCATGAAGCGCAACATCCTGCGGCTGCTGGCCGATGCCGGCTGCGAGACGACGGTCGTGCCCGCGACGACTCCGGCCGCGGACGTGCTCCAGGGTGGATACGACGGCGTGTTCTTGTCGAACGGCCCCGGCGACCCGGCGGCCACCACGTACGGGATCGACGCCGCGCGGAGCCTTCTCGGCACGCTCCCCGTCTTCGGGATCTGCCTCGGGCACCAGCTGCTCGCTCTGGCGCTCGGCGGCAGGACGTTCAAGATGAGGTTCGGCCACCGCGGCGTGAACCAGCCGGTGCGGAACACGCTCACCGGCCGGGTGGAGGTGACGAGCCACAATCACGGGTTCGCCGTGGACCCGGACGGATGGCCTCGCGAGGGGGACCGCGCGGAGACCCCGGCCGGTGGCCTCGAGCTCACGCACTGGAACCTCAACGACGGGACGCTCGAGGGGTTTCGGTGCCTCGACGTGCCGGCGTTCTCGGTGCAGTACCACCCCGAGGCGGCGCCGGGTCCCCACGACTCGCGTTTCTTGTTCCGGACGTTCCGGGAGCTGATGGCAGCCTGATGCCGAGGCGCACCGACATCGAGCGGATCTTGGTCGTGGGCTCGGGCCCGATCGTCATCGGTCAGGCCTGCGAGTTCGACTACTCGGGGACACAAGCGTGCCAGGTGTTGCTGCGCGAGGGATTCCACCTCTCGCTCGTGAACTCGAACCCGGCCACGATCATGACCGACCCGGAGTTCGCCGACCGAACGTACATCGAGCCGCTCACGGCCGAGTCGGTGCTGTCGGTGATCGAGCGCGAGCGCCCCGACGCGCTGCTGCCGACGCTCGGAGGCCAGACCGCGCTCAACGTCGCTGTCGTTCTCGCCGCTTCGGGCGATCTGGACCGGCTGGGCGTCCGCCTCATCGGCGCAGGCATCGAGGCGATCCACCGCGCCGAGGACCGCAGCGGCTTCCAGAAGGCGATGCAGATCGCCGGCCTGCCGATCCCGCGCGCCGATACCGCTCACACCGTCGCCGAGGCCCTCGCGATCGGCGAGCGGATCGGATTCCCCCTGATCGTTCGGCCCTCGTTCATGCTCGGTGGCGGCGGGAGCGGGTTCGCCCACGACCCGGCGCAGCTCGAGGCGCTCGTCTCCCGGAGTCTCGAGCAGAGCCCGACGCACGAGGTGCTCATCGAGGAGTCGGTGGCCGGGTGGAAGGAGTTCGAGCTCGAGGTGATGCGTGACGGCGCGGACAACGCCGTCGTCATCTGCTCGATCGAGAACGTGGACCCGATGGGTGTGCACACGGGCGACTCGATCACGGTGGCGCCCGCGCAGACGCTGACCGACCGCGAGTACCAGGTCATGCGCGATATGGCGCTCGCATGCATCCGCGCGATCGGGGTCGAGACCGGCGGCTCGAACATCCAGTTCGCGGTGGACCCCCGTGACGGCCGGATCGTCTTGATCGAGATGAACCCCCGCGTGTCGCGCTCCTCCGCGCTCGCCTCCAAGGCCACGGGGTTCCCGATCGCGAAGATCGCGGCGCTGCTCGCCGTCGGATACCGGCTCGATGAGATCACCAACGACATCACCGGCGTGACGCCGGCCGCGTTCGAGCCCACGCTCGATTACGTCGTCGTGAAGATCCCCCGGTTCGCCTTCGAGAAGTTCTCGGCGGCGGACCCGACGCTGACCTCGACCATGAAGTCGGTGGGCGAGGTCATGGGGATCGGTCGCACGTTCAAGGAGGCGCTCGGAAAGGCATGGAGGTCGCTCGAACGCGACGGTGCCGACCTCGGTGCGTGGGAGGGCGAGCTGAAGGACCCGTCGATGATCGGCCGGTTGTCCACGCCGACGCACGACCGGCTGCGGCTCGTGGAGAGCGCCCTGCGGGCCGGGCATGGAGTGGACGAGGTCGCCGCCGCCTCATCGATCGATCCGTGGTTCGTCGATCAGATCGCCGAGGTGGTCGAGGAAAGTCTTGCGCTGCAGGGAAAAGATGTCGATGGCCTCACGGCCGAGGATCTGCGGTCGGCCAAGCGGGCGGGGCTGTCCGACGCGCGGATCGCGGTGCTCACCGCGCGCTCGGAGGCCGAGGTCCGCGCCCGTCGCGCGTCACTCGGGGTCGTGCCCGTCTTCAAGACCGTGGATACCTGCGCCGGCGAGTTCCCGGCACAGACGCCGTACCACTACTCCACCTATGAAGAGGAGACGGAGGTCCGAGCAGCTGAGCGACCCCGAGTGGTGATCGTGGGCGCCGGACCGAACCGCATCGGGCAGGGCATCGAGTTCGATTACGCATGCGTCCACGCGGCCTACGCGGTGCGCGAGGCGGGCTACGAGGCGGTGATGGTGAACTCGAACCCGGAGACGGTATCGACGGACTACGACACGAGCTCGCGCTTGTACTTCGAGCCGGTATCGGAAGAAGACGTCCTCGCGGTGTGCGAGGTCGAGCGCCCGATCGGCGTCATCGTGCAGCTGGGAGGACAGACGCCGCTCAAGCTCGCGCGCGCGTTGGAGCAGGCGGGCTTCCCAGTGCTCGGGACACGACCCGAGGCGATCGACCTGGCCGAGGACCGAGGCAAGTTCGCGGAGCTGCTGCGCGAGCTCCAGATCCCCGCACCGCCGCACGGGGAGGCTCGCACCCTGCAGGAAGCGCGCGTGATCGCGGCAAGGATCGGATACCCCTTGGTCGTACGCCCGAGCTATGTCCTCGGCGGGCGTGCGATGGAGATCGTGTACGCCGAAGAGGAGCTCGAGCGCTTCCTGACCATGGCCGCCGAGGCGGGCCCCGATCACCCCGTGCTGGTCGACCGGTTCCTCGAGGGAGCGATCGAGATCGACGTGGACGCGATCAGCGACGGCACCGATGTCTTCATCGGCGCGGTGATGGAGCACATCGAGGAGGCCGGCGTGCATTCGGGGGATTCGTCGTGCGCCATCCCGCCGGCGACCCTCTCGGACGGAGAGCTCGACGAGGTCGAGCGGATCACCACGGTGCTCGCTCGCCGGCTCGACGTGCGCGGGCTCATGAACCTCCAACTCGCCGTGAAGGACGAGCGGATCTGGGTCCTGGAGGCCAACCCACGGGCATCGCGTACGGTCCCCTTCGTGTCGAAGGTCATCGGGATCCCGCTCGCGAAGCTCGCCACCATGGTGTTGCTCGGCCGCACCCTCGCCGAGCTCGAGGCCGAGGCGCTCCTGCCCGGCGACCCCGGTCACTACCGCCACCTTCCGTACACGGCGGTGAAGGCCGCGGTGCTGCCGTTCGGCCGTTTCCCGGGCGTCGATACGATCCTCGGCCCCGAGATGAAGTCCACCGGCGAGGTCATGGGGATCGACCCCGACCCGGGCTGGGCCCTCGCCAAAGCCCTCACGGCGAGCGGCTCGGCCCTCCCGCGAACCGGAACCGTCTTCATCTCCGTCGCCAACCGCGACAAGCGCTCGATCGTCTTCGCCGCCAAACGCCTCGATCAGCTGGGTTTCCAGCTGGCGGCCACGCGCGGCACTGCAGGCGTCCTCGAACGGGCCGGCATCACTGTCGAACGCGTCACCAAAGTGAGCGAAGGAAGCCCGAGCATCGTCGACCGCATCGCCGCAGGCGAGATCGCGATGATCATCAACACCCCCTTCGGCCGAGCCCCCCGCACCGACGGATACCTCATCCGCACCATGGCCGCCAAGATGGGCGTCCCTTGCATCACGACCGTCCAAGGCGTGATGGCAGCATTGCGAGGTATCGAAGCCATGCGCGACCAGGCACCCGAACCGAAGAGCCTGCAGGAGTACCACGAGCATGCAAGGGCGGTGGCAGCGCAGCAACAGCGCCTGGCCTTTGCGGGGGTCGGGGCCGTGGCGGAGCGGGGGAGGGGATGGCATGGCAAGCGGAGCCACGGCCCCGACCCCACCCCCGCGACCAACGAACAGACCGAGGTCCAAGCCCAATGAAGCGCGTCAGAGCGGAGATCCTGAACACGAAGCGCCTCGGCGCGTACCACTCGCTCACGCTCGTCGCACCCGAGGTTGCCGATCGAGCCCGCCCTGGTCAGTTCGTAAGCGTGGCCATGCCGAACGATCGCTCGTTCATGCTCCGGCGGCATTTCTCGATCCATCAAGCGTCCCGGCGCGGGGGCTGGGCCGGGACGCTCGAGTTCGTCTTCGATCCGCACGGCCCGGGAACGTCGTGGCTCGCCGAGGCGAAGGCTCACCAGTTCCTCGACGTGATCGGGCCGTTGGGCAAGGCGTTCGCGTATCCGCAGAAGCTGAACAACTGTCTGCTGATCTCCGAAGGGCACGGCTCGGCCTCGATCTACTTCCTGGCGCAGGAGCTGCGGTCGCGAGGCAAGCGCGTGGATATGTTGATCGGCGCCGAGGATCAGGAGCACGTGTTCAAGCCGATCGAGGGCAAGCGCCTGTCGCAGACGATCGCCATCGTCACCGAGGATGGCTCGCTCGGCGAACGCGGCCGCATCGTCGACATGCTCCCGACGATGGTTGACGGCGTCAACGCGCAAGTGATCTACGCGGCTGCGAGGCGTGGCACGTTGCGTGAGATCGCCGACGTGTGCGCGGAACGACAGATCCCCTCGCAGATCGCCGTCGAGGAGCAGATGGCGTGCGGCGTCGGGATGTGCTTCACGTGCGTGGTGCCGGTGATCCGCAAGGACGGTTCGGGGTTCGACAACTTGCGCGCGTGTTCGGAAGGCCCCGTGTTCAACCCCGCACGCATCCTGTGGGACCGATGGATGGGAGACGAGCCGCGGATGCTTCCCACGCCCCCCGAAGGATTCCCGCCGGTGCGAACATGGCCGGGGTGAAGCCGTCGCTGGCCGTCGACCTGAACGGCGTCGTCTTCCCGCTCCCGGTGCTCGCCGCCGCGGGATGTCTCGGGACCGGACGGGACGGCGGGGGCCTCGTGGATCTGCACCGACTCGGCGGCGTCGTGACGCGCAGCCTCACGCTGCACCCCGGGAAGGGGACCTCGACGCCTCGGATGGCCGAGACCGCCGCCGGGTTGCTCACGGCGGTCGGGCTGCAGAACCCCGGCGTCGAGGCATTCGTGTCCGAAGACCTCCCGCGCCTCGTGAGGGCAGGCGTGCCGGTGATCGCCTCCGTCGCGGGCGCCAGCCTCGAGGAGTACATCCGGGTCGCGAGCTTCCTGCATTCGAACCCCGGGATCACTGCCCTCGAGGTCTACCTCTCCGCTCCGGACGACGAGCGCGGCGGCGGGCGCCCCTTCTACTCGCACCTCGAACGGATCATCGAGGTGATCGGCTCGGTGGCTCGGCTCTCGCACATCCCGGTCTTCGCGAAGCTCCCCGCCTTACTGCCCGATCTCGAGGAAACGGCCGGCGCCTGCGTTCGAGCGGGGGCGCACGGCCTGACGCTCATCGACGGGGTTCCCGGGATGAGCGTCGACACCGCGAAGTTGCGCGCGAGCCTGTCGACGGTGATCGGAGGCCTCTCGGGGCCCTCGATCCGCCCGATCGCCCTCGCGGCCGTCTACCGCGTGGCGCAAGCGATGCCCGACGTCCCGATCATGGGGGTCGGTGGGATCGGCACCGGCGATGACGCTGTCGAGTTCCTCCTGGCCGGTGCCTGGGCCGTGCAGGTCGGCACCGCGATGCTGGTGAACCCGTCGGCGCCGGCGGAAATCGCGCAGGGGATCCATCGCCATCTCAAGACGAAGGGGTTCGCGTCCGCGGCCGATCTGCGCGGCCGGCTCCGGGGCAACGAGTACGCGCACGGGCATTGGACCGGCAACGGAGAGGAGTCGGCATGATCCCACGGCCCGAGAACCCCATCGTCGTGGCGCTCGACGTCTCGGACATCGATCGCGCGGAGACGCTCGCGCGGTCGCTCGAGGGTCGGGTCGGCATGTTCAAGATCGGGTTGGAGCTCTTCGCCGCCCATGGACCCGCTGCGGTCCTGCGACTGCGGGACTACGGCCCGATCTTCCTCGACCTGAAATTGCACGACATCCCCAACACCGTCGAACGAGCGGCGCGCAACTGCGCGAGGATGAGCGTCGCGATGATCAGCGTCCATGCGCTCGGCGGCGAGGCCATGATGAGGGCAGCGGTTCGCGGTGCGGCGCAAGGCTCGGCGGGGACCGATTCCCCGGCTCCGTTCGTGGCCGGTGTGACGGTGCTTTCCAGCCTGTCGGGGGAGGAGCTCGCGTCGTCGGCCTCACTGGCGTTCGAGGCCAAAGCGTCCGGCGCAGGCGCCGTCGTTGTCTCCGGCGAGGACGTGCGGGTCGTGCGCGAGGTTGTCGGCGACGCGTTCACGGTCGTGGTGCCGGGCATCCGCCCCGCGGGATCGAACGGCCACGATCAGGTGCGCATCCTCACGCCGGAAGAAGCGCTCGAGGCCGGCGCCGACTACCTCGTCATCGGCCGCGCGATCACGGACTCGCCGGATCTCGCTGCCACCGCCGAGTCGATCTTGGCGGCGATCCGCTGACGCACAGGATCTCGAAACCGCTGGTGGCGCGCGTGAGCCGCGTTGCTGCGGCCTCGAGGCGCCGACTATACTCGCGTCGCTTTCGACCCCCACGAGCAAAGGAGCGGTTGCCATGCCCCTTCCCGTTTTGACCGACGAACAACGCAAGCAGGCTCTCGAGAAGGCCGCCGAGGCTCGCCGCAAGCGCGCCGCGCTCAAAGGCGAGCTGAAGGCCGGGAAGCGAACGCTGAAGGATGTGCTGGCCATCCAAGGCAATGACACCGTCGGCAAGATGAAGGTATCGACGGTCCTCGAGTCCCTGCCCGGCGTGGGGAAGGTGCGGGCGCAGAAGATCATGGAGAAGCTCGACATCTCCGCCACCCGTCGGATCCGAGGGCTCGGCGCGAAGCAGCGCGAGTCGCTCCTCGGCGAGTTCGCCAACAAGTAGCGCCACCCTGAGCGGTTCTCGCGGCACCCTCTTCGTGATCGCCGGCCCCTCCGGGGTGGGCAAGGGAACCGTCGTGAAGCAGTTGCTCGAGCGCGACCCGAACCTGCGGCTGTCGGTCTCGGCCACCACTCGGAGCCGACGCCCGAGCGAGCGGGAGGGCGCGGACTACTTCTTCGTTTCGAACCCGCGCTTCGACGAGCTCGTCGCGAGCGGGGCGCTGCTCGAATGGGCGGAGGTCTTCGGCCACCGCTCCGGCACACCGGCGGACGCGGTCGAGGAGGCCCTGGACGCTGGGCACGATGTGGTCCTGGAGATCGACGTCCAGGGGGCGGGTCAGGTGCGCGAGCGGGTGCCCGATGCCGTCCTCATCTTGCTGTCGCCGCCCTCGATGGACGAGCTCGAACGCCGGCTTCGCAGCCGTGGGACCGAGGACGAGGAGAAGCTGGCCCTCCGGCTGGCCACGGCGGCCGAGGAACTGCGGCAGGCGCCCCGTTTCGATCACGTCGTCGTGAACGATGACCTCGAAGGGGCGACCGCGCAGGTAAAGGCTATAATCCAGGGGTCCCGACCCCCGACCGAAGGACCTTCGTACCCATGATCGAGCCGAAGATCGATGATCTCCTCGCACAGGTCGACTCGAAGTACACGCTCGTGATCCTCGCGGCCAAGCGCGCGCGAGAGATCAACTCCTATTACAACCAGCTCGGTGAGGGCCGTGCGGAGTACATCCCACCCCTCGTCGAGACGGGGCTGCGCAACAAGCCGCTCACGATCGCCCTGCAGGAGATCGCCGAGGGCAAGATCAACACCGAGCGCCCCGAAGGGGTTGGCGTCAACTAGCCCGCTCGCGGGTCGCCGGGTCCTGCTCGGCGTCACCGGCGGCATCGCCGCGTACAAGGCGTGTTCCCTCACGCGCCTGCTGACGCGGGCAGGCGTGGTCGTCCAGGTCGTGATGACGCGGTCGGCCGAACGGTTCGTCGGCCCCGCGACCTTCGCCGCGCTCTCGGGCCGGCCCGCGTATACCGATCTCTGGGAGGAACCGGGTTCGGTTCTGCACGTCCGCCTCGCTCACGAGGCCGATGTCGCCGTCGTGGCGCCCGCCACCGCGAACGTCATGGCGAAGCTCGCCTTCGGCATCGCCGATGACCTGCTCACGTCCACGCTGCTCGAATCCGGATGCCCGCTGGTGCTCGCTCCGGCGATGCACACCGGCATGTGGCGCCACGAAGCGACACAGGCCAACGTGCGCATCCTCGAAGCTCGCGGCGTGCGGTTCGTCGGCCCGATCGCAGGCGCGCTCGCACACGGTGACGAGGGGATGGGCCGCCTGGCCGAGCCCGAGGACATCCTCGTCGCGACCGAGGACGTCTTCGCAGGCGCTCGAGATCTGGCGGGACGGCGGATCGTGGTTACGGCGGGACCGACGCACGAGCCGATCGACCCCGTGCGCTTCATCGGCAACCGGTCGAGCGGCAAGATGGGGTTCGCGGTCGCGGCCGAGGCGTTCACCAGAGGCGCCGACGTGACCCTCGTCGTCGGCCCCGGCACCGTCGCTCCGCCGGAGGGTCCCGGCGTCGTCCGCGTGAGCACCGCGGAGGAGATGCGCGACGTCGTGATGTCGACCGTCGCCGAGACCGATGCCGTCGTGATGGCGGCCGCCGTGGCCGACTTTCGCCCCGATCACATCGCCGATGCCAAGATGAAGAAGGACCTCGGAGCGCCCGAGCTGCACCTCGTCCCCACCCCGGATATCCTCCGAGAGCTGGGGGAGCACGACCCGCGGCCGATCCTCGTGGGGTTCGCGGCCGAGACCACCGACCCGGAGGTGGGCGCGCGGGCCAAGCTCGCCTCGAAGGGCGCGGACGTCGTCGTCGCGAACCTGGTTGGCCGTGAGGGCACGGGGTTCGGATCGGACACGAACGACGCCGCCATCGTGTCGCGGGCAGGCGAGGACGAGCCGCTCCGAACGTGGACGAAGGAGGAGCTCGCGCGCGCCATCTGCGACCGCCTCGTGAAGCTCCTCACGCGCTGAGCGTCGGGCGTCGGAGGGCCCGGCTATACTCCCGCCGACATGAGCAAGGGCTACCTCTTCTCCTCGGAATCCGTCACCGAGGGCCATCCCGACAAGCTCGCGGATCAGATCTCCGATGCGGTGCTGGATGCGATCTTGGCGGTGGATCCAGGCGGGCGGGTGGCGTGCGAGACGCTCGTCACGACAGGTCTGGTCATCGTGGCCGGCGAGATCTCCACCTCCGAATACATCGACATCCCGGCGGTCGTGCGCCATACGATCACCGAGATCGGTTACACGGACGCGAACTTCGGCATCGACGGCGCGACGTGCGGCGTCATGATCTCGATCCAGGAACAATCGCCCGACATCGCCCGCGGAGTCGATGACTCGGTCGAGCATCGCGACGGACACTCGGCGGACCTGCTGGACACGCTCGGTGCTGGCGACCAGGGCATGATGTTCGGCTACGCTTGCCGCGAGACCGACGAGCTCATGCCGGTCCCGATCGCCATGGCGCATCGGCTGGCCAAACGGCTGGCGGACGTGCGCAAGGCCGGCGTGATCCCGTACCTGCGGCCCGACGGCAAGAGCCAGGTCTCGATCGAGTACCGCGATGGCAAGCCCGTGCGCATCGACACCGTGCTCATCTCCGCGCAACATCGGGAAGAGGTCGACGTCGACACGCTCCTCGCGCCGGACATCCGCGAGAACGTGATCGATCCCGTGATCGCGGAGTTCGGCCTCGACGCAGAGGACGTGCGGCGGATGGTGAACCCTACCGGGCGGTTCGAGATCGGCGGACCGAAGGCCGATACCGGGCTCACCGGCCGCAAGATCATCGTCGACAGCTACGGAGGGATGGCGCCGCACGGCGGCGGCTGCTTCTCGGGCAAGGACCCGACGAAGGTCGACCGCTCGGCGGCGTACATGGCGCGCTACGTCGCGAAGAACCTCGTGGCCGCCGGGCTCGCGGACAAGCTTCAGATCCAGGTGGCCTACGCCATCGGTACGGCGCATCCGGTGTCGCTCGCCATCGACACGTTCGGTACCGAGGCCGTGGACCCAGACCGGATCGTCGACACCGTGTGGGAGGCCTTCGATTTCCGTCCGGCGGCGATTATCCGCGACCTCGACCTGCGGCGCCCGATCTACGAGGACACCGCGGCGTACGGCCACTTCGGCCGCAAAGAGTTCCCCTGGGAAGCTACCGATCGCGCGGATGAGCTCCGCCGCGCGTTCGAGTAACCCCGAGATCGCCTCCGGTCCCGTCGCGATCTGCGTCGACCGGCCGCTCCTCGCCCTCGACCGCCCCTTCACGTACGAGCTCCCAGCCGGGTTCGGCGCCGGTGTCGGATCGCTCGTCCAGGTGCCCTTCCACGGCAAGGCCATCCGCGGATGGGTGCTCGGAACGACCGACGACATCCCCGCTCGGATGCTGCCCGTGCGCAAGGTGGTTTCTCCGGTTCGGTTCTTCGACACGTCTTTGCTCTCCGTGTTGCGATGGGTGTCGGAACGATATGTCGCACCGCTCGCTTCGGTGATCTCGCGCGCGGTGCCGCCTCGGGTTGCTGGGGAGGAGGTCGCGGGGGTACGCGGGGGGGCCGTGGCTTCGCTTGCCATGCCGTCCCCTACCCCGCTCCGCCACGGCCCCCCCGCGATCCTGGGCCGGTATACCAACGGGAGCGAGATGATCGCCGCTGTTCACGAAGGTCAGGGCAACTTCGTGGTTCGGCCGGCTCCGGGCGAGGACGTTGCGGTTGCCGTCGAGACCGTTGGAGCGGCGCTCTCTGCAGGACGGTCGGCGATCGTGCTGGTCCCCGAGGTCGATCCGCTTCCGGCCACCGCCATTGCTCTCCAGCGAGCGTTCGGGGATTCGGTGGCGATGTTTCTCGGCGGGGGGAAGCGCTCGCGGTATCGGATGTGGTTGGACATCGGGGCCGGAAGGTACCGCGTGGTGATCGGGACTCGGCCGGCGGTGTTCGCGCCGGTGGCTGAGCTCGGGCTGATGTATGTGGCTCGGGAGAGTCACACGCAACATCGGGAGGAGCGGTCGCCGTACTACCACGTGCGGG
>JBDTYT010000019.1:0-23642 GCA_040005555.1 Actinomycetota bacterium | reverse complement strand
CCGAACCATGTGCTCCGGGGGATCGACGTCTCGCTCGACCCCGGCGAGGTGCAGGTCGTGATCGGTCCCTCGGGCTCCGGCAAGTCGACGCTCCTCAGATGCGTGAACCTCCTGGAGGTGCCCACGCAGGGGCGTGTCTGGTTCGAGGGAAAGGACATCACGGACATCCGGTGTGACGTGGACGAGGTGCGGACGCATATCGGCATCGTGTTCCAGGCGTTCAATCTCTTTCCGCACAAGACGGCCCTGCATAACATCACGATCGCGCTCGAGAAGGTGCTGAAGGTCAAGCCCGACGAGGCGAAGGACCGCGCTATGGAGCAACTGAGCCGCGTGGGTCTGGGGGAGAAGGCCGACGCCTTCCCCGGGCAACTCTCTGGCGGTCAGCAGCAGCGGGTGGCGATCGCGCGGGCGCTGGCCATGAAGCCCCGCCTGATGCTGTTCGACGAGGTCACCTCAGCGCTGGATCCGGAGCTCGTGGGCGAGGTCCTCGACGTCATGCGTGCGCTTGCAGAAGAGGGCATGACGATGATGGTGGTCACGCACGAGATGGGCTTCGCTCGCGAGGTCGGAACCTGGCTCATCTTCACCGAGGGGGGCGTGATCGTCGAGCGGGGGCGGCCGAAGGAGGTCTTCTCGAACCCGGAGTCTGAACGGCTCCGCGAGTTCCTGGCGAAGGTCCTCTAGGGGTTCGGAGATGCAGTCCATCGCTGCCCGGGGGCTCGTCGCCTTCGCCGCGTTTGCCCTGGTGGTCACGGCGGGCCTCATGTCCCGACAGCCTCTTCCCGACTACGTCGTGACGGCGATCGATTACCACTTCCACGACGCGCATCCGACGCTCCCGCTCGGCCCCGGGCGCGATCTCGTGGTGAAAAACGCCAGCGAGAATGTCCACAACGTGACGATTCCAGCGGGGGGGTTCTCACGCGATGTGAATCCGGGTGGTCAACTGCGCATCCCCGACATCGCGGAGTTGCTCGGGGGACCGGGCAGTTACTCCTTCTATTGTGCCTATCACCGGGATCGCGGGATGGCCGGCGTCATCGTGATCGGTGGGAGTTGACCCGAAAGGGTTTCGCCGTCCTGCCTGGATACACCGCGGCGTCGGAAAGACGAGAAGACGGGTCGAGGAACCTTTGGAGCCGCTCACGCCTTCCCCATACGCGAGCGTTATCTACTCGGTTCCTCGACCCGTCAAAAGGTGGCCCCAAGCGACCCGGTCTCCCGGTCGGCCGGTCGTCCTCCGAGCCCTGATCCGACATCCGGAGCTTGCGCTCCCTCCATCGTCTCGATGTTCCCGGAAGCGTTTCCCGCCTCCCGGTCCCAGCGACCGCTCGGGACCGCTGCGAACAGTACCGAGGCGTCTGGGACGTGTCAACGCCGTTACCTCGTCTGCACCGCAATGCGTTCGGGGCAGACGCGCAGGTAACCGATACGATCGCATGGAGCAAGAAAGAGTGACAAGGACGTTCGGTGCATCATGTGCGGTATCCGTTGCGGTCAGGCGCCGGCAGCGATGACGATGAGCTCAGTCGCCAGCCCCGCGATGAAACCCGCGAGGATCCCCCACAGTGTGACCTCCCACGACATGCGCCGACCGGCGGCCAGCAACTCGCCCACGACGTACAAGATCGCTCCGGCGGCGAGCGCGAGGAACGCGACGAACACGAACTCGGAGTTGAACCGCGTACCGATGATCGTGCCGAGGAACGTCGGTGCACCGCCGATCGCGC
Source organism: Actinomycetota bacterium (assembly GCA_040005555.1). Lineage (GTDB taxonomy): Bacteria > Actinomycetota > UBA4738 > UBA4738 > HRBIN12 > JBDTYT01. The sequence continues at coordinate 21,909 of JBDTYT010000019.1, read as the reverse complement.
CGGCGAGCGCCAACCATCGCCAGCTCGCGCGTTCGCCCGCGGCCGCGAGCGGCCCGACGATGCCGAACCCCTCCGTCGCGTTGTGCAACGCGAAGCCGACGACCAACAAGACGGCGAGCGAGATCTCATCCGCGTGTGCGGCCTGGCCGATCGCGAGCCCCTCGGAGAAATTGTGCAACCCGATACCGACGGCGATCGACATGCCGAGCCGGAGAGCCTGGGTCCGGACGTCGTGCGCCTCGGTCAAGGCCATCGCGCCCGGCCCGGGACTCACCGTGGGTCGGCGGGTGAGCTTCCCCACGTACAGCAGGCCGAGGAGGCCGAGCGCGAATCCGCCCACGAACAGGAACCCCACCCCGGCGAGGTGCCCCCAGGCGGCCTCGGTGACCGCCGCATCCAGGGGTGCGACCGCGTGCTCCAAGATGTCGAACAGCAAGAACACCAAGATCCCGGCCGACAGCCCGTTCAGGAAGCAGCGGAGGGTCGTGCTCCCCCCCCGCATCCGGCCGAGCGGAAGGCCGAGGAAGATCGTGGATCCGGCGATCGCGCCGAGCAGGACGGTCTGTGCGGTGCTCAATATGCCCTCGATGGTGTGATCGGCCGGTTCGGATCGGGCCCTGGGCCCGCCTCGGACGGTTCGAATCCTATCCAGGAGGTCGGATTCACGTCAATGTCGTTCGGTCCCGAACGAATGGTGGCGCGGGTCCTCGCGCCCAGCGGGACGGACGGTTTCCTTCGACGCGTCGCGGAACCGGGCCCGTCCGACGCCCGCGCTAGGATGCCCGGCGTGAGCGACGGCCCCAAACGTCTCTTCCTGCTCGATGGGCACAGTCTGTCGTACCGCGCCTTCTTCGCCCTCCCGCCGACGCTCGCCACCAGCACCGGCCAGGTCACGAACGCGGTCTACGGCTTCACGTCGATGCTCATCAAGCTGCTCGCCGAGGAGCGTCCCGACCTCATCGCGGTTGCCTTCGACATCGGGGCTCCGACCGTGCGCTTGGAGAAGTACGCCGAGTACAAAGCCGGTCGGCCCGAGGCGCCCGACGAGTTCCGTCAGCAGCTCGGTCTCATCGTGGAGGTGCTGGAGACGCTTGCGATCCCGGTGATCGGCGTGGAGGGTCACGAGGCCGACGACGCGATCGCGACGCTCGCGCTCGAGGCTTCGAGCCGCGGGATCGACACGGTGATCGTGACCGCGGACCGGGACTTCTTCCAGCTCGTCCGGCCGGGCATCACGGTGATGTTCAACGTGAAGGGGATCTCCGACATCCGTCTGTACGACGTCGATGCGGTGAGCGAGCGCTTCGGTCTGCCGCCCGAGAAGTACCTCGACTACGTCGCCTTGAAGGGCGACCCCTCCGACAACATCCCCGGGGTCCCCGGCGTGGGCGAGAAGACCGCGTCCAAGTTGGTGCAGGAGTTCGGCTCGATCGAGGAGCTGCTGCGAAGGACGGAGGAGCTGAAGGGGAAGCTGAAGTCCTCGATCGAAGCGGGGGGCGATCAACTCAGGTTGAACAAGGAGCTCGCCCGCTTGAAGACGGATGTCGAGCTGCCCGTCGGTCCCGAGGACTGCGTGATGGGCGATTGGGACATGGAGGCCGTGCGACGGCTGTTCACCTCCCTCGAGTTCCGCACGCTGTTCGAGCGCTTGGAGGATGCGGGCCGAAGCGTCAAGCCGGCCATCGATGTGGCCGAGTTCGACCTGCGCGAGACCACCCCCCAGGAGATCGGTGAGCTGCTGCGAGCCGAGGGCCGCACGGCGATCCGGTTCGACGGCGATGCACGCGAGGTGCACGGGATCGCGGTCTCGGTCGGTGGTGGACAGGCGGCGTATGCGGAGGTGAAGGACCTGTCCTCCGTGGCCGACGCGCTCGCCGATCCCGGCGCCCGCGCGTGGGCGCACGGCGCGAAGGATCTCGAGACGGCGGTGCTCGAAGCAGGGGGAGTACTCGGGGGCATCGCGTTCGACACGCTGCTCGCGGGCTACCTGCTGGACCCCGCGACCGCGAACTATCCGCTCGCCGAGCTCTGCGAGCGCTACCTGGGGGCGAACCCCCTCGCCTCCGTGGAGCAAGAGGTGGAGGGACAGCTCTTCGGTGCCTCGTGGAGGGCCACCGCTGCCGAAGCGGCCGCCATCGCCCTGCTCGCGCCGGTCATGCAGGAGCGGATCGATCGTGCCAACCTCGGCGCCTTGCTCGAGGACGTCGAGATGCCACTGTCCTCAGTGCTCGCGCGCATGCAAGCGAACGGCGTCGCCCTCGATGTCGCGTACCTGGAGGAGATGGCGAGCGGGGTGCGCGAGCGCATGGTCGCGCTCCGCGACGAGATCTACCGGGAGGCCGAGGAGGAGTTCAACCTCAACTCACCGCCCCAGCTGCGGGCGATCTTGTACGACAAGCTCGGCTTGTCCTCGGGCAAGAAGACCCCGAAGGGACAGCGCTCGACGGACGCGAGCGTCCTGGAGAAGCTCCGCGGCGCCCATCCGATCGTGGAGGCGCTCCTGCAGTGGCGCGAGCTCGACAAGCTCAACTCGACGTACCTCGAGGCCCTCCCGCGCGAGGTCGATCCTCGCGACGGCCGGATCCACACGACGTTCAACCAGACGGGGGCCGCGACCGGGCGTCTGTCGTCCTCGAACCCCAACCTGCAGAACATCCCGGTGCGCACGGAGCTCGGGCGGCAGATCCGCCGGGCGTTCGTTCCCGGCGCCCCGCATCAGGTGCTGCTCTGCGCCGACTACTCGCAGATCGAGCTGCGCATCTTGGCTCATCTGTCGGGGGACCAAGGGCTCGTCGCGGCGTTCGAGTCCGGCGTGGACATCCACACGGCGACGGCTGCGAGGGTGTTCGGGCTCCCCGACGATCAGGTCGACCCGGGTCTTCGCAGTCGAGCCAAGATGGTGAACTACGGGCTCGCGTACGGGATGAACGCGTTCGGGCTTGCTTCGCGTCTGGACATCGCGCCTGACGAAGCGCAGGAGATCATGGACGCGTACTTCGCGAGCTTCCCCGACATCCAGGATTACCTCGACCGCCAGGTCGGGCGAGCGGCCGCGGAGGGATTCACCGAAACCATGCTCGGCCGCCGTCGGTACATCCCCGAACTCCAGAACCCGAACCCGCGGGTGCGTGATCTCGGACGGCGGATGGCGCTGAACGCGCCGATCCAAGGCAGCGCCGCCGACGTCTTCAAGCTCGGCATGATCCGGGTGGACGAGGCGCTCCGCGCCTCGAGCCTGGAGTGCAAGATCCTGCTCACGGTGCACGACGAGCTGGTGTTCGAGGTGGCCAAGGACGAGGCCGAGGATGCCGCGGCGCTCGTGAAGGCCGAGATGGAGGCGGCGTACCAGCTCACGGTTCCCTTGCGGGCCGACATCGGGTGGGGATCGAACTGGTCGGAGGCCGCCCCCGAGGGTCACTGAGGCACGCCCCGCCGGCGAGCGTTGACGGCGTTTCCGCAGGACAACTACCATGCCCGAGCCGCGAGGCGCATGCGCACCTCGGCAGATCCCACAAGCCGGAGTGCGCGCCACGCGCGCGGGAGGAGATGGTGGAGATCGAGACGACGAGCGAGACCAAGGCCGCGCCCGAGCGCGACCTGACGCCGGAGGAGCTCCGCGAGGCCATCGAGGCCTCACTGCGCGACTTCAAGGAAGGCGACATCGTCGACGGGGAGGTCGTGAAGATCGACCGTGACGAGGTTCTGCTGGATATCGGCTACAAGTCCGAAGGGGTCATCCCCGCCAAAGAGCTGTCGATCCGCCACGACGTGAACCCGAACGAGGTCGTGAAGGTCGGCGACCACGTGGAGGCCCTCGTCTTGCAGAAGGAGGACAAGGAAGGCCGGCTCATCCTGTCGAAGAAGCGGGCGCAGTACGAGCGCGCGTGGGGCAGGATCGAGGAGGTCATGCAATCGGGTACCACGATCAAGGGACCCGTCATCGAGGTCGTCAAGGGAGGCTTGATCCTCGACATCGGGCTGCGTGGGTTCCTGCCGGCCTCGCTGGTCGACCTGCGCCGTGTGCGCGATCTCCACCCGTTCGTCGGGACCGAGCTCGAGGCGAAGATCATCGAGCTCGACCGCAACCGCAACAACGTGGTGCTCTCGCGGCGCGCCTTCTTGGAGGAGTCGCAGTCCGAGGGCCGCAAGAAGTTCCTCGAATCGCTTCAGAAGGGTGAGCGGCGCACCGGCACGGTGAGCTCGATCGTGAACTTCGGCGCGTTCGTCGACCTCGGCGGTGTCGACGGCCTGGTGCACGTGTCCGAGCTGTCGTGGAAGCACGTCGATCATCCGAGCGAGGTCGTCCAGGTGGGCCAGGAGGTCGAGGTCGAGGTGCTCGACGTCGACCTCGAGCGCGAACGCGTGTCGCTCTCGCTGAAGGCGACGCAGGAAGACCCTTGGAAGGAGTTCGAACGCAAGTATCAGGCGGGGGAGATCATCGACGGGCAGGTCACGAAGCTCGTGCCGTTCGGGGCGTTCGTCCGCGTTGCGCACGGTATCGAGGGTCTCGTTCACATCTCCGAGCTCTCCGACCAGCACGTCGAGTCCCCGGAGGCCGTCCTGTCGGTCGGTGACGAGGTCCGTGTCAAGGTGATCGAGGTGGACGTCCCGCGTCGTCGCATCTCGCTCTCGATGCGGCAGGTCGGGGGCGCCATGCCCACCCCGTCCGGGATCGAGATCGAGGAGGAAGAGGCGGCGACGCCCCCGCCGGCCGCGACCGAGGTCGAGCACGACGCGCCCGTGGCGGCGCAGGTCGAGGCGGCTGCGCCCGCCGACGTCCCCCCGCAGGCCGGTCCTGAGACTTCGGAGCCGGTGACCGAAGCGGTGACGGCTGCGGCGGAGGTGTCTGCGCCAGAGCTGTCCCCCGAAACGGCGGTCGCCGAGCCGGACGCGGCCGAAGCTGCGGACGAGGACGTCTCGCTCGAGTCGATCCTCGAGGACCTGAAGCGCCGCGAAGGCCGAAGCGAGTAGCGCGTGCTGCTCGTCGGCCTGACGGGCGGGATCGGGTCGGGCAAGTCGACCGTCGCCCGCATGCTCGAAGAGCGGGGCGCGATCGTGCTCGACGCCGACGCGCTCGCACGGTCCGTCGTGGAGCCCGGCACGCCCGGCCACGACCTCGTCGTGGAGCGGTTCGGAGCCAACATCCTCGCACCCGGCGGAAACATCGACCGCGAGGCGCTCGCGAGCATCGTGTTCGCCGACCCCGCGGCACGCCGAGATCTCGAGGAGATCGTCCACCCCGAGGTGCGCCGCCTCTTCGCCGAGGAGTGCGAGCGCCACAACGACAGCGACGCCGTCGTCGTGTTCAGCGCGCCCTTGCTCGTCGAGACGGGGATGCACACGGCCTTCGACGTGCTGCTCGTCGTCTCCGCGAGCGTAGAGACGCAGATCGAGCGGCTGATGCGCGACCGAGGGATGGGGGAGGACCAGGTCCGTGCGCGGATCGCCGCGCAGCTGCCGCTCGAGGACAAAGCAGCCGTCGCCGATGTCCTCATCGACAACGAGGGGCCGTGGGAGGACCTCGAGCGGCAGGTCGGCCGGATCTGGGCCGATCTCGCCGAGCGCGCCACCGCTCCCTGAGCCCGCTCGGTATCCTTCCTGACCGTGAGGTACCGCGCCGTCTTCTTCGACGCCGGGGAGACGCTCGTGCACCCGCACCCGACGTTCCCGGACCTGTTCTCGAAGGTGTTGGCGCGCGAGGGCTACGACGTCGACACCGAGATGATCCGGGAACGCATCCACGTCGTGTCCGATCGGTTCGCCCACGCCGCCGAGACGAACGAGCTGTGGACCACGACGCCCGAACGTTCGCGTGCGTTCTGGCACGACGTGTACGGCATCTTCTTCCGCGAGCTCGGGATCTCCGACGTGAACGGGCTCATCGACACCGTCTACACGGAGTTCACCGACCTCGCGAACTACGCCCTCTTCGAGGACGTCGTGCCGATGCTGCGCCGGCTCCGGGACGCTGGGTTGCGGCTCGGCATCATCTCGAACTTCGAAGAGTGGCTCGAGCGGTTGCTCGACCAACTCCGTGTGAGGGAATACTTCGACGTGCGCGTGATCTCGGGGGTCGAGGGGATGGAGAAACCCGACCCTCGCATCTTCGAGCTCGCGATGTCGCGGGCCGGGGTCGACGCCGCCTCGAGCGTGTACGTGGGCGATAGCCCGAAGTTCGACGTCGAACCGGCGGCGGCGCTCGGGATGCTGCCGGTGCTCATCGATCGTCGCGAACGGTTCCCCGACGCACCCGGGACGCGCATCACGTCCATGCAGGAGCTTCCCAGCGTGCTGGGGCTGTGAGTCGATGACCCGGGGTCGGGTGTACACCGTCGAGGAGGCGAACGCGATGCTCCCCGAACTTCGCGAGCGGCTCGAGCGGATCCGGGCGGCGCGGCAAACGTTGCTGCGCACCGCGGAGAAGATCCGGGGAACGGTGGCGAACGACGGAGGCGGGCGGGACGGAGGCCGTGACTATTGGGACGCGAAACAGATCCTCGGCTCGGAGGTCGCTCGCTTGGCCGAGCTCGAGATCGCGCTCCGAGATCCCGAGAGCGGTCTCGTCGATTTCCCGGGGGACCGCGACGGCGATCCCGTGTTCCTGTGTTGGCGCGCCGACGAGGATCAGGTCGGTCACTGGCACGACCAGTCCACCGGCTTCTCGGGGCGCAAGCCCTTGTGACCGAGCGCGTCCGCGTCGTCGTGATGGGGGCCGACGAAGCCGAGCCGCCCCCGGGGATCGGAGCCCTCGAAGGGCGAGTCGATCTACGGTTCGCCGCGACGCGCGAGGCGCTCGCGACCTCGATCGCCGACGCCGACGCGATCTTCGCATGGCGAGCGAACCGCGACCACTTGCCCCACGTTTGGGGCCACGCCCGGCGTCTGCGGTGGATCCACTCCGCCTCGGCCGGCGTCGACGGCCTGCTGTTCCCGGAACTCGTCGAGAGCGACGTCGTGCTCACGAACGCCCGCGGTGTGTTCGACGAAGCGATGGCCGAGTACGTGAGCGGGCTTCTCATCATGTTCGCGAAAGGATTGGTGGGCGTCGTCGAGCGTCAGGGGCGCCACGATTGGGTCCACCGCGAGACCGAAGGGGTCCGTGGACAACACGTGCTGGTCGTGGGGGTGGGGTCGATCGGGCGGGCGATCGGCCGGGCGGCCCTCGCCATGGGGATGCAGGTTCGGGGCGTCGGGCGCACCTCGCGCCCGGGCGACGACGTCTTCGGGGTCGTGCTGGGTACCGAGGAGCTCGTGGACGCGTTGGGGTGGGCGGACGCGGTCGTGGACGTGCTCCCCGGCTCCCCGAGCACGCGGCACATCTTCGGCGCGGCGACCTTCGCCGCCATGCGACCGTCGGCGCGGTTCGTGAACGTCGGCCGGGGCAGTACGGTGGACGAGGCCGCTCTCGTCGACGCCCTTCGATCCGGCCGGATCTCGGGCGCCGCGCTCGACGTGTTCGAGCAGGAGCCCCTCCCGCCCGAGAGCGCGCTGTGGGATCTCCCGGGCGTGATCGTGTCACCGCATATGTCCGGCGACGTCACCGGCTGGCAGGCGGCCGGCGTGGAGCTGTTCGCCGAGAACCTCGATCTGTTCCTCGCCGACCGGCCCCTGCGCAACGTGGTGGACAAGCGACTCGGGTTCGTCCCGGGCACCTGAGCACCCCTGATAGATTGCCGCCGATGGGCGAGGTGGCGATCCGGGTCGAAGGCCTCCGCAAGTCCTACGACGACGTCGAAGCAGTGCGAGGCGTCGACCTGGAGGTCCAGCGCGGCGAGGTGTTCGCGCTGCTCGGACCGAACGGCGCCGGCAAGACGACCATCGTCGAGATCCTCGAGGGATTCCGTGCGCGATCGGCCGGCGACGTCCAGGTGCTGGGTCACGACCCGGCCAAACACGAGCGCGATCTCCGCGCCCGGATCGGGATCGTCCTGCAGTCGACCGGCGTCGACCCCTACCTCACCGTCCGCGAGACCGTGCTCCTCTACAGCGGCTACTACCCGAGCCCCCGCGACGTCGACGAGGTGATCGAGGTCGTCGGCCTGTTAGAGAAGCGCGACACGCGCGTCGACAAGCTCTCCGGAGGGCAGCAGCGACGTCTGGACGTCGCCATCGCGCTCGCGGGCGACCCGGAGCTCCTCTTCCTCGACGAGCCCACCACCGGGTTCGACCCCGGTGCGCGGCGCAACGCATGGCAGATCGTGCGCAACCTCACGGCACTCGGCAAAACGGTCTTGCTCACCACGCATTACATGGACGAGGCGCAACACCTCGCGAACACCGTCGCGGTCATCGCGAAGGGCGAGATCGTCGCTCGTGGGACCCCGGACACGCTGGGAGGGCGCGATATCGGCACGGCGGTCATCCGGTTCAGGGTGAGCGGCGCCGCGGGAACACCACCCTTATCGCTCGCACTCACCGCGACCGATCTCGGGTACGAGCTGCGGACCCTCGAACCCACACGCGCACTGCACGAGCTCACCGGTTGGGCGGTCGAGCGAGGTGTCGAGCTCGAAGCCCTCGAGGTGGCACGACCCACCCTCGAGGACGTGTACCTCGAGCTGACCGGCGGGGGGGAAGGTCGCGAGTGAACGATCTCGGCTTGACCCTGCGACAGGTCCGGTTCACGAACAAGGCGTTCTGGCGCAACCCGGCCTCGGCCTTCTTCACCTTCGCCTTCCCGCTGATGTTCCTCGTGATCTTCACGTCGTTGCTCGGCAGCGGGAAGACCGAAGTTGCCCCGGGCAAGGAGATCACGCAGTCGACCTACTACGTGGCGTCGATGGCCGCCTTCGCGGTGATCACCGCCTGCTTCACGAACGTTGCCATCAGCGTGACGTTCAACCGTGACGCGGGGATCTTGAAGCGGACGCGAGGGACCCCACTGCCCGCCTGGGCCTACCTGGCGGCTCGGGTGATCCACGCACTCATCGTTTCGATCATCCTCGTCGTGATCACGGTCGCGTTCGGAGCGGCCTTCTACCACGCGGATATCCCTTCCGGCGTCGCGCTGATGCAGTTCCTGGCAGTGCTCGGAGTGGGGGCCATGAGCTTCGCCGCCCTCGGCCTCGCGCTCACGTCGATCATCCCGAACGCCGACGCCTCGCCGCCGATCGTGAACGCCGCGATCTTGCCGCTGCTCTTCCTCTCAGGAACGTTCTTCCCGATCACCGAACACGCTCCGGCGTGGGTCAGGCTGGTCGGGCGGGTCTTTCCCGTCAAGCACTTCACCGACGCGATGCTCGCGAGCTTCTACGGCAAGCCGGCGTTCACGTTCGCCTGGAGCGACGTCCTCGTCATCGCGGTGTGGGGGCTCGTCGGACTGGCGCTCGCCTCGCGGTTCTTCTCGTGGGAGCCGAGGAGGTAGCGAGCGTTCTACCGGCGGCTGCGCTGCGAAGGGCGTGTGCTAGGCTCGCCCGCGGTGCGCGAGGACCGCGGCCGTTCAGCGTCGATCCAGGGGGTTGGAAGATGCGTAGGTTCATCACCGCTGTTGCCGCCTTCGGCTTGATCCTCGCCGCGTGCGCGAAGGACAACCCGGCGGTCACGTCCGGTGGCTCGACCGGGACGAGCGGTGCGAGTGGTGCCAGCGGCTCGAGCGGAGCCTCCGGCGCCGCCAGCTGCTCGACGGACACGCTGTCCCTCGTGAACGCCGGCCAGCTGACGATCGGCACTGACAATCCGGCGTACCCGCCCTACTTCGCCGGCGGCGAGACGAAGGACAACCCGGACTGGAAGTTCAACGACCCCTACACGGGCAAGGGGTTCGAGGACGCGGTTGCGTATGAGGTGGCTAGCCGGCTCGGATTCGACACGGGCCAGGTCCAGTGGGTCGTCGCCCCCTTCAACCAGACCTACAAGCCTGGGCCCACGAACTACGACTTCGCGATCGAGCAGATCTCCTACTCCGCGAAGCGCGCGCAAGCCGTCGACTTCAGCGAGAGCTACTACGACGTGAACCAAGCGGTGGTGGGCGTGAAGGGATCGCCGATCACGCAGGCGACCAGCATCGCCGACCTCAAAGCCTTCTCGCTCGCGGCGCCGATCGGCACCACGAGCTACGACTTCATCGTGAATACGATCCAGCCCAACAGCGAGGCCGGGGCGTACAACTCGCTCTCGGACAGCGTGGCGGCGTTGAACGCCGGCCAGGTCGACGGGATCGTCGTGGACCTTCCCACGGCCCTGTACCTGGCCGATCCCTTCGTGCAGGAAGTGAAGAACGGCGTGGTCGTCGGCCAGTTCGCTACCGCCGCCACGGGGGAGTACTTCGGGCTGACGTTCGCCAAGGGCAGCTCGCTCGTCGCGTGCGTGAACCAGGCGCTCGACGCGATGAAGTCCGACGGCACCCTGGCCCAGATCACGACGACGTGGCTGTCTCAGAAGACGAACGTCGGTGAGGTCCCGGTCCTGACGTAGGGACCCCCGGGCAGACCGTGGCCGTAGGCGGAGGGGTTCCCGACGAGCAGATGATGCTGGGCGGCAACCCGCGGCTCCCCGAGGACACGCGCTCGTCCAAGATCCTCGGTCAGCTCCGCGCCGAGGGCGCGAAGGGAGTCGCGATCGCGATCGCGAGCACCTTCATCGTGTTCACCCTCCTCATCCTCGTGGTGATCCGCTCCGAGAACTGGCCGGCCGTCCGCCAGGCGTTCTTCAACGGTGAGGAGTTCCGCCGCAGCTTCCCCGAGATCGCGAGCAAGTTCCGACGTAACGTTGAGTACTTCCTGATCGGCGAGGTCTTCATCCTCGCCTTCGCGCTACTGCTAGCCGTCATGCGCAGCCTTCCGGGCCCCGTCTTCTTCCCACTCCGGTTGATGTCGATCATCTACACCGATCTGTTCCGAGGGGTGCCCACGATCCTGGTCGTGTACCTCCTCGGCTTCGGGATCCCGAGTCTCGGGCTTCCGGGTGTGCCGTCCACCGCCACCTTCTGGGCAGTAGTTGCCCTGATCTTGTCGTACTCCGCGTACGTCGCGGAGGTCTATCGGGCGGGGATCGAGTCCGTCCACCCCAGCCAGGTGGCGGCCGCTCGCTCGCTCGGCCTTTCCCGCTGGAAGTCCCTGCGATTCGTCGTGATCCCGCAAGCGGTGCGACGCGTGATCCCACCGCTGCTGAACGACTTCATAGGCCTGCAGAAGGACACCGCGCTCGTTGCCTTCGTCGTCGCCATCCCGGAGGCGTTCAAGCAAGCGCAGATCTTCCAGAACGCCGACTTCAACTTCACGCCGCTCCTCGCCGCCGCGCTGATGTTTTTGGTCATCACCGTGCCGATGACGCGCTTCGTCGACTGGCTCGTCGCCCGTCAGCGAGGGAAGCGACAGGCGGGGGTTGCGCTATGAGCGATGACGGGCAAGACCCGTTGCGGATCGAGGGATTACACAAGTCGTTCGGCAAGCTCGAGGTCCTGAAGGGGATCGACCTCGCGGTCGCTGAGCACGAGGTTGTGTGCTTGATCGGGGCATCCGGGTCAGGGAAGTCGACGCTGCTGCGGTGCATCAACCTCCTCGAGCCGGTGAACGGGGGGCGTGTCATGGTGCATGGCGAGGAGATCACCGCCCGCGGAGTCGACGTGAACCGCATCCGGCGTCACATCGGCATCGTGTTCCAGGCCTTCAACCTGTTCCCGCACATGAGCGTGCTGCGCAACGTCACGCTCGCGCCCACCGAGGCGCTGGGCCTGTCGAAGCGCGATGCTGAGATGCTCGCCACGGAGATGCTGGCGCGATTCGGACTCGTGGACAAGAAGGACGAGTTCCCCGACCGGCTGTCGGGCGGGCAGCAGCAGCGCGTCGCGATCGTGCGCGCCCTGGCCATGAAACCCGACATCATGCTGCTCGATGAAGTCACCAGCGCCCTCGATCCCGAGCTCGTGGCCGGCGTGCTCGACGTGATACGGGAGCTCGCCGAGGGCGGCATGACGATGGTTATCGCGACGCACGAGATGGGCTTCGCGCGTGACATCGCGAACCGTGTGTGCTTCCTCGACGCCGGTCTGATCCTCGAGGAGGGGACGCCCGACCAGATCTTCACCGCTCCGAAGGAGGCGCGCACGCAACAGTTCCTCCAGAGCATCATCAAAGCCGGCCGGATGTGATCTCCGGACGCTCCGGCGGCCGAAGCCTCAGTAGAGCTGCCCTGCAAGGGTTCCAGCCGGTCGCCCGGGATCGAGGCGCCGTGGCCCAGGCGGACGCATCCTCCGACGCCAGCCCGGCCTCCGAGATGTCCGCGGGGCCGCCTAGAATCGGTCCGTGCCACCCTTCAAGATCAACGCCGAGTTCCAGCCCTCGGGGGACCAGCCGAAAGCCATCGACGAGCTCGCCGAGGGCATCCTGGCGGGCGAGGGGCGTCTGACGCTGCTCGGCGCGACCGGGACCGGGAAGACCTACACGATCGCGCAGGTCGTCGAGCGGGTGCAGAAGCCGACCCTGGTGATGGCGCCGAACAAGTCGCTGGCCGCCCAGCTCGCGAACGAGTTCCGGGAGTTCTTCCCTGAGAACGCCGTCGAGTACTTCGTCAGCTACTACGACTACTACCAGCCCGAGGCGTACGTGCCCTCATCGGATACCTACATCGAGAAGGACTCGTCGGTGAACGACGAGATCGAGCGCTTGCGACACTCGGCCACGGCGGCGCTGCTGTCGCGCTCGGACGTGCTCATCGTGGCGAGCGTCTCCTGCATCTACGGCCTAGGCTCGCCCGAGGAGTACCTGGGCCAGATCTTGCGCGTCCACCGGGGTGTCGCGACCGATCGCGATTTCGCGATGAAGCGTCTCGTCGACATCCAATACACGCGGAACCAGGTCAGCTTCACGCGGGGCACGTTCCGGGTGCAGGGCGACGTCATGGAGGTCTTCCCCGCCTACGAGGAGACCGCGATCCGCATCGAGTGGTGGGGCGAGGACATCGAGCGCATCACCCGGTTCGACCCCGTCACGGGGGAGGTCCTCGGCGAGCTGTCCGAGATCACCGTGTACCCGGCCACGCATTACGTCGCCTCCGAGCAGCGGATGAAGCACGCCATCGTCTCCATCGAGGAGGAGCTCCGGGAGCGGCTCGCGCTGCTCGACTCGCAGGGCAAGCTGCTCGAGGCCGAGCGCCTACGCATGCGCACCACGTACGACCTCGAGATGCTGCGCGAGGTGGGTTTCTGTTCCGGCATCGAGAACTACTCGCGCCACATCGACGGCCGCCGCTCCGGCGAGGCCCCGTACACCCTCCTCGACTACTTTCCCGATGACTGGCTCTGCGTGATCGATGAGTCCCACGTGACCGTGCCGCAGATCCACGGCATGTACGAGGGCGACAAGACCCGGAAGGAAACCCTCGTCGACTTCGGGTTCCGCCTGCCGAGCGCGCTCGACAACCGGCCGCTCCGGTTCGAGGAGTTCGTGAAGAAGGTGAAGCAGACCGTCTACATGTCGGCGACCCCCGGCACCTACGAGCTGCGCACCAGCGCGCGCGTGGCCGAGCAGATCGTCCGACCCACCGGTCTCATCGACCCAGCGGTCGAGGTGCGGCCGACGAAGGGCCAGGTCGACGACCTCATGGAGGAGATCCGCAAGCGGGCTGAGGCCGGGCAGCGGGTGCTGGTCACCACGCTCACGAAGAAGATGTCGGAGGACCTCACCGACTACCTGCTCGAGATGGGGATCCGCGTCCGGTACCTGCATTCGGAGATCGACACGATCCAGCGCATCGAGATCCTGCGGGACCTGCGGCTGGGCGAGTTCGATGTCCTGGTGGGGATCAACCTCCTGCGCGAGGGCCTCGATCTGCCCGAGGTGTCGCTCGTCGCCATCTTGGATGCCGACAAGGAGGGGTTCCTGCGCTCGGAGACCTCGCTCATCCAGACGATCGGCCGCGCGGCGCGACACGTCGAGGGCAAGGTCCTCATGTACGGGGACCAGATCACCGACTCGATGCGATCGGCGATCAGCGAGACGCAGCGGCGCCGCAAGATCCAGCTCGCGTACAACCGCGAGAACGATATCGACCCTCAATCGATCCGCAAGAAGGTCTCCGACATCTTGCTGTCCATGTCGGTCGACATGTCGAAGGCCACGGCGCCCGACCGCAAGCGTCGCAAGCGCGAGATCCCCGAGATGCCCACCGAGGAGCTCGAACGCTTGATCCGCACCCTCGAGGAGGAGATGCACGAGGCCGCGAAGGACCTCCGGTTCGAGTACGCGGCCCGGTTGCGCGACGAGGTGGTCGATCTGCGAAAAGAGCTGAAGGCGCTCCGCGCGGCCGGGGTCGGCTCCTGAGCTCGCTGCTCGTGAAGGCGCCGCTCGCCTGGTTCGGCCCCGGCGAGACCGTGCGCAACGCGGCCGTCGTCGCGGACCAGGGGCTGATCACCTACGCGGGCCCGGTGGCCGCGGCGCCCCCCGCCGACCAGCGCATCGAGCTCGACGGGTTCCTCATGCCGGCGGTGGTCGACCGGCATGTCCACATCCGGCTCGCCGATGCCGGCGCCGTGTTGCTCGGCGGGGTAACGGCGGTCCGAGATCTCGGCTGGCCGGCCGACGAGATCTTTCCGCTCGCCGACGCATCCGAGCTCCCTTCCTTCACGGGTCCGGTCGTGCGCGCTGCGGGCCCGATGATCACCGCACCCGGCGGCTACCCGACGACGGACGGCTGGGCTCCGCCCGGCACCGGCCTGGAGGTCCGCAGCCCCGAGCACGCGGCCGACGCGGTGCGCCGGCTCGCCGATCGGGGCGCCGCCGCGATCAAGGTCTCGCTCAACTCCCAGGCGGGTCCGACGCCATCGGACGGCGAGCTCGCCGCGATCGTCGAGACGGCGCACCGGCGCGAACTCCCGGTCACGGCGCACGTGCAAGGGGCGGGCCAGTCCGAGCGGGCCCTCGGTGCGGGCGTCGACGAGTTCGCGCACACGCCGTGGACCGAACGGCTCTCCGATGCGTTCCTGGGGTCGGCGGTGAAAACGATGCGCATCGTCTCGACGCTCGACATCTTGTCATACGGCGAGGTGACGCCGGAGCTGCGCACGGCGTGCGACAACCTGGTGCGGTTCCGTGCCGCAGGCGGCGTGGTCGTCTACGGCACGGATCTCGGCAACGGGCCCATCCCTCCCGGGATCCACGTACGCGAGGCGCTGTTGCTGCACGAGGCCGTCCGCATGTCGCCGGAGGATGTCCTCGGCGCGATGATCGCGGGCCGGCTCACCGAAGGTGTCCCGGCAGATCTCGTGGGCTTCACGCGCGACCCCCTCGAAGACCTCGAGGCGCTCGCGGATCTCATCCTCGTGATCCGCGCGGGCCGGGTCGTCCATCCCGCGTGACCAGGATCCGGGCCCATCCCTCGTGACGGCCCTTCCCCTCGCTTCAGGGGATGCGTACGTTGAACGCGTGCAGACGCCACGGGAGAGCGGGGACCTGAAGCCGGGCGTGGAGTTCGCCGGTTATCGGATCGTCTCCGTGCTCGGCAGAGGCGGCATGAGCGTTGTCTACCTCGCCGAGCATCTCGGACTGCAGAGGAAGGTCGCGCTCAAACTGCTCGCGCCGCAGCTCGCCGAGGACCCCCGGTTCCGCGACCGGTTCGTCCGCGAATCGCAGGTGGCCGCGGGGATCGATCATCCCAACGTCATCCCGATCTATGAAGCCGGGCAGGGATCGGGCGTCTTGTTCATCGCGATGCGGTACGTCGAAGGCACCGACCTCCGGGCGTTGCTGCAGGCGGAGGGCGCGCTCGATCCGAGCCGGACGGTCTCGTTCCTGCGACAGGTTGCCGGCGCGCTCGACGCGGCGCACGCCCGAGGGCTGGTCCACCGCGACGTGAAGCCCGGCAACGTGCTGATCGCCAAGGCGGTCGGCTCCGAGGCGGAGGAGCACGTCTACCTCTCCGACTTCGGTCTCACGAAACGGGCCGCCTCGGACTCAGGGATCACCGGCACCGGCCAGTTCGTGGGGACGCTCGATTATGCGGCACCCGAGCAGTTCGAAGGGAAGCCGCTCGACGCACGCACCGACGTCTACTCGCTCGGGTGCTTGCTCTACGAGTGCCTCGCCGGACACGCGCCGTTCCGCCGCGACAACGACGCCGCGGTCATGTACGCGCACCTGCTGGACGATGCACCCCCCTTGACGGAACAACGCCCCGGCCTTCCCGACGAGATCGACGCTGTGATCGCCCGGGCGATGGCCAAGTCGCCGGACCTCCGGTACCAGTCCGCGGGGGAGCTGTACGCCGGGGTTCGCGCGGCCTTGGGGCGCGAACACACGAGCCCGGTCGGCACGCAGGGAACGATGGCCCGGGGCCGCCGCCGTGGCGCCATCGTGGGAGCCCTCGCGGTCGGGGCATTGGTCATCGGGACCATCTGGTTCGCTCTCGCCCGGTCTCCGGAGAGCCCCTCCGGAGCGGATTCCGGCTCTCGCTCGCCGGCCGCGGGAGCGGCCCCGCCGATCGGCTCCGTGCTGAAGATCGACCCGGCCAGCGAGGAGGTCGTGAAGGCGTTCCAGGGTCCGACGCCGGACGTCGCGGGCGGAGCATTGATACCGCAGGTGGCCGTCGGTGAGGGCGGGATCTGGGTCCTGGATGCTCGTGGCCTCACGCCGATCGATCCTGACTCCGGGGAGATCGGAAGCCCGATCCCGCCTCGCGCGATCGTCTTCGGCGTCGTGCCGGACGTCGCGGTCGGCCTCGGCGACCTGGTGATCACGGACTCGGTGGTCACGGACTCCTCGGTCCAGGGAACGGTATCCGGCGGTGCGATCTCTCGGATCGATCCCGCCACGGGTCGCCGCCGAACGATCGCGTTCTCCGACACCGGCTTACCGACCGGGGTGGCGATCGGAGGACGGGCGATCTGGGAGACGTTCGGGGGTGGCACGCTCCTGCGGATCGACCCTCGGACATTCCACATCGACGATCGCTTCGAGCTGGGCGGTAGCGCGGACTCCGTGGCCGTGTCCGATGACGCCGTCTGGGTTGGCGACACCCTGGGCGCCACGGTCCGCAGGATCGATCCCTCCACCGGGAAGGTGTCCGAGCCGATCCAGCTCACCGGGAGCGTGGACGGCCTGGCGGTCGAAAGCGACCGGGTCTGGGTGCTCGATCAAGGGACCGGGACGGTCACGCCGGTCGAGGCATCGGCGGGCGTGGGGCAGCCGATCCGGATCGGTGAGGACCCGACCGACCTCGTTGCTGCCTTCGGCGCGATCTGGATCTCGGACGGAGGCGGTGCCCTGTGGCGGGTCGATCCCGTGACCCACGAGGCGACCTCGATCGACGTGGGGGCTCCGCTGGCGAGCGTCACCGCCGATCCGAAGGACGGAACGCTCGTGGTCCTCGTGTCCGGGCACTGAGCCCGACCCACCGCGCGGGAGCTACACGAGCGCCCGAAGTTCCTCGAAGCAGCGATCGATGTCGGCCTCGGTGTTGAAGAAATGCGGGCTGATCCGCAGCCCGTCGCCCCGGAAGTCGGTGCTCACGTCGCGTTCGAGCAGCGCGTGGCAGATCTTCGGCGCCTCGAGGCCCACGCCGACGTTCACGACGCCGCCCCGGGCTTCTCGGTCGCGAGGCGTCCGCACCGCGAGCCCGGCGTCGTCTGCGCGCGCGATGACGTGGTCGGTGAGCTCGCCCTGGCGCGCGCGGATCCGCGCGGGCGTGACCTCATTGATGATGTCGAGCCCGCCCTGAGCGAGGAACACGGCGGGCGCGGGCGGTGTCCCGTGCTCGAGGCGCCGAGCGCTCGGGTGGTAGGCGAGATGCTCCGTGTCGAACGAGAACGGCTCCTCGGTCGCGAACCAGCCCGTCACCTGCGGTTCGAGCGTTGGAAGCAGGGCTCGACGCGCGTACAGGAACGCCAGTCCCGGTCCGCCGCACAACCACTTCAACGTCCCCGAGGTGTAGAAGTCGCAGCCGAGATCGTGAACGTCGAGCGGGAGGATCCCGATCCCGTGGTAGTCGTCCACGAACGAGTACGCGCCTCGCTCGCGCGCCAGGCGGCAGATCTCCTTCGCGTCGACGATCGCGCTCGAGCGGTACAGCACACGGTTCACCATCACGAGCGCGGTCCGGTCGTCGATCTCGCGCTCGTACTCCTCGATCGGGATCGTGAGTCCGTCGGGGGACCGGAGCCACGCGATCTCGACACCTCGAAGCCGCTGCGCGAGCCACACGTGGCCGTCGGTCGGGAAGTCGAGCTCGGACACGATGACCTTCGGCCGCCGCGAGAAGTCCAGACACGAAGCCACCGTCGAGATCGCGATCGAGATGTTCGTGGTGATCGCGACCTCGTCCGGATCGCACCCGGCGAGTCCAGCGAACGATCGCTTCACGGATGCCATTCGCGGGAAGATGTGCTCCATCCAGACGATGTCCGGCGCTCCCTCGTCGGCCCAGACATCGAGGTACTCGTCGAGGTAGGCCCTCGACCGGCCAGACACGGGCCCGAGCGACGCGCTGATGAGGTACGTCTTGCGCGCGAGCACCGGGAACTCGTCCCGGTAGGACTCGAGACTGCGCTCAGCGGCCGTCGGGTTGCTCCTCCTCGGCCTCCAGCAGCTCCTGTTCCCGCTCCGCGTGGGTCACCAGGTAGTCGATGTAGAGGGGCCGGAGCGCGTCCGCGAGGTCGCCTCGGTCGGCGTCCACCAGGTCGTTCAAGAGCGCGAGCGGGCGCATGATGTCGCTCTCGCTCCGCTCCTCGTCCCCGGCCGCGGCCCGCGCTTCGGGGATGGTCTTCAGCAGGTCCCACAGGAACGTGACGTCGAGACGCCGCCAGGCCAGGCGGGTCGCTCGGTCGTGCAGCTCGGCTGAGGGGAGCCTGTCGAGCTCTTCACGCGTGCTCATGGCCGCAGGGTAACGTCGGAGCGAGCGCGGCGTCGACCCCGACCGCACCGCGGACGGCGGATGTCGGAGGCGCCCGTAGAATGCCGTCGTGGGCACCGAGAAGCTCGTCATCCACGGCGCCCGTGAGCACAACCTCCGGAACGTCACGCTGGAGCTTCCCCGCGACCGGCTGATCGTGTTCACGGGCCTGTCCGGCTCCGGCAAGAGCTCGCTTGCCTTCGACACGATCTACGCCGAGGGCCAGCGCCGCTACGTGGAATCGCTGTCCTCGTACGCCCGTCAGTTCCTCGGGCAGATGGAGAAGCCCGACGTCGATTTCATCGAGGGGTTGTCGCCCGCCATCTCGATCGACCAGAAGTCCACCTCGAAGAACCCGCGCTCGACCGTCGGCACCATCACCGAGATCTACGACTACCTGCGGGTCCTCTACGCTCGGATCGGCCATCCGCATTGCCCGAAATGCGGGCGCCCGATCGGCCGGCAGACCCCCGAGCAGATCGTCGATCAGGTCATGCAGCTGCCGGAGGGCACGAGGTTCCAGGTCCTCGCGCCGGTCGTGCGCGGGCGCAAAGGGGAGTACGAGAAGCTCCTGCAGGACCTCGCGAAGAAGGGCTTCGTCCGGGCCCGGATCGACGGCGAGGTGCGCGAGCTCGGCGAGTCCATCCGCCTGCCCAGGAACTACAAGCACACCATCGAGGTCGTCGTGGATCGGCTGGTCGCGAAGCCGGACATCCGCCGGCGCGTCGCGGACTCCATCGAAACCGCCCTCCAGCTCTCCGAGGGCATCGCCGCCATCGCCGTCCAGACGAACGACGGCGAGGACGTCCAGACCTTCTCCCAGAAGCTCGCGTGCACGTTCGACGGGCTGTCGTTCGACGAGCTCGCGCCCAGGAACTTCTCGTTCAACTCGCCGTACGGGGCGTGCCCCACGTGCGACGGACTCGGCACGCGCCTCGAGGTCGACGCCGAGCTCGCGATCCCGGATCCGGATCTGTCGATCGACGAGGGCGCCATCGCGCCGTGGGCGGGTTCACGTCTGGAGTACTGGTTCCGTGTCCTGGAGGCGGTCGCGCAGGCGCACGGGTTCAAGACGACGACACCGTGGAAGAAGCTCTCGAAGAAGGCGCGGGACGTCATCTTGTACGGCTCGGACGAGGAGATCTTCGTCCGCTACAAGAACCGGTACGGCCGCACGCGCTCGTACTACACGACGTACGAGGGCGTGCTCCCAACGGTGGAGCGCCGGCACATCGAGACGGACTCCGAGAGCCAGCGCGACAAGCTCGAGCAGTTCATGCGCGAGGTCCCATGCCGAACCTGCGGCGGGGCACGACTGCGACCCGAGACGCTCGCGGTAACCGTCGGGGGGCTCAACATCGCGCAGCTCACCTCGATGTCCATCCGCGACACCTTGGCTTTCGTCGACGAGACCGAGCTCTCCGACCGCGAGCACATGATCGCGGAGCGGCTGCTGAAGGAGATCCGCGAGCGGCTGCACTTCCTCGTCGACGTGGGCCTGGACTACCTGACCCTCAACCGGGCCGCGGGGACGCTCGCCGGGGGGGAGGCGCAACGCATCCGCCTGGCCACGCAGATCGGCAGCGGGCTCGTCGGCGTCCTGTACATCCTCGACGAGCCCTCGATCGGCCTGCACCAGCGAGATAACCGGCGCTTGATCGAGACGCTCACGCGCCTGCGAGACCTCGGGAACACGTTGATCGTGGTCGAGCACGACGAAGCGACGATCCAGGCAGCCGATCACATCGTGGACATCGGCCCCGGCGCGGGCGCGCACGGTGGCGAGATCGTGTATTCGGGCGACCTGAAGGGGTTGCTCGGCTCCGAGGGGTCGATCACGGGCGCGTTCCTCTCGGGGCGGCGCGTCATCCCCACGCCCGAGGTCCGTCGCGCCCCGGGGGAGCGGTGGCTGAAGGTCGTCGGCGCGCGCGAGCACAACCTGAAGGACGTGACGTTCGAGGTTCCGCTCGGGTTGTTCGTCTGCGTCACGGGCGTCAGCGGCTCGGGCAAGTCCACGCTGGTCCAGGAGGTGCTGCTGCGGGCGTTGATGCAGAAGATCTATCGCTCGCGTCAGCTGCCCGGCAAGCACCGGCGCATGACGGGCTGGGAGCAGATCGACAAGGTCATCGACATCGATCAGTCGCCGATCGGTCGCACGCCGCGCTCGAACCCCGCAACGTACACGGGGGTGTTCGATCACGTCCGCACGCTGTTCAGCCAGGTGCCCGAGGCCCGCGTGCGCGGCTACCAACCCGGGCGCTTCTCGTTCAACGTCCGCGGCGGGCGGTGCGAGAACTGCTCCGGCGACGGTCAGATCAAGATCGAGATGCACTTCTTGCCCGACGTCTACGTCACGTGCGAGGTGTGCAAGGGCCACCGGTACAACCGCGAGACGCTCGACGTGAAATACAAGAACCGGTCGATCTCGGACGTGCTCGAGATGAGCGTGGACGAGGGGCTCGAGTTCTTCCAGAACATCCCGGTCATCAAGCGGCACCTGCAGACGCTCTCGGACGTGGGCCTGGGGTACGTGAAGCTCGGCCAGCCGGCGCCCACGCTGTCGGGCGGCGAGGCGCAGCGGATCAAGCTGTCGAGCGAGCTCCAGAAGCGCGCGACCGGCAGAACGCTGTACATCCTGGACGAGCCGACCACGGGCCTCCACTTCGAGGACATCCGAAAGCTGCTCAACGTCCTGCAGCGGCTCGTGGCGCAGGGCAACACGGTCATCGTGATCGAGCACAACCTCGACGTGGTCAAGACCGCCGACTGGATCGTGGACCTCGGCCCCGAGGGTGGGGACGGCGGAGGGATGATCGTGGCGAGCGGGCCGCCCGAGCGCATCGCCGCCGATCCCGACTCGCATACCGGTCAATTCCTCGCCGAGGTCCTCGGTGTGTTGCCGATCGAGCCGGTCGCGGCGTCCAAACGCCGTCGGTGAGGTTCGAACCCCGCCCCCCGGTCCTTGCTAGGATGCCGCCGCCGATGTCCAAGAGGCTGTCCCTGCTCGCGCTCGCGCGCGGCCTCCTCGCTGCGGCGTGCTCCACGCCGACGCAGGCGACGGTCGAGTTCGGATCGGGCACACAGTTCGTC
>JBDTYT010000018.1:0-23695 GCA_040005555.1 Actinomycetota bacterium | reverse complement strand
GAGCTGCAACGCGCCCAGGAGGCTCTGGCGAACACGCAGGTGGAAGCCACGCAGGCTGCCAGGCGCGCCAAGGAGGCCGAGGCGCGGGTCCGTGAGTTCGAGGAAGCCGCCCGTGTGGCCGCCGAGGCGGTGCGCGAGCCCACCTACCAGGTGGCCGAGGAGTTCGTGCAACCGTCGATCACGTCTCGGCTCGCGGCGCTGCGTCGCGAGCCCACGTCCGAGGCTGAAACGACCCAGGAGGCAGAGGCCGTGCCGCCGGCCGAGGAGCTCTCGCTCCGTGAACGCCTCGCTCGGGCCGCCGCCGCTCGGCACCGGCCCAGCGGGACCGGGGAGAGCTAACGCTCCGGGACAACGCTGCGCAAGACGTCCACCGCATAGGTGGAAAGCAGCGCCTGCTCCACGTGACCAGCGGGCAGCAGCCGCCCGACGCGGTAGCCGTACCGCAGGCTCAGTTCGAGGTGCGGTCCGCAGAGCGGGACCATCCGTCCCCCGACGCGCCTGGCGACGACTTCACACGCGCCCGGTAGGCCCCACTGCCAGAAACACAGGTAACACGCGAGCCGGAGGCGTTGCGGGTAGCCGAACTCCCCTCGGTAGCCGTGTTCATGCTCGATCACCCGTCCCCACAAGGCGACGGTGCCGAGCACCGCGGGGTCGCGCGTGCGGCGCAGCGGGTCGGGGGCGCGTGTCGCGTGCAGGCCGCATCGGCACCCGAACCCCGGGACGATGTGATGACGGGGAGGCCGCCGGCATGCCGCGCGGGCGGGATCGCGGACCGGCCACGGCTTCCCGTCACCGGCGATGGGCAGGAGCCGCACCTGACCGAGGTCGCGCGAGCCGGCGAGCGTCCAGGTACGCCACGCGAGGATCGGATCCGTGGCCGATGACGAGAACGTTTCGAGCGAAGCGGGGATCGTTCCCATATCAGCCCGGCTCCGCGGGCTCGGTGTCCGGGATCCGCTCCGGCTCGGGAAGGGTCTCGGGCAGCGGCAGCGACACGGGCTCGATCTCGATGATCCTGAGCGGCGCCCCGATGTCCACGCACCCTCCCGAGGGACCGAGGCGCGCCGGGAACGCGCCCCCCTCACTTGAGCCTAGCGCTCTGCTTCCCGGGACGGAAGAGCCGGCTGGCTCACGCCTTCAAGAGCTCGAAGATGCCCTCGAAGTCGCTGAAGAAGATCGATCCGCCCGGTCCGACCTCGAGCGACAGCACGCCGCTCCCGTGGGTGTACACGACGCTCTTGCTCCGGATGCCGTTCCGGTTCGCGCTCAGGGTCACCTTCGTGATGGCGCCGGTGTTCACGGCTCCGAAGAACGCCTTCCCGTCGTTCGTCGCTCCGAGCCCACAACCCTCGCAGAAGGCGATGCCCGTGATGCCGATCGTGGTGAGGTAGAATAGCCTCGGCCGCACAGGATCCGGGCCGTCCTGGTTCGTGTTGCCCGGCGAGGAACCCGAGCACGTCTCGTGCGGGCCCCAACCGTAGTTGCGTCCCTTGTGGATGAGGTTCACCTCGTCGTTGCATTCAGGGCCGTTCTCGGATTCCCACAGCCGGTCGGTGGCCGGGTCGAACGCGAACCCGAACGAGTTGCGGATGCCGTACGCCCACATGAGGCTCCCGTTGCGAGGGTTCGTGGCGGGCACGTCACCGTTCGGCGTCATGCGCAGGATCTTGCCGCGGTCGTTGTCGGACAGGTCCTGAGAGTTCGAGGAGTCGTGCCCCTCGCCGACGATCGCGTACAGCATCCCGTCGGGGCCGAAGAGGATCCGCCCGCCGTTGTGGTACGGGCTCGAGCTTGCCGGGCTGCTGAAGATCACGTTCAGGTCGCTCCCGCTCCCGTTGGTGTCTCGCAGCCGCAGGATCTGGTTGCGCAAGCTCCCGGCGGCGTTGCGCGTCACGTAGACGTACACGAACGGTTTGTTGGGGTAGGCCGGGTGCAGGGCGATGCCGAGCATCCCGCGTTCCCCGTCGCTGTTCACGCCCGAGACCGTGTAGAAGCTGCGGTCGCTGCCGGTGTCCAAGTCGTGGACGCGGATCTCACCTGTCGACTTCTCGACGTACCAGAGCGTGTTGCCCGGTCCGAACGTGAACGCGACCGGCGAGTCGAGGTTGCTCACGACCTCGTTCGCGGTGATCCGTGGTGCGGCCGCGGCAGGCCCCGGGAGAACGAGGACGACAAGCAGGAACGCGGCGATCGAGGCGGCGAGGCGCTGGCGCATCGCGGGACTCCTCTACAGTTGAGCGGCCATGACGGCCTCTATCTTCGGCAGCGTCGTTCGCCGGTCCGAGGACCCGCGTTTCCTTCGGGGCGAGGGCCGCTACGTCGAGAACATCGCGATCGACGGCGCCCTGCGCGCGTGGTTCGTTCGTTCCATCATGGCGCATGCGCGCGTGACCGGCGTGGACCTCTCGAAGGCGCTAGCGATGCCGGGGGTCGCCGGTGCGTTCGTCGCCGACGACGTGGGTCTGCCCGCGATCCCGCCGTCGGGATCGACGGCTTCGCCCGAGATCTTCGGGTTCCCCGTGCTCGCCGAGGGCGTCGTGCGGTTCGTCGGCCAGCCGATCGCCGTCGTCGTGGCCGAAACGCCCGCGCAGGCGGCCGATGCGGCTGAAGCGGTCCTCGTCGAGTACGACCCCCTCGAGCCGGTGATCGGACCTGAGGCGGCCCTCGCCGAAGGCGCCCCCTTGCTGTTTCCCGAGCACGGGTCCAACCAGGCCGACGGATCCCTCAAGGGGTTCGACGAGGACGTGCTGGAAGGCGCCGAGGTCGTGGTGCGCGGACGATTCGTGAACCAACGCCTCGCGCCGGTGCCGATGGAGACGAACGCGGCCGCCGCCGTTCCGGACGGTGAAGCCATGACGCTGTACGTTTCGACCCAGATCCCCTTCGACGTGCGCAACGACGTCGCCGATGCCCTGGGCATGCCGCGCGATGGCCTTCACGTGATCGCGCCCGACGTCGGCGGTGGATTCGGGAGCAAGCTCATCGTCTACCCGGAGTACTTCGTTGTCGCCGCGCTGGCGCAGCGGCTCGGCCGGCCGGTCCGGTGGAGCGAGTCGCGTTCGGACAGCATGACGAGCCTCGTGCACGGCCGCGCTCAGGTCCACGTGGTGGAGCTGGGTGCCAAGCGCGATGGGACGCTCGTCGGCCTGCGGGTGGATCTGCTCGCCGACATGGGTGCGTACCCCTTGGCGACCTACCTCCCCCCGATAACGCGGATGATGCTCTCGGGGGTCTACCGGATCCCGAGGATCGCCGCCCGCACACGAGCCGTCGTGACGAGCACGACGCCGGTGGCTCCATACCGAGGCGCCGGCCGCCCCGAGGCGACCGCCTTGCTCGAGCGCGCGATGGACCTGCTCGCGGGCGAGCTCGCGACGGATCCCGTCGAGCTCCGGCGCCGAAACCTCATCCCGCCCGAGGCGTTCCCGTACACCACGGCGGTCGGTACCACGTACGACGTCGGCGACTACGAACGCGCGCTCGACGAGGCCTTGCGGATCGCGGGATATGACGAGCTGCGGCGCGAGCAGGCGGATCGGCGGGAACGGGGCGACCGCCGCCAGCTAGGGGTCGGCATCGGCATGTACGTCGAGGTCACCGCCTTCTCGGGAGGGGAGTTCGGCTCGGTCGAGGTCCACGGCGATGGTTCGGTCACCGTGCTCTCCGGCGTCTCGCCGCACGGACAGGGCCATGAGACTTCCTTCGCGCAGCTCGTCTCAGGGGTTCTCGGCGTCCCGTTCGACGAGATACGGGTGGTGCACTCCGACACCGGGTTGCTGCCGAGCGGTGAGGGGACGTTCGGATCACGGTCGTTGCAGATCGGCGGCTCGGCAGTGTGGGACGCGTCGCAGCGGGTGCTCGACAAGGCGAGATCGATCGCCGCCCACCTGCTCGAGGTGGCCGAGGGCGACGTCGTGCTCGATGAGCGAGGACGGATCGGCGTGGCGGGCTCCCCTGACAGCGCGCTCACCTGGGCTGAGCTCGCGAGCGCGGCCGGCGACACGGAGCGACTTCCGGACGGCATGGAGACCGGGCTCGATGCCGGGGGCACGTTCAGGCAGCGCGAGTCGACGTTCCCGTTCGGTGCGCACGTCGCCGTCGTGGAGGTGGATCTGGAAACGGGAGACGCGCGTCTGCTCCGCCACATCGCCGTCGATGACTGCGGACGGATCCTCAACCCCGTGCTCGTCGATGGGCAGGTCCATGGTGGGCTCGCGCAGGGGATCGCCCAGGCGCTGTACGAAGAGATGGAGTACGACCAGCAAGGGACGCCGCTCACCTCCACCCTCGCGACGTACCTCATGCCCTCGGCGGCCGAGCTGCCCGCGTTCGAAACCGCCCACACCGAAACACCGACGCCCCTCAATCCGCTCGGCGCGAAGGGCATCGGGGAATCGGCGACCGTGGGATCGACCCCGGCCGTCCAGAACGCCGTGATCGACGCTCTGTCTCACCTCGGGGTCCGCCACATCGACCTCCCGCTCCGGCCCGAGCGCGTGCTCCGGGCCCTCCGGGAGGCTCGGCCACCGATCAGCCTCTAGCCCGGAGGTCGCGACTGGCGGCCAGCCCGGGGCGGCGCCCCCAACTTCGGTCAAGGCTGGAGCCGCTGCCTGCCGATGCTTCCCGAGAGAATGTGAAGACCTGGGCTTCCTGGCGTCAATCGGTCGTGCCGTCCGTGACCGCAGTCATGGTCCTGGCGGAGATCCCACGAAGGGTCAGTCGACCGATCCGCACGGGAAGCCGGCGGATCCGGGCGGCGGCAACGGCGGCAACGGCGGCGGTGCGACCTCCCCTTAGGTGACGGGCTCGCCGCCGCGAGCGAGCCGCTCGATCAGGTCCGCCGCTCGCTCCGTCCCTGGGTGGGCTCGCAGTCGGTCGGACATCGTTCGCAGCCGGTCCGCGAGGGTCTCGTCACGAGCGAGCCGGTCGATCGCATCCGCGAGCTCGGCATCCTCGAACGAATACGTGGGCAGGCGCACACCGAGTCCGAGCTCGTGCACCCGCTGCGCGTTGTCATACTGATCCCAGAACAGCGGCAGCACGATCATCGGCTTGCCGAACGACCAGCTCTCGGTGACGGTGTTGTTGCCCCCGTGGGTGATCACCACATCGACGAGCGGCAGGATCGATGGCTGCGGCAGGAACTCGGCTCCGACCATGTTGCCAGCGAGCTCGAACGCCTGGTGCTCCGGTCCCTTGCTCACGATGTACCGATGCGGCGTCCTGCCCAACACGTCGACGAGTCGCCGCATGAGATCCACATCGGCCGACCCGAGCGACCCGAGCGAAAGGTACACCAGCCTGCCCTCCCCCCCGAGCCGCTCGTGCTCCGCGTACGGCTCGTCGCCCGTTCGCACCGAGGCATCGAGCCGGTGCCATGTGGCAGCGAGCGTGTCCGTCCGCGGGTAGTCGGCTTCCTGCGGGTACAGATACAGGTTGAGGTACGGGGACTCCCACATGTAGTCGCGCGGCCCGGGCAGCGGAGGGGCGCCGTGATCGGTGAGCCATGCGTCGAACCCTGCGATCTGCGGGCCGAGGTGCTCGTCGTAGGCGGCCCAGAACTCGGGCCAGGCGTCGGCTTCAGCCTGCGCGAAGCCGGAGAACACGGGCGGGATACCCGTGTCCTTCACCTCGAGCGGGTTGCAGGACACGATACGCGCCCAGGGCCGGCCGCTCCTCGGGATCGCTCCGAAGGCGATCACGTTGTCCTCCACGATCGCGGCGGGCCGCAGTTCCTCGAAGATCTCGAGCAGTCGATCGTCCACGTACGTCGAACCATCGATGAGCGCCTGCCATGTCGGCTGCAGGAAGGTCTCGAGCTGCTCGATCGTGGGTTTGCGAAACTCGGGCGCGGTATCACGGATGAAGTCTTTCCAGAACTGCCCGGGGACCTCCTCAACGTCGGGGGGCGCCGAGAGGCGCATGCGCGCTTCCTCGAACCCCTTGGCTTCCAAGGTTCCTGCGAAGGACTCCTCCACCACGAATACCACGCGATGCCCTCGAGCCTGCAACACGTTGCCGATGCCCACACAGTTGTTCGTCGGTCCGAACGCGCCCTCGGGGAAGAACACGATGGTCTTCGTCTCGTTCAACGATCGACGCTCCAGATCCTGCTCCGTGCGGGTGACGATGAACGGCCACCCGTCCCCCGGTCAAGTCGACGTGGCATCATCGCCGTGTGCGGCGCGTGATGGAGTTGCTCGTCGTAACCCTCGGAGCGCTGACCGCCTGCACCGGGGGCGTCGACCGGCTGACCGGCGTGCTCGCCTCGACGCCTCCGCCCGCCCCGAGCGCGCCGACCTCACCGAGCGTCCCGACGCCGAGTCCAACCGGCCCGCCCGCGATCGTCGTCGAGAGTCCATTCCCCGGCGACGAGCTCCGCAGCCCGATCACGGTGCGTGGCACGGCGAACGTCTTCGAGGCGAACGTCAGCGTCCGGATCCTCGACGCGAACGGCCAGGTGCTCGCGTCCATCAATACCACGGCGTCGTGCGGGTCGGGCTGCCGAGGCACCTTCAGCACGCCCCTCGCCTTCTTCACGCCCGTGCGCCAGCCCGGGACGATCGAGGTCTTCGAGGAGAGCGCCGAGGACGGCTCCGCGACCCACGTCGTGAGCATCCCCATCACCCTCGTTCCCGGAGCATGACCCTCGGTCCCATACCGTCGGGCCGCCGCGCTCGGGCCGTTGGTAGGCTCGCGCCGATGCCCCCTGACCAGGTCCCCGTCTGGGAACGTCGCTTCCGCGCGCCCACACTGCTGTTCCCCCATTGGTCACCCCACGCACCGGACCGGTGCGTGGTCGTTTCGGATGAGAGCGGCTCGTTCCAGGCGTACGCGTGGGACGCGGGCTCAGGCGCTCGGCGCATGGTGAGCGAGGAGGCGGTCGGCGTCATCCACGCGACGGTGAGCGCCGACGGAAACGACGTCGTGTGGTTCTCCGACGACACGGGTGACGAGTCCGGTCGTTGGGTGGCTGAGCCGTTCGAGGGCGGTGTCCGTCGCGAGGTCCTACCCGGAGCGCCGACGGGATGGCCGGACGGTCTCGCGCTCGGGCGCTCGCTCGCCGCCGGCGTGATCGCCGATCGCGACGGTTTCGCCGTATACGTATCCGAGCGCGGTGGCCCGGCCAAGGAGATCCATCGCGACGTCGACATCCTCGTGCTCGGGCGCTCCGAGTACGAGCTCGAGGGCTTCCAGCTCGCCGGCCTGTCGGCGGATGAGTCGTTGCTCGCGATCGAGGTGGCGCAGGACGGCGACAACATCCACAGAGGACTCCGGGTCCTCGATCCGCGGACGGGCGCGGTCGTCGCCGAGATCGCTGACGGCCCGGCGAACGCCCTGAGCGCGGCCGCGTGGTCGCCCGCCGCCGGAGATCAACAGCTGCTCGTGATGCACGAGCGCCAGAACCTCAGCCGCCCAGCGATCTGGAACGTGTCGACGGGGGAGCGCTCGGATCTTGCGCCCGACCTGCCCGGCCAGGCCGTCCCGCTCGATTGGTGGCCCGACGGTCGCTCGATCTTGCTCGTCCACATGTACCGGGGCCGGGACCAACTGCTGCGGTTCGACCTGGCGACCGGGAGCTGCATCGAGATCCCGATCGGGCGCGGCGAGCTCCTCGGCGCGAGGGTCCGGCCCAACGGTCGCGTGTGGATGCGTATCGCGAGCGGTCACCGGGCGTCGCGGCTCCTCGACGACCACGGGCGCGAGGTCGTGGCGCCGGAGGGCGGCGATGGCGTGGTCGACGGTCGCCCGTACCGCTCGTGGACGTTCCCGAACCCGGTCGGCGACTCCGTCCACGGGTTCCTCCTCACACCCGAGGGCGATGGACCGTTCCCCACCTATCTCAAGGTCCACGGCGGCCCCGACTGGCTCTACTGCGACACATGGTTGCCCGACGTGCAGATGCTCCTCGACCACGGCTTCGCCGTCGCGATGGTCAACTATCGCGGCTCGACCGGGTACGGCCGCGAATGGCGCGACCACATCATCGGCGATATCGGTTTCCCCGAGGTCGAGGACGTCGTTGCGGGGCTCGACGATCTGATCGCGCGAGGGGTCGCCGACCCAGAGCGCGTGGTGATCGGCGGATGGTCGTGGGGAGGGTACGTCACCCTCTTGGCCGCCGGGCTGCACCCCGAGCGTTTCGCGGCCGCCGTCGCCGGCGTACCGGTCGGTGACTACTCGCGCTCCTACGACGACTCGGCGCCCGCGCTCCAGGCCTACGATCGTTCGTTGCTCGGTGGCACGGTGTACGAGGTCCCCGAGTTGGTGCGCGAACGCAACCCCATGACGTACGTCGACCGCGTTCGGGCGCCGATCCTGTTCCTCATCGGGGAGCACGACACGCGGTGTCCGCCCGATCAGGCGACCGCGTACGTCGAGGCGCTGCGGGCAGGCGGCGGGGAAGCCGAGGTGTACACGTACGGCGCCGGCCACTCCTCCTACGTCGTCGACGAGGAGATCCGCCAGTGGCGGACCGTCATCGAGTTCCTGCTCCGCCGCGTCCCGATTGGCTAACGTCGCCCGCGATCGGTTGCGCGAGCCTCAGACGATCCCCTCGTCGAGCATCGCGTCGGCGACCTTCACGAACCCGGCGATGTTCGCGCCGTTCACGTAGTTCCCCGGGGTGCCGTAGTCGTGGGCGGTCTCCCTGCACTGCTTGTGGATGGCCTTCATGATGTCCTTCAGGCGGGCATCCACCTCCTCGCGACTCCACGTGATCCGCAAAGCGTCCTGAGACATCTCCAGTCCGGAGACCGCGACCCCGCCGGCGTTCGCGGCCTTCCCGGGCCCGAAGAGGATCCCTGCCGAGACGAACGCCTCCACGCCTTCCGGCACGGTGGGCATGTTCGCGGCTTCCGAGACGACGTATACCCCACCGTTCAAGAGGTTGGCAGCGTCCTTGGCGTTGATCTCGTTCTCGGTCGCGCTGGGGAAGGCGCATTCAGCAGGGATGCTCCACATCGGGTTGTGATCGGCGGTCCGGTCGGCCGGCGTGTACGTCGCGCCGTCGAAGCGGTCGACGTATTCGCGGATCCGGCCTCGCCTGACGTTCTTGAGCTCCATAACCCAGGCGAGCTTCTCGTTGTTGATCCCCGCCGGGTCGTACACGAACCCGTCGGAATCCGACAGGGTCACCGGTTTCGCCCCCATGTCGAGCAGCTTCTCCACCGTGTACTGGGCGGCGTTGCCGCTCCCGGAGACGAGGCAGATCTTGCCCTCGAGGGTCTCGTCTCGCGTGCTGAGCATCTCGCTCGCGAAGTACACGGCGCCGTAGCCGGTGGCCTCGGGACGGATCAAGGAGCCGCCCCACTCGACGCCTTTGCCCGTCAGGACCCCCGAGAACTCGTTCTTGACCCGCTTGTACTGGCCGAAGAGGTAGCCGATCTCCCGCCCGCCGACGCCGATGTCCCCGGCAGGCACATCGGTGTTCGGCCCGATGTGCCGCTGGAGCTCGGTCATGAACGACTGGCAGAACCGCATGACTTCGGCGTCGCTCTTCCCTTTGGGGTCGAAGTCTGCCCCGCCCTTCCCACCGCCCATGGGCAACGTGGTGAGGGCGTTCTTCAAGACCTGCTCGAACGCCAGGAACTTCAGTAGGCCGAGGTTCACGGTGGGGTGGAACCGCAGACCACCCTTGTACGGGCCGATCGCGCTGTTCATCTCGACGCGGAAGCCCCGGTTGATCTGGATCTCGCCACGGTCGTCGACCCAGGACACCCGGAACATGATCACTCGCTCCGGCTCGATCAGGCGCTCGAAGACTTTGGCCTCGCGGTATTTCGGCCAGCGCTCGAAGACCAGATCGAGGGACTCGGCCACCTCGCGGACCGCCTGGTGGAACTCCGGCTCGCCGGGGTTCCTGGCCTCGACGTCGCTCATCAGCCGGCTGACGTAGTCGCTCATCGGAACCTCCTCATGGGGGGCCGTTGATGCTAGCGCAGTGGCAGCAGGACTTCCTTGCGCGGCAGGGAGGGCGGGCTTCGGCGTCCTCCAGGCGTCGAGCGCGTGCGTACACTCCACCACGTGAGCGTCTGGCTGGTCCTGAGCGCGATCCTCGTCGGGCTCGTGATCGCGTGGGTCGGCTTGACGTCGCTCCGAGCGACCTCGGGCGGCGGGCCTGGGCCGCGCCGCGAGATCGAGGACGTCGAAGGGCTCGAGGTCTTCCTCGTCTGCCGAGAGTGCGGGACCGAGTTCCAGGTCACCCGCCTGGGCGAGCTCCAAGTACCCCGCCACTGCGGTGAGCCGATGGAGGTGGTCCAGCGCCCAGCCGCAGGGACCGCCTGAGTTTTCCACACGGTTTCCCCACTCCCTACCCCTGCGACCCGCGGTTTTCCACCGACGATGCACAGCCGGACCCGGATCGGAGCCGGATGAGGATGGGGGTCCACACCTGTGGACGAAGCTGTGGAGAATCACAGGGCTGTGATTCGGGCCGGGAGCCTAGCGCCACTGAGTGGCTGCGGCGAAGCCGCCGGCGATGAACCCGAGCCCCGTCCACAGCCAGAGTTGGCGCGTCCCTCCGGGCATGATGTCCATGTAGTTCAGGACGATGAGTGCGACGCCCACGACCATCAGACCGATGACCAGGAATCCATACCAGGAGGGGCTCGACCGCCGCTTCTTCTGCACCGGCGCGGGGACGTAGGAGCGTCGCGTCGTTTTCTGTCGAGACTTGGACTTCGGCATCGCCCGCGTAGGTTACCGCGGCACGAGGGTCATCGAAGACCTCTTCGCTTCATCGACCGCGAGCCGCGAGAAGGGGAGCGGATGATAGGCCCCGTTCGCCCACATCGGGATGAGATCGTTCCAGTGCGCGGAGGCGGGATGACCCGACTGCCCGGTCGTGTGCACGCCGATCGCCGCGTCGGGATGCGCGAGATCCACGATCTGGCGCCATGAGGCGATCACCGCCGCGTCGTAGCCGTTGCCCGGTTCGAACGCACCCTGGTTCACGGTGTCGTCGTCGCCCCCCGTCTCGACGACGCCCGCGGTGAACATCGGCGCGAGGTCGGTGATCATCGCGAGCGGCCCCGCGAACACGACATGGTGGAGCGCGCCCCACCGCCACGCCTCGGGATCGGAGCCCAGCCTGTCGGCGAGCTCATCGAGCGCAGCGTCGAGAGCCCGGCGCAGCACGTCGTCTCGAGCCTCGACGCCGTCGGCACCGAACCAGTCGGCCGTGGGATGGACGAGCAGGTTCGGCAGCACGAGGGAACGCCAATCACTGGTTTCGGGAGCGTGCGCGTAGTAGTGGTCGAAGAGCTCCTGGCCGAGTCGGGGGAGCAAGATCTCGCGGGCAAGGTGCACACACCACACCTCGAACACGCACGCCGTCGACGAGTCCGCGGCCAGATCGCCGTCCCATCCCGCGAACCGGCCGATCGCCTCCCGTTGCGGCTCGCCGACCGGCTCGACGTCCGACAGGACGAGGGCGAGCTCGCGCGCCGGGATCGACACCGTGTCGGCGTGCATCGCGGCGAACGTCTCGTGCGAGTGGGGTGCCGACTCGGCCAGCAGCTCGCCGATGCGCCGGATCCGGGAGGGCGGCGACCAATCGTGACCGATGAGGTGCGGGTACGACGCGTCGTGGATCCGGTTGTTCGCCGTTGCGAGGAATCCGCTCTCGGGGTTCGCCGCCCACGGCAGGTCCTCGAACGCGATGAAGCCGTCCCACTCGTGCTCCCCTGTCCAGCCGGGCACCGGCATCGTGCCGTCGCCGGAACGGCGCACGGGATAGCGGCCGGTGCACTGGTAGCCGATCGTGCCGTCCACGTCTGCGTACACCATGTTCTGGCCGGGCGAGTCCCAATCGCGCACGGCCGCTCGGAACCCCTCGAAGTCGGTGGCCTGCGCCATACGGAGAAGCGTCGAGGGCGCGAGACCGTGCTCGGCGCCGACCCAGCGGAGGGCGTACGGCCGTCGGACGCCGCCCTCGACCACGTGCGGTGGTCCCAGCCCGAGCGCGTAGGAGTCGAGGATCGGGCCGTGCCGCGTCTCGCGCACCTCGAGGATCACGGCTTCGTCGCTGCCCCGGACCCAAAGCTCCTCTCGATGCACGGTGAGCAGCTCCCAAGCGTCCTCGTAGCGCGCCGCCGATCCGTCCTCGCTGAGCTGCTCCAGGTACAGGTCCTGCGTATCGCCCCCGACGTTCGTCAAGCCCCACGCGTGATGCTCGGTCCTACCGATCACGATGCCCGGAGCGAACGGAAGCGCCACGCCCGAGGCCTCGTATCCCGGCGCCGAAAGGTGGCACTCGATCCAGATCGAGGGCGTCGTGACGCCGAGGTGCGGATCGTTCGCAAGCAGGGGCTTGCCGCTCTCGGTGCCCGAGCCCGCCACGACCCAGTTGTTCGACCCGAGCCCAGGCGGTTTGAGCGGGCCGGAGCGCAGCACCTCGGACGCCGATGCCTGCGCCTCGCGGCCGCCGGGCATGAGCGGACCCGAGACGCTAGGGATCTGAGGGAAGAGGTCGCGCACGGCGTCGGCGCCGAGTCGGTCGGCGATCTCGGCCCTCACCAGCTCGCGGTCGGCGTTGCCGCTCAGGCTCCACCCGAGGTAGGCGGTGGCCGAGGCCCAATACGCGGGATCGTCGGGGATCTCGGGCGCCAGGTCGAGCACCTGGTACTCGACCGGCGCCGCGGGCATGTGCTCGAGCCACGCGCGCACGCCGGCCCGGAACGCCGAGGTCATCATCGCGGAGTCCTCGTCGTAGTCGGCGGCCAGCCGCACGCCCGCGCGGTTCCAGCCGACGAGCCGCGCGAAGCGGTCGCTGGGGAGCACCAGTGCACCGAACATCGTCGCGAGCCGCCCGTTCGCGGCCCGCAAGATCATGTCGAGCTGGAACAGTCGCTCAGAGCCGAGGACGAACCCCTGCGCGAGGAAGAGATCGGGCAGGTTCGAGGCGTACACGTGCGGCACGCCCCATCGATCGCGGATCACCTCGACACGGTCGACGAGCCCGGGAACGGAGAGCTCGCCCTCGACCGGTGGGAGCGCTCGCTGCGCGCTCTCGCGCACCTGTTCGGCCCAGTCCATGGCTGGGGAGCGTACCCGGGGGTCGAGCCGCCTGTTTGAGACGGTCGGTCGCGGTCTGGAATGATGCGCGCATGACCGATCACCGACCTTGGTTCGCGAGCTACCCGCCCGGCGTCCCGAAGACCCTCGAGCCATATCCCGACATCTCGGTGTTCCAGATGCTCGAGCGCTCGGCGCAGCGGTTCCCCGACCGGCCGGCGATCGCGTGGTTCGGGAGCAAGCTCAGCTACGCCGAGACGCTGCGCGAGACCGAGCGCTGCTCGGCGATGCTCGCGGCGATCGGCGTACGCGCGGGCGATCGGGTGGCGCTCGTGATGCCGAACTGCCCGCAATACGTGATGTCGTACTACGGGATCACTCGTCTCGGGGCTGTGGTCGTGGGGAACAACCCGCTCTACACGAAGCGCGAGATGGAGCTCCAGCTCCGCGACTCCGGAACGCAGGTCGTGATCGTGCTCGACCTCCTCTACTCCGACTTCGCGGATGTCTTCGCCTCGGTCGGTATCCCACACGTCGTCGTGGCGCGCCTGGGCGACTACATGGCGTTCCCGAAGAAGCAGCTCGCGCCGATCCTGAAGTTCCGCAAGAACCAGAAGGCGCAGGGCAAACCGTGGCCGCCCGTACCGAGCAGCGCCCCCGTGAAGTGGTGGCACCGGGTCATCGCCTCGGCCGGACCGGCGCCCGCGCCGGCGTCGGTCGATCCCGAGCGCGAGGCCGCCGGGTTCATCTACACCGGCGGCACGACAGGGATCTCCAAGGGCGCCATGCTCTCGCACCGCAACCTGGTCGCGAACGCGATACAGGCAGCCGAGTACCTCGGCCTCGAGGACGGGGGGGAGGCCGTGCTCGGGGCGCTCCCGTTCTTCCACTCGTTCGGCATGATCGCGATGAACGTCGCGATCCTGAAGGCGGGCAAGCTCATCCCCGTCCCGAACCCCCGCGACCTCCACCTGATGCTCGAGGAGATGTCGAAGGAGAAGCCCACGTTCTTCCCCGGCGTGCCGAGGATGTTCATCGCGCTGAACGAGTCCCCGCTCACGAAGAAGTTCGACCTGCGATCGGTGAAGGCCTGCGTGTCCGGCGGCGCTCCGTTGCCGCTCGCGGTCGCGAAGCGATTCGCGGAGATCACCGGCGGCGCGAAGCTCGTCGAGGGCTACGGCCTCACCGAGTCCTCGCCGGTCACCCACGCGAACCCTCTCGACGGCCCGAGACCCGAGGGCTCGATCGGCCTGCCGGTACCCGATACCGACTGCAAGATCGTCGACCTCGACGACCCGGACCGGGAGCTCGGCGTGGGCGAGCGCGGTGAGCTGTGCGTGAAAGGCCCGCAGATCATGCTCGGATACTGGAACCGGCCCGAGGAGACCGCGCTCGCGATCCGTAATGGGTGGCTGCACACGGGCGATGTCGCGGTGATGGATGAGGGTGGATGGTTCCGGATCGTCGACCGCATCAAGGAGATGATCGACGTCTCCGGCTTCAACGTATACCCCACGGAGGTCGAGGAGGTCCTCTACCACCACCCGAAGGTGCAGAAGGTCGCGGTGGTCGGCGTGCCCGACCCGAAGACCGGTGAGGCCGTGAAGGCGTACATCGTCCTCAAGGACGGCGAGCACGCAACCGTCGACGAGCTCGTCGCCTGGTCACGCGATCCCGCGAACGGCCTTGCCGGCTACCGCGTGCCGAAGCAGATCGAGTTCCGCGACGCTCTGCCCGAGACGCTCATCGGCAAGGTGCTCCGCCGCGTCCTGCAGGAAGAGGAACGCGCGAAGGCCCCGAGCTCCGGCGCGTCGTGAAGGTGCGGTTCGATCTCGGCGAGGGCGCCGAGCTTCGGTCGCTCGAACCCGAAGACGCCGAGGCGGTGTTCGCAGTCATCGACGCGAACAGAGAGCACCTGCGCCGGTGGTTTCCCTGGGTGGACCCCACGGTTTCTCCGGCGGAGACGCGCGCGTTCATCGAGCGGAGCCGAGCGTCCGAGACCGACATCGAGGCTGTCGGCATCTGGGTGGACGGCGGCTACGCCGGCAACATCGGTCTGCGGGTCGATCCGATGAGCAACCACGGCGAGATCGGGTACTGGCTCGCCAAGTCATTCGAGAGGCGCGGGCTCGTCACGAAGGGGTGCCGCGCGCTCATCGAGCACGGTCTGCGCGAGCTCGGGCTGCACCGCATCGAGATCAGGGCCGCCCCGCAGAACGTCCGCAGCCGCGCGGTCGCCGAGCGCCTCGGCTTCACGCAGGAAGCCCAGCTGCGCGAAGCCTCACGCTCCGCTGAGGGCTACCACGACCTCATCGTCTACGGCCTTCTCGAGAACGAGTGGCCGCCGCTGATCTGAGGCCAACGATCAGGAGGACCGAGCAGCCGGACGGGTGACCGGTTCGTTGCGCCACGCGAGCTCGTTCGCGAGCGCGGCCACCGCTCCGACGACGAGCGTCGCCGGGGGGCCGATCGAGACCGCGGCCGCGAGCGCGGGGAGCTCGGCGAGGGTGCCGACGACCGTCCTCTGTTCGGGCGTGCCGGCCCACTGGACGATCGCGGCCGGCTCCTCCGGTGGGCGGCCCGCCGCGATGAGCGCCTCGCACGTCTGAGCCAGCTTGCCCGCCGCCATCAACAGGACGAGCGTATCGGCAGCGTTCGCGACTGCGGCCAGGTCGACGTCGTCGCCGTGCGCCGCGCTCGCCGTGGCGACCGTGAAGCTGGTCGCGAGCCCTCGGTGGGTGAGGGGGATCCCCGCAAGCGCCGGAGCCGCGACCGCTGAGGTGACCCCCGGGACGACCTCGAACCGTACGCCGGCGCGAACGCACGCGAGCGCTTCCTCGCCGCCGCGGCCGAACACGAAGGGATCGCCGCCTTTGAGTCGCACGACCGTCTGTCCGCGTTGGGCGCGTCCGACGATGAGCGCCTCGATCTCCGCCTGGGGCATCGCGGAGCGCCCGGGTTCCTTGCCCACGTAGACGCGCTGGGCGTTCGCGGGGGCGAGCTCGAGCAGCGCCGGAGAGGCTAACCGGTCGAACACCACCAGGTCGGCCTCGCCGAGGACCTCGGCGCCGCGCAGCGTGATGAGCTTGGGATCGCCCGGCCCCGCTCCCACGAGGAAGACGATGCCGCTCACGCCGCACCCTCGCCCAGCAGCCGCTCGATCAGCGTGCGGCGCAGCTCGTCCGAGCGGCCGGTCCGCACCAGTTCGACCGCCTCGTCGAGGTCGAGGGCCTCGCGCCATCGCTCAGCGCGCACCCCGAGGTCACCGAGCGCCGGGAGCGTCTCCCGCCGGACCTCGGCGATGACGCTGAGGGTCTCGGCCCAGTCCGCTCCGTAGCGGCGCTCGAGCTGCTCGCGGACCTTCCGAGCCACGGCCGGAGACGCACCTCCGGTCGAGACGGCGAGGACCAGGTCACCGCGGCGCACGATCGCGGGCGCGGCGAAATCGCAGTTCGGAACGTCGTCCATCACGTTCACGAGCACGCCTCGATCCCGAGCCGCCCGGGCGATCGCGTCGCGTTCCCCGGGGTCGCTCGAGGACGCCACGCAGATAGCAGCGCCGTCGAGATCCTCCGGCCTCCACGCGCCGTTGGCGAAGACTTCGACCTCCGCGCCGGCCGAGCGCAGCGTGTCGTCCTTGCCTTCCTCGAGGGCGAGCGAGCCGATCACCACGGCTCGCTTGCCCTGGAGCTCCAGGAACACCGGGTACGCGAACGCCATCGCTACGACGCCTCCGCGTCTCGCTCGGCATCGGACTTCGATCCCAACAGCCCGACCGAGCAGTGGATCCCGCACTCTTTGTCGGTCTGTCCCTCCCACCACCAGCGGCCGGCGCGCTCGCTTTCGCCCGGCAGGACCGCCCGCGTGCACGGTGCGCAGCCGATCGACGTGTAGCCGTGATCGAACAGCTCGTGGTACGGGACCTCGTTCGTTCGCACGTAGTCCCACACCTCGTCGAGCGTCCAGTCGGCGAGCGGATTGAGCTTCACGATGCCGCCGTGATCGCGGTCGAGCTCCACCTTCGCGATGTTCTTGCGCGTGCGCCACTGCTCGCGGCGCAAGCCGCTCACCCACGCGTCGAGCGTAGCGAGCTTGCGCTTCAACGGGTCGACCTTGCGGATCTCGCAGCACGCGATGCGCAGGTCCACCGAGCGGTACATGAGGTTCGGACCCTCGGCGCCGACGAGCGCAGATATCG
The DNA here is from genome assembly GCA_040005555.1 of Actinomycetota bacterium. Classification (GTDB taxonomy): domain Bacteria; phylum Actinomycetota; class UBA4738; order UBA4738; family HRBIN12; genus JBDTYT01. The sequence goes on along the minus strand of JBDTYT010000018.1, from coordinate 6,477 downwards.
CCTCGGTGTCGGGGTACTCGAACTCCACCTTGATGCCGTATCGCTCGCGTACCTCCTCGAACAGCGCGTAGGTCTCGGCGGGCAGACGGCCGGTGTCGAGCGTGAACACGCGGACCTCCGGGTCGATCCTCCACGCCATGTCGATGATGGCCATCCCGTCCACGCCGCCCGCCGCGCTGATCGCGAGCCTCGGGTGGAAGGACTCGAGCGCCCACGCCAGCAGCTCGTTCGCGTCGGCGTGCTCGAAGCGGTTCGCCGCCTCGTGCACCCACGCGGCCTCCTCGACGACGACCGGCAGCGCCGGCTCGTGCAGCGGCTCGCGCCCGTTCGTGCGTGCGCTCACGTGTCCTCACCCACCCCGAGGAAGGTCAGCTCGAACCGCCGCTCGCAGTCCTCACATCGCCAGCCCGACGGGTCGCTCGGGCGCAGGTCCTGCTCGCCGCAGAAGGGGCAGTAGAAGGGCACGGCTCTCGGCGTATCGCTCATCGAGACTCCTTGATCGGCGGCGCCGCGAACGCCGCGAGCTCGTCGTCGGACAACCCGTGCACGAACGCGCCGAAGTCGCGGTGTCCGTTGCGGCGCGCGCGGTACCGACGCACGAGTGTCTCGACGTAGTCGGCGGCGTCCTCGGCGTAGATCTTCACGCCCTTCACCTTCCGGCCGAACCCCGCGCCCTCGCCCATCCCGCCCCCCAGGTGGACGAGGAACGCGTCGGACTTCGTGCCGTCGGGCCGGACCTGCAGGGCGGACATCAGGCCGATGTCGGCGACCTGGAACCGGGCGCACGAGTTCGGACACCCGTTCACGTGGATCCGGATCTCCTCATCGAAGTCGGGCAGTCGGCGCTCGAGCTCCTGGTACAGCCACTGCGCCCGGCCCTTCGTCTCGCCGATCGCGAGCTTGCAGAACTCGATGCCGGTGCAGGCCATGATGCCCTTGCGGAACGCGTGTGGCCGGGCACGCAGGTCGAGCGCGTCGAGCTCGGCCACCAGCGCATCCGCGTTCGCCGGCTCCACGTCGACGATCACGAGCTTCTGCTGCGCCGTGGCGCGGATCGAGCCGCTCCCGAACCGATCGGCGAGGCCGGCCACCATCCGCAGCTGGTGGCCGGCGATCCGACCGGCTCTCGGCGCGAACCCCACATAGACGCGTTCATCCGCCTGCGGGAACACGCCGACGTGGTCACGTGCGTGCATGGGCGCGGGGGCCGGAGCTGGCCCGTCGGGAAGTGCCCGTTCGAGGAACTCGCTCTCGAAGACCTCCCGAACGCGCTCGGCGCCCCAGTCCGCGACGAGGAACTTCAGGCGAGCGTGGTTGCGCGACCGGCGGTACCCGTACTCGCGGAACAGGGTCGTGACGGCCGCCCACACCTCGGGTACCCGCTCGGGCTCGACGAAGGCGCCGAGGCGCTTCGCGAACATCGGGTTCGTCGAGAGCCCTCCACCGACCCACAGGTCGTACCCGAGTCCGAGCTGCGGGTGTTCGACGCCCACGAAGGCGACGTCGTTGATCTCGGGGTTCGTGCACTGCGCCCCGCAGCCCGCGATCGAGGTCTTGTACTTGCGCGGCAAGTTCGAGAACTCGGTCGTACCGATGTACCGGTCGCGGATCGCGCGGATCTGGGGCGTGGCGTCGAGCACCTCGGCCGCCTGCACGCCGGCGAGCGGGCATCCCAGGATCACCCGGGGCGTGTCACCGCACGCCTCGGAGGTGGTGAGACCAACGCCCTCGAGGCGCTCGAAGATGGCGGGGACGTCCTCGATGCGGATCCAGTGCAGCTGCACGTTCTGCCGGTCGGTGATGTCGGCGACGTCTCGGCCGAACTCTTCGCTCGCCCATGCGATCGCCCGGAGCTGCTCGGAGGTCATCACGCCGCCGTCGATGCGGATGCGCAGCATGAAGAACTCGTCCTCGAGCTCCTCGGGCTCGGCGCTGCCGGTGCGCTCCCCGGGGACGCCTTGTGTGCGCTGCGTGTACAGACCCCACCACCGCAGGCGGCTGCGGAGGTCCTGTTTGCCGATCGCGCGGAAGCCGCCGGGCGCGAAGATGCGGTCGATCCGCTCGCGCACCGCCATGCCGTCGTTCTCCTTCTTGATCTGCTCGGCGGCGTTGAGCGGCTCGAAGTACCCGAGCGCCCATTGCCCCTCGCCGCGCTTCCTCGGTTGTCGTGGTGTGGTCTGCGTCATGTGCGTCCCCCGGGAAATGCGAAGGAGCCGCGGATGCGGCTCCTCGAACGATCGATCCGGGTGGATCCAGCTAGCGCCGCACGCCTGCCTCCGCGCCCTCCGCATGGGCGCTCACGGACAGCCGACAGCACAAACGGGAGGGCATCATGGCCCCCACCAGGCCTGCGGTCCGTGTGCGGATCACGTTCCCTACCCTCCCGGTCGGAATTGCAGGTGCAACGTATCGGGCCGGGCTCGTGCCTGTCAAGGGAAGCCGACGGCGCTCGCGGCGCTGAGGGCGAGCTCCTGTTCGACGGGGGTGAGCCCTCGCAGGGGAGGTCGCACGGCCGGGCCTACCGCAACACCACGGGCGGCGAGCACCGCCTTCAGCGACGCGTGGAACGGCAGCGGCTCGAGGAGGTGGCGAAGGGTCGCGACCTGCGCACCCGCCTCCTCGCTCCGATCGTGGACGAGCGCGGCCACGATCTCAGGGAACGCGGTCGCGAGGCCCGAGACCGCGCCGACCGCGCCGCGCGCCAGGCCGTGCAGCACCAACGGCTCCGAGCCGACGAACACGTCCAGGTCCTCGAGCATGTAGGGCTCGACCGCCTCCCACGGTGTGTCGGAGACCTTGAGACCAGCCAGGTTGGGGGCGACCTCGCGCAGGCGCTCGATCACCGCGACCGGGATCGGATAGCCCGACCGCCCCACGAACTCGTATACGTAGAAGGGGAGCGGGGCGCACGCTTCCGCCGCCGCGCGCAGGTGCGCGAGGAGCTCCTGGTCGTCGAGCGGAAAGTACGGCGGAGCGATGACGGCAACGGCGTCGGCTCCCGAGTCCCTCGCGTGGCGCGCGAGCCGCACCGTGTCGCCGGTCGTCTGGGCGCCGGCGTGGACGGCGACCTGGAACCCTCTGGGGCGGGCCTCGAGGAACCGCTCGGCCACGCAGGTCCGCTCTTCGACCGAGAGCAAGATGCCCTCGCCGGTCGTGCCGCATGCGAGGATCCCGTCGACACCGCCTCGCGCGAGGAACGTGATGAGCGGCCCGAACGCGGCCTCGTCCAGCGCGAGGCCATCGTCCGTGAACGGTGTGACCGCTGCCGCGATCGCGCCCCGCAACATGCCCTCACTCTAGAGGGTGGGTTGGGCCCGCTCCTCGAAGACGCGGTCGAGGCGGAACGGGTTCTCGGCGTTGCCGCGGATGATCGTGTCGACGAGGATCCGGCTCCCAGCGGCCGACAGCATGATCCCGTGGCCGCTGTAACCGGTGTTCACGTGCAGCCCGTCGATCGCCGTCGGCCCGATGATCGGCCGGTGGTCCGGCGTCACCGTGTACTGCCCCGCCTGCAGGAGCCAGTGCGCCGAGCCGCGCTCCCACACGTCGCGCCAGAAGGGGACCACGCGAGCGATGCTCGTCGGCGAGGCTGGATCCAGCAGCTCGAACGCGAAGCGGTGATCGGTCGGCACATCCATCGTCGGCTCCGAGGGCGGGGTCGACGGATCGGTGAACAAACACCATGCGCCCTGCTGGGCCGGCCGCCAGTGCGCGCCCGTGTCCTCGTCGATCGTCATCGGGCCGTCGTCGGGCACCTCGGGGACGAGCGGGAGGATGAGCTTCTGCCGCCGGATCGTCACGATGGGAAGCGTGAGCTCCGCCGAGGCCCCTACCACGCCCGAGAGCGGTCCCGCGGCGATGACCGCGGCGTCCGTCGCGACGGTGCCGCCGGTGGTCTCGACGCCGCTCAGCCGGCCGCCGGTCGTTCGGAATCCGGTCACGCGACATCCGGTGACCACGTCTGCGCCGGCGCCGAGCGCGAGGCCGAACGTGAGCTGCTTCGTATCGAGGAAACCGTCGCCGGCTCGAAAGCGCGACTGCACAACGTTCTCGCCCACCCAAGGGAAGCGCTCGCGCGTCTGCTCGCCCGAGAGGACCTCGACGTCCGTCTGGCCCCAGTCGTGCAGCTGCTCGACGAGGGCCCGTTGCCGAGCGGCGGTCTCGGCCGACGGCGCCAACCAGAGGTACCCGCGCTGCTCCAGTCCGAGCGGATAGGTGGTCTGCCGGGTGATGTCCTCGAAATGCAGGAACAGCTCGGCGGACTCGCGCACCAACGTGAGTTCCTGGAGGTCATCGAACTGGAGCCGGAAGCCGCCGGCCGCGACCGGGGTGGTGAGCGTGCATAACTGCGGCCGGGCCTCGATGATGAGCGGCCGTAGCCCGGCCCGTGCGGCGTGAAACGCGGTCGCGGCACCGACGACGCCACCACCGATCACCACGAGCTCGGCGGTCGGTGGTGGATGCCGAAGCTCGCTCACCGTTCGGCGAGCGCGTTCACGAGCTCCCGGCAGAAGGCGGGGATGTCCTCCACCACTCGGCCCCAGACGAGGTTGCCGTCACGCAGCGAGGGCTCGTCGACCCACGTCGCTCCGGCGTTCACCAGATCGTCCTTGATACCGAGGCTGCCGGTCGCTCGCCGCCCCGCGACGATGCCCGCCGAGATCCCCACGAGGCCGGCATGGCAGATCATGCCGACGATCTTCCCGGCTTCGTGGGTTTCGCGGACCAGTCCGGTCACCTCGGCCGACCGTCGGAGCTTGTCCGGCGCCCAGCCGCCCGGGACGACGACGGAATCGACGTCGCCCGACCTCACGTCGCCGGCGGCCGCGTCGCTCGTGGCCGTCAGCGCGTGCTTGCCGTGGAACTCGGCTCCCGCCTTCGGAGCAACGACGGTGACGAGCGCGCCCTCTTCGCGGAGCCGCATCACCGTCACCCAGAACTCCAGATCCTCGAATCCCTCCTCGAGGAGCACGGCTACCCTGCGTCCTTCGAGCCGCCCGGTTCCCGGCATCGGTCACCTCCGCAGGCGACTGTACCTCCGCTTCAGCCCGGCAGGCGAGACTCGAACTGCGCCTCTTCCGTGGAGCCGCGGAGGGCGAGCGTCGAAGACCGTCCACCGTTCACGACCTGCGAGACGCGGTCGAAGTAGCCGGTCCCGACCTCGGTTTGATGCCGTGTCGCCGTGTACCCCAGCGACTCCATCTCGAACTCGCGCTCCTGCAGCCGCACGTACGCGGGCATGCCCTCGCGCGCGTACCCATGAGCCAGGTCGAACATCGACGCGTTGAGCGCGTGGAACCCCGCCAGCGTGATGAACTGGAACCGGTATCCCATAGCGGCGAGCTCGCGCTGGAACCGCTCGATCGTGTCGTCGTCGAGGTGCCGCCGCCAGTTGAACGACGGGGAGCAGTTGTAGGCGAGCAGCTTCCCCGGATGCTCGGCGTGGATCGCGTCGGCAAACGCTCGCGCCTCGTCGAGGTCCGGGGTCGAGGTCTCGCACCACAGCACGTCGGCGTGCGGCGCGTAGGCCAGCCCGCGCGCGATCGCCGCCTCGATGCCGTTCCGCACCGTGGAGAATCCCTCGGAGGTGCGCTCACCCGTGGCGAACGCGGCGTCGCGGGGATCGATGTCGCTCGTGAGCAGCGTGGCCGAGAGGGCGTCCGTGCGCGCGACGAGCACGGTCGGCGTGCCGAGTACGTCGGCGGCCAGGCGCGCGGCCGTCAGCGTGCGGATGAACTGATCGGTCGGAACGAGCACCTTGCCCCCGAGATGCCCGCACTTCTTCTCGCTCGCCAGCTGATCCTCGAAGTGCACGCCGGCGGCACCCGCCTCGATCATCGCTTTCATGATCTCGAACGCGTTCAGCGCGCCGCCGAACCCGGCCTCGGCGTCCGCGAGGATCGGCGCCATCCAATACGTTCCGGTCTCGCCCTCGGCCCAGGCGACCTGGTCTGCGCGTTGCAAGGCGTTGTTGATACGCCGTACGACCGCCGGAACGCTGTTCGCCGGGTAGAGCGACTGGTCCGGGTACGTCTGGCCCGACAGGTTCGCGTCCGCAGCCACCTGCCAGCCCGAGAGATAGATCGCGTTCAGCCCGGCCTTGACCATCTCGACCGCCTGACCACCCGTGAGCGCGCCGAGCGCCGGAACGAAGTCCCTCGTCATCATGAGGCTCCACAGCCGTTCGGCCCCGAGTCGAGCGAGCGTGTGCTCGACCGAGATCGAGCCGCGGAGCCGGATCACGTCCTCGGCCGGGTACGTCCGCTCGATGCCGCGCCAACGCGCGGCCGTCTTCCAGTAGGCCCCGAGGTTGTCCGCCTCGCGGTGGATGCGCTCCTCCTGCGTGAGATCGATCATCGGCTGCTCCTCGGCTCGGTCGTGCACGGGAAACGAAAGACCCCCCGCCCGGGCGGGAGGTCTGGAGGGCGCGTCGGCCGGCGAACCGGCTCGAGCGCGCCTAGGAACCCGATACGTTCG
>JBDTYT010000017.1:0-24888 GCA_040005555.1 Actinomycetota bacterium | reverse complement strand
GGCTTGTAATCCGGCTTACAAACCAGGAATAGGCACGGAAGCCCTCCTGTTACACGTGCCAGAAGCTCGCGTCCGATCAGGGAAGGAAACCGCCATGGCACAGCTCGACACCCGAGTCCTCCCGCTGCTTCCACTCACAACCGGGGTGGTCCTGCCCGGGATGGTGGTCACGCTCACGATCGAATCCGAGGAGGCCCGCTCGGCCGTCGCGGCCGCCGAGTCGACCGATGGGGAGCTCATGCTCGTCCCGAAGGTCGACCAGCGCTATGCGCGGATCGGTACCGTGGCGAAGGTCGAGGACGTCGGACGGCTCCAGTCCGGGCTCGAGGCGCTGGTGATCCGCGGGCTCTACCGGGCCGACGTGGGGACCGGCGTGGCCGGAACCGGTGACGCGACCTGGGTCCAGATCGAGCCACGAGAGGACCCGGATCGGCCCACCGGCCGGGCGCTCGAGCTCGCCCGCGAGTACCGAGCGGTCATCGAGAACATCGTCGAAGCCCGCGGCGTGCCGCAGGTCGCCGAGTTCCTGCGCGGGATCACCGATCCCGGACAGATGGCGGACACCTCCGGCTACTCGCCGGACCTCTCCTTCGAGCAGAAGGTGGAGATCCTCGAGACGGTCGACGTCGAGCAGCGCTTGGAGAAGGTGCTGGCCTGGGCGAAAGACGTGCTCGCCGAGATCAGCTTGAAGGACAAGATCCGCACGGACGTCCGCGACGGCATGGAGAAGACCCAGCGTGAGTACCTCCTCCGGCAGCAGATGGAGGCGATCCGCAAGGAGCTCGGCGAGGGATCCGACGACGACGTCGTCGAGGAGTATCGCCGCAAGATCGCGGAGAGCGGCATGCCGGAGGGCCCTCGCGCCGAGGCAGAGCGCGAGCTCGGGCGCCTCGAGCGCATGTCCGAACAATCGCCCGAATACGGTTGGATCCGCACGTACCTGGACTGGATGACCGAGCTGCCCTGGGACGCCCGTACCGAGGACAACCTCGACATCACCGAGGCGCGGCGCATCCTGGATGAGGATCACACGGGGCTCTCCGACGTGAAAGACCGGATCGTGGAGTCGCTCGCGGTTCGCAAGCTGCGGCAGGAGCGCGGGCTGGGTGCGGCGACCGGCCGTGGCTCGGGCGCGATCCTCACGCTCGTCGGTCCTCCCGGCGTCGGCAAGACGTCTTTGGGCGAGAGCGTTGCTCGCGCGCTCGGCCGGAAGTTCGTTCGGGTCTCGCTCGGCGGCGTGCACGACGAGGCCGAGATCCGCGGTCACCGACGCACGTACGTGGGCGCGCTCCCCGGACGCATCGTGCGGGCGCTGAAGGAAGCCGGCACGAAGAACCCGGTGTTCATGCTCGATGAGATCGACAAGGTCGGTGCCGACTGGCGAGGCGACCCCGCGAGCGCACTGCTCGAGGTGTTGGACCCTGCGCAGAACCACACGTTCCGCGACCACTACCTCGAGGTCGATCTCGACCTGTCCGAGGTGCTGTTCATCGCCACCGGGAACGTGGCCGAGACGATCCCCGGCCCGCTGCTCGACCGCATGGAGGTCATCCGGCTCGACGGATACACCGAGGACGAGAAAGTGACCATCGCGCGCGACCACCTACTCCGGCGTCAAGAGGAGCGCCACGGGCTGAACGCGAACGAGGTCGAGATCACCGACGGCGCGCTGCGGCAGGTCGTCGCCGACCACACGCGCGAGGCGGGCGTGCGCAACCTCGAGCGGGAGCTCGGCAAGGTGCTGCGCAAGGTCGCGACGAAACTGGCCTCGAACGCCGTCGAGGCGCCGGTCACGATCGACGCGGGTGATGTGCGGGAGTACCTGGGCCGGCCGAAGTTCTTCTTCGAGGCTGCGGATCGCACCATCGTCCCGGGCGTGGCCACGGGTCTCGCGGTCACCGGGACCGGTGGCGATGTCCTGTTCATCGAGGCGACGCGGATGGAAGGTGAGGGTCCGGAAACGCTCACGCTCACCGGTCAGCTCGGCGACGTGATGAAGGAATCGGCGCAGATCGCGCTCAGCTACGTGCGCTCGCACGCGCCGGAGCTCGGGATCGGCGCCGAGCGGCTCGGCGGCCGGTTCCATGTGCACGTGCCCGCGGGCGCGGTGCCGAAGGACGGTCCGAGCGCCGGTGTGACGATGGTCACCGCGATCGCCTCGCTCCTGTCGCAGGTGGCGGTGAAGAGCACGGTCGGGATGACCGGGGAGGTGACGCTCCAGGGCCGCGTGCTGCCGATCGGTGGCGTCAAGCAGAAGGTGCTCGCCGCTCATCGAGCGGGGCTGAAGGAGGTCATCCTCCCCAAGCGCAACGAAGGCGACCTCGACGACGTTCCCGAGCAGGTGCGGAACGAGATCGTCTTCCACCCCGTCGAGACGGTCGATGAGGTGCTCGCGCTCGCCCTCGAGCGCGAGGATGCAACCGCGCTGCCGCAGGTCGCTGGCGCCGCATAGGGCCTCGCTCGGCCAGTAGAGTTCCCCCGTTCGATCGAGGTGGACGTGAGACGGGAGGGAGCACAGTGCGAGCGCTCGTGGCGGCCCCGAGTCAGCGCGGGGGGATCGAGATCCGCGAGGTCGAGGAGCCCAAGCGGGCCGACAACCACGCCCTGGTCACCGTCCGCGCGGTTTCCTTGAACCGCGGGGAGTGCACGGCGCTCCGCAGAGAGATGGACGGCTGGCGACCGGGATGGGATCTCGCAGGCGTGGTCGATGCAGCCGCGGCGGACGGGAGCGGACCGCCCGCCGGGGCTCGGGTTGCCGGATGGGTGAACGGGGGCGGGTGGGCCGAGCGGGCCGCCGTGCGAACCGATCACGTCGCCGAGATCCCCGACGCGCTGCCGTTCGAGACGGCCGCGACCTTGCCGGTGGCCGGGCTCACCGCCGTCGGGACCCTGTCGGTCGAAGGCTCATTGCTCGGTCGTCGGGTGGCCATCACGGGGGCGGCAGGTGGGGTGGGGCGCTTCGCGATCCAGCTCGCGCGGATGGCCGGCGCACACGTCACCGCGATCGTCGGACGACCGGAGCGCGCCGACGGGCTCGTGGAGCTCGGCGCGCACGAGGTTCACGTCGGCCTCGCGACCAACGGCGAACCGTTCGAGGTCATCCTCGAGTCGGTCGGAGGCGCCTCGCTGGACGCCGCCGTGAGCCGTGTCTCCTCCGCTGGGGTGATCGTGAGCTTCGGGAACTCGTCGGGGGATCCCGCGAGCTTCGACCCGAGGACGTTCTACCGCAAGGGGGCTGCCGTCATGCGCGGCTACTTCGTCACGCACGAGCTCTTGCAGGGCCGCACGGGGAGGTGGCAGCTCGCGGCGCTCGCCGCGTTGGTGGCGGAAGGACGGCTCGAGTCGCGCGTCGACCTCGCGGTGCCGTGGAGCGAGGCCGCGTCGGCGATCGACGCGTTGCTCGAGCGCCGGATCGGGGGCAAGGCCGTCCTCACGATCGACGCGTAGTCGTCGGTTCCCTGATCGATGGGGACGAGGCAGAACTCGTCCGTACCAAACGTGCGCACCTCGTTGATCGCTCACGCCGTGAGCTCGACGGCCATCTCCTCGAAGACCGTCGAGTGTGCGTCCACATCCGCCTCCACGGTGGCCGGTGACATGAGCGCCATGTTGTGGAACGGCGTGAGCAGCACGCCTCGGTTCAGCGCGTAGAGGTGCGTGAACCGAGCGAGCTCGTGATCGTCGGCGGCCGCGGCCTCGCCTCCGTTGCGCGCCGGATGGGGCGTGAACCAGTACTCGGCGCGACAGCCCAACCGCTGCACGTCCCACCGCAAGTCGTGCCGATCGATCGCGGCCTTCACGCCATCGGTCCAGCGCTCGGCGAGCGGGATCATGCGCTCGAACGCCTCTTCGGTCAGGACGTGTTCGAGGGTCGTCCGCATCGCGGCAAGCGAGAGCGCGTTGCCCGAGAGCGTCCCGCCGATGCCCCCGACGTCCGTCGCTGGCAACCCGTCCATGTACGCCAGGGTCTCGTCCGCCATCTTCTGCGTCATGCCGTAGCACGCCGACGGCACGCCCGATGCGAGCGGCTTGCCGATCGTGAGGAAGTCGGGCTCCAGGCCCCATGCCCTCGTGGCGCCGCCGGGCCCCGCGCAGATGCAGTGCGTCTCGTCGATCACGAGGTAGGTGCCGTACTTCCTGGTGAGCGCGCGGAGCCCCTCGTGGTAGCCGGGGTCGGGCAGCACGATGCCGATGTTCGTGAGCGCGGGCTCGGCCAGCACGCAGGCAACGTCCTCGTGGGCCAGGGCCTCCTCGAGCGCCGCAAGATCGTTGAACTCGACGACCCGGGTAGTGACGGCCGGATCGACCGGTGGTCCGACGTTGCCCGGCCGAGGGCCGGTGATCCCGCGATCGTCGACGGTGGCGAACGTCTCGTCGACGGTCCCGTGGTAGCACCAGTTGTAGACGAGGATCTTCGGCCGTCGGGTGAGCGCTCGCGCCAGCCGGATCGTGAAGCGGTTCGCGTCCGTGGCGGTGAGACAGAACTGCCAGTAGGGGAGCCCGAATCGGCGTGCCATCTCCTCGCCGACCCAGATCGAGTCCTCGGTCGGAAGCATGAGCGTGATGCCGTTGGCCGCCTGCGAAGCGATCGCCTCGACCGCGATCTTCGGGGAGTGCCCGGTCATGGCTCCGGTGTCCCCCAGGCAGAAGTCGACGTAGCTGTTCCCGTCGACATCGGTGAAGCGGGCGCCTTCGGCCTCGGCCACGAACACGGGATACCGACCAGCCCACTCCGTCATCCACGGCATCGGAACACCCGCGAGCATCGAGCGCCCTCCGGCCTCGAACAGCTCGCCCGACCGGGGATGAGTCTGCGTGAACCGCTCCTGCTCCCGGGCCATGAGGTCGGACAGGCGTTCACGGTCGACGGTGCTCTGGCTCACGGTTCCTCCTGGGCGTATGGGACGGGTTGCGGCCGAAGCCTTGCCGAAGCGACGCCGGCAGTCAACCGCGTCTCGAGATGCGCATATTGAAGATCATGGTGGCGCTCGCCGGCCGCGTCCGCCACTGGGGCTCGGTGGACGGGTAGCCGACGGAGGGGTTCACCTCCCGTACCGTGGGGAGATGGCACGGCCGGGCTGGACGTCGAGGAACCTGCGGCATGCGGTGACGATGCTGTGGCGAGGCAACAACCCGGCGGCCGCCGTCTACGACAGCCTCGGCTCCGATTTCTTCCTCGCGCTCGACGACGGGTGGCTGAACCTCGGGCTCTGGGAGGGCGACGGCAGCGACCGCACCGAGGCGTCTGCCGCGGTGCGACGGCTCGTCGCAACGCTCGCCGCCGACCTGCCGGTGGGCAGGACCCTCCTCGACGTCGGGAACGGGCTCGGCGAGCAGGATCAGCTCATCGCCAACATCGCGAACCCCCAGACGCTCATCGCGCTCAACATCACGGAGTCGCAGCTCCGCTCGGGCCGCGCCGTGTTAGCGAGCGCGGGCGCGATCCCCGTGAACGGTGACGCCACGCGGATCCCGCTCCGCGACGCGAGCATCGATGGGGTCATCTGCGTCGAGGCGGCCTTCCACTTCTCCTCGCGAGCCGCGTTCTTCGCCGAGGCGTTCCGCGTCCTTCGACCGGGAGGCGTGCTCACGATGTCGGACGTCCCGACGCAACGGATGCCTCGAGGGCCCGCCGAGCTGGTGGCCGGCGTGTCGCAGCTGCGGGTGTGGGGACTGCGGACAGGCGCCGCCGAGACCGCCGCATCGATCGCCAGCCGTGTCGAGAAGGCGGGCTTCCGCGACGTTCGATCGCAGCAGGTCGGCGAACGCGTCATCGGCCCAGCTCTCGTGTTCGTGCGACGCACGCTGGATCGCGAGCATGACGCGCCGCTCTCCTTCCGGCTGGCGGCGCGGGTGATGCTGGCGCAGGTCGAGCTGTTGTGGCGGCGCCGCGTGATCGACTACCTGCTGCTGTGCGCCGTCAAGCCCTTGGGCTGACGCCCTCGTTCTCGCCCCCGAGCTCGCGACGCAGAGCCGACAGCGGGATCGAGCCCAGACCGAGCAGCCGGTCGTGGAAATCCGAGAGCGAGAACGCGGCGCCGTCGCGTTTGGCGGCCTCGGCGCGCTGGTGCTCGATCTCGAACTGACCGATCTTGTAGGTGAGGGCCTGGCCGGGCAGCGTGATGTACCGGTCGGTCTCGATCACGGCGTCCGTGTGTGGGACGCCGGCTTCCTGGAGCTGCGCGATGGCGGACTCGCGGGACCAGCCGAAGGCGTGGATGCCGGTATCGACGATCAGCCGAGCCGCGCGGTGCGCCTGCGCGTCGAGCATGCCCAGACGCTCGACGTCGTCCAGGAACAACCCCATCTCGTCCGCGAGGCGTTCGCTGTACAGGCCCCAGCCCTCGCAGAACGCGCTGCCGGCCATCAGTCCTCCGAACCTGCGCAGCGCCGGTCGGTCGGCGATCTCCTGCTCGATGGCGATCTGGAAGTGATGGCCTGGGTTCGCCTCGTGGTAGGTGGTGGTGGCCAGGTGATGCAGCGGGCGGTCGTCGAGGTCGTAGGCGTTCACGTAGTACACGCCCGAGCGCGAGCCGTCCTCCGAGGGTGGCTGGTAGAAGGCGAAGGGCATGTCCGCCTCACGGAACTCCTCGACGGGGCGGACCTCGCAGTTCTCGCGCGGACGCCGACGGAAGAACCCGGGCGCCGCCTCCCAGCCGCGCTGGACCTGGTCCTGCGCGAGGGCGACGAGCGCTTCCCGCGACTCCGCCGTGTTGCGACCGCTGGCGTTCAGCTCGGCGAGGGCGGACGCGACGTCCGGGTGTCCCATCCGTCGCGCGATCAACCGACGCTCCTCCTGGATCTTCTCGAGGTCCTCCAGTCCGAGGTCGTGCACCTTGCGCGCCTCGAGCGGCAACGTGGTCCATGAGAGGATCTCGGCCTCGTACATCGCCTCACCATTCGGGAGCGCCGAGATGCCGATGGTCTCCGTCGCGGCGGGCAGGTACTCGCGCAGCGCGTCGAGGTAGCCCGACAGGGCCGGCATCACCGTGTCACGCAACACCTGGGCAACGCGCTCGCGGCCATCGGCGTCGTCCTCGGGCACCGGCTGGACGGCGGGGCTTTCGGCGGGGTCGAGGCTCAGCAACCGCTCCACCTGTGCGATCGCCCGATCGGCGACGACGCGCGGCGCCGTGACGCCCACTTCGACGCCCTCGCGCAGCACGTCGTTGATGGCTCCGTAGAACGCGGTCGTGGCGCGCAGGCGTTGGAGATACCGGTCGAGCCGCTCGGGGGTGTCCGCGCGTTGCAACGACCCGAGTTCCGCCAGCAGTCCACCGGGCCCCCAGAGGTGGCTCGCCATCTGCAGTCGATCGAGCCGGTGCTCGATCGACGCGAGGTCGCGCTCGGCGATCGCCTCCAGCATGTCGAGCGTCGTGCGCAGCCCCTCGTCGGAAAGATCGCGATCGACGAGCGCGAGCTCTTCGAGCGCACCACGGTGGAGGGCTTCTCTCGCGGCGCGACCCGCTTCCGAGGGGTCCGGGAGGCGGTCGTCGTACCGCTCGTCACCGACCATCGTGCCGATCATCGGGTCGGTCTCGAGCAACTGCTCCCAGTACCGGTCGGCGAGCGACCTCGCCGCGTGTTCCCCATCGATCATCGAGAAGCCTCCAGTGCGGTCGTGGCGTGCGCCCATCCTAGCCGGGCTCACGGAGACGTTCCCTTGGATCTTTCCATCGGGTTTCGTACCCTGCTGCGGATGTCCGCCCTCTCGCTCCGGAACACCTTCGCCGTCGCCCTGTTCGCCGTGCTCGCGGCGGCCTCCGTGGGCGCGATCGGGCGGTCGACCACCGACCGCACGGTCGATCTCGCCGGCGTCGCCGCCGATGCAACTGCCGACGAACGGGCTTCGGCCATCACCATCGATACCTACGGCGGCCTCGGGACGTGGATCGATATCTACGACGCCTCCTGGGATGATCCGGCGCGGGCCGTGGCCTCGATGAAGGCGCACGGCGTGCAGACGCTGTACCTGGAGACGTCGAACTTCAACCGCCATCAGCCGTTCGTGCACGCGGACGGCGTCCGCGAGTTCGTGAACGCCGCGCACGCCGCGGGGCTCTCCATCGTGGCGTGGTACCTGCCGGGGTTCCGCGACGTCAACCTCGACGTCCGGCGGTCGGTGGCGGCGATCCGCTACCGCACGCCCAGCGGCAACGCATTCGACTCGTTCGCGCTCGACATCGAGTCGTCGACGGTCCGGATGCCGCAGGCGCGCACGCGTCGATTGCTCGCGCTGTCCGATCGGCTGCGCTCTGCGGCCGGTGACGCCTACCCACTCGGAGCGATCATCCCCTCGCCGAGGGCGATGCGGCGCAACGCGACGTACTGGCCGAACTTCCCGTACCGGCAGCTGGACCAGCGGTACGACGTCTTCCTGCCGATGACGTACTTCACGTGGCGCGTCTCGGGGCCGGCCGGAGCGCGATCGTATACCGCCGGCAATATCCACATCATCCGCGAAGAGACGGGAGATCCGTCGGTTCCGATCCACGTGATCGGTGGCATCGCGAGCGGCGCGAACGCGAACGAGACCGCCGGGTTCGTGCATGCGGTGCGCGAACGGCATGCGCTCGGTGCGAGCTACTACACCTTCCCGCTCATCCGAGCCGGAGACTGGCGATCGCTCTCGAAGATCTCATCTCCGGGGTCGTGAGTGATCGGCTCGATGCCGGCCGCGCCTGTGAAGGCTCTTGCTGAGGGCGACGAACCCGAGGGGCTAGCATGACTCCTTCGGACCGAGGGGAAACGATGCTGCTCGAAGGCAAGAAGCTGCTCATCACCGGCGTGCTCACGCCCGATTCGATCGCGTTCGCCGCGGCGACCTCAGCTCAATCGCTGGGCGCCGAGATCGTCCTCACCTCGTTCGGTCGCGCGATGGGCCTCACGCAGAAGACCGCGAGGCGCTTGTCGACGGCGGTCGACGTGCTCGAGATGGACGTGAACGACCCCGCGCACATCGAAGCGGTGCACGACGAGCTCGCTGGGCGGTGGGGGAGGCTCGACGGGTTCCTGCACGCGATCGCGTTCGCGCCGCAGGACGCCCTCGGCGGCAACTTCCTCCAGACCTCGTGGGAGAGCGTGTCGACCGCGGTGCAGACGAGCGCGTACTCGCTGAAGGCGATCGCCGTCGGGATGCTGCCGCTCATGAAGGAGCACGGAGGCGGGATCGTGTCGCTGGATTTCGACGCGCAGGTCGCCTGGCCACTCTACGACTGGATGGGTGTCGCGAAGGCGGCGCTCGAGTCGGTGACGCGGTACCTCGCACGCGATCTGGGCGGCTACAAGATCCGTGTGAATACCGTCTCGGCCGGACCGCTCCGCACGATGGCCGCCAAGGGCATCCCCGGGTTCGATCAGCTCGCCAGGGGCTGGGGCTCGCGAGCGCCGCTCGGGTGGGACACGGGTGATCCCACGCCGGTCGCCGACACGATCGCGTTCCTGCTGTCAGATCTCTCCCGTGGCATCAGCGGCGAGATGATCCACGCAGACGGCGGGTACCACGCGATGGGCACGGGCGGCCTGCCCCCGGTGGAGAGCACTCCGGCTGACGGCGAGGAGCGGAGCTAGGCGGTGAGCTGGTTGCCGTACGGGCCGCGTCCGCTCGCGCACCACGCGCCGCATCGCGCTGCAAGCGTCACCGCGTCTTCCGCCGGCTCGCCGCGGCCGAGCGCGAACGTCAGCCCCGCTGCGAAGCTGTCCCCGCATCCGTAGAGATCGGAGATAGGTCCCGGCGGCGGCACCGCCGCGTACGAACCCGACCGGCCGTCGGCGCAGACCCAGCTGCCGCCTCGAGGGCCGTCGGTCCGCACGGCGACGCCGGGCGGACGCGAGAGCGCTCCGGGCTCGTAGCGCTCGGAGGGGTCCCGCGAGCTGCCCACGACGGCGTCCAGTCGAACATCCGCCTCGGCGAGCCGCACCATCGTTCGGGTCGTCGCGACGAGCACACGAGCTCGCCGCGCCGTCCGAAGCGCCTCGATATCACCAGCCGTGAAGTACACGGCATCGATGCCCGTCAGCTCATCCCACGGGAGCGGATCATCGATCCGCGGCTCGAGTCGATCGCCGAGCGTCGTGATCGTGCGTTCTCCGTTCGCATCGACGAACGTCATGGCGGTGCGGGTCGGCGCATCGCGCACGGCCGCGTGCACGGTGAGCCCGAGCGCGACGAGTTCCGCGATCGCGCGCTCGCCGAGCGCGTCAGCGCCCACGGCGGTGAAGAACACGCACGAACCCGCCAGCCGGGCCAGCTGCACCGCCGCCACCGGGCCGCCGCCGCCCGGGAGCTCCCACCACTCCGTCGAGTGCAGGATCTCCCCCGCGACCGGCACGTGCTCGAGGCGTGCGAACCGGACCCATTCGAGGTGCCCGACCACCGCCACCCGCATGCGAGGGAGTGTGGCATCCTCGGAGCATGCAGACCGAACGCCGCCTCACGAGCTTCAGTCACGGGGCCGGGTGCGGCTGCAAGCTCGGCCCCGATGAGCTGCTCAGCGTCCTCGGGACGCTCTCGATGCCCCAGGTGACCGGCGGGGTCCTCGTCGGCGCCGAGACCGGTGACGACGCCGCGGTGGTGCTGATGCCCGGCGGCCAGGCGCTCGTCGCGACGCTCGACTTCTTCACGCCGATCGTGGACGACCCGTACGACTGGGGACGCATCGCGGCGGCGAACGCGCTCTCCGATGTGTACGCGATGGGCGGTGCCCCGTTCCTCGCGCTCAACATCGCGAGCTGGCCGGTAGACGACCTGCCGCTCGAGATGCTCGGCCAGGTGCTCCAAGGTGGGATCGACGTCGCCTCCAAAGCCGGCGCCGCGGTCCTCGGAGGGCACTCCATCACCGATCCCGAACCGAAATACGGGATGGTCGCCCTCGGGCTCGCCGATCCCGATCGGATCGTTCGGAACTCCACGGCGCCGCCCGAGGCCCACCTGTTCCTCACGAAGCCGCTCGGCCTCGGCATCGTCTCCACAGCGATCAAACGCGGGATCGCCACCGAGGAACAACTGCGCGTCGCCGTCGACGTCATGACGAGCTTGAACGCGGATGCATCGGCGGCGATGGTCGAGGCGGGCGCCGAGGCGGCCACCGACGTCACGGGATTCGGGCTGCTCGGGCACCTCCAACGCATGCTCACGGCCTCGGGGGTCGGGGCGAGGATCGATGCCTCGACCGTGCCGGTGCTCGATGGGGTGCTCGAGCTGGCGATGATGGGCGTCGTCCCGGGCGGGAGTCGACGCAACCACGCTTTCGTCCGGCCCAACGTGCAGTGGGGCAGGCTGACCGAGCCCGAGCAACTGGTGCTCAGCGACGCTCAGACGAGCGGCGGGCTCCTCATCGCGGCCACGGACTATGAATGGCTCGCCGAGTCACTGGCCGGCGCGGGCGTCGCGTACGCGGATATCGGCGTCACCGTCCCGGGCCGTCCCGGCACGATCGCGGTGACCGGTCGCCTCACGTCCTGAAACCTCGTTCGAGGAATATCACCGCGCTGATACAGTTATTGCAGGTGCAATGATCGAGCTGGATCTCAATCACTTCGACGAGATGGTCGAGCACGGGCTTCGGGAGTTCCCGAACGAGTGCTGCGGTCTGCTGGCAAGCAAGGACGGCGTTCCCGTGAAGGTCTTCCCGATGCGCAACCTCGACGCGAGCCCGGTGTCTTATCAATTGGATGCGAAGGAGCAGTTGCAAGTGTTCGACCAGATCGATGACGCTGGATGGGATCTCTTCGCGATCTACCACACACACACCCACTCCGAGGCGTATCCCTCCGACACCGATCGCAACCAGGCGTTCTACCCCGACGCGTACTACATGGTGCTCTCGCTCTCGGATCGAGAGCGCCCGGTCCTGCGAGCCTTCCGGATCGTGGACGGCGACGTGAGCGAAGAGGAGTTGAAGGTCGGATGAGCCTGGGCTTCACGGAGGGGCAGGTCCAGCGCTACGCGCGGCACATCATCCTTCCGGGCATCGGCGGCGAGGGCCAGCGCAAGCTGCTGGACGCCAAGGTGCTCTGCGTGGGAGCGGGAGGGCTCGGCTCGCCGGTCGCGATGTACCTGGCGGCGGCCGGCGTGGGCACGCTCGGGATCTTGGACTTCGATACGGTCGACGAATCGAACCTGCAACGCCAGATCATCCACTCGACGGCCGACATCGGCAGGCCGAAGGTGGACAGTGCGACCGATCGGCTCCGAGCGATCAATCCGACGATCGAGGTGGTGCCGTACAACGCGATCCTCACCTCGGACAACGCGTTCGAGATCCTCGAGCCGTGGGACATCGTCGTCGACGGGACCGACAACTTCCCCGTGCGCTACCTCGTGAACGACGCCACGCAGATGCTCGGAAAGCCGTTGGTGTACGGCTCGATCTACCAGTTCGACGGACAGGCGACCGTGTTCATGCCGGGACAGGAAGCGCCGTGCTACCGGTGTCTGTTCCCCCAACCCCCTCCGCCTGGAACGGTGCCGAGCTGCGCCGAGGGTGGTGTGTTCGGCGTCCTGCCCGGCATCGTCGGCTGCATCCAGGCGACCGAGGCCATCAAGCTCATCACCGGACTCGGCGATCCGCTCATCGGCAAGCTGTTGATCTTCGACGCACTGGCGATGGAGTTCACGACGGTGCGGGTCCGGTGGGACGCCGACTGTCCGGTCTGCGGCAAGGAGCCCAGCGTGACGGAGCTCATCGACTACGACTGGTTCTGCGGCCTCAGCCCGGGCCAGGTCCCGCCCGAGGCCGAACACGGTGTTTCCACGCAGCACACGGAGGCACGATCATGATCCGCGTGAAGCTGCCCACGATCTTGCGCAAGCACGCGGGCGGCGAGGCGCTCGTGGACGCTCACGGGACGACCCTACGCGACCTGCTCACCGACCTCGAGCAGCGGTATCCGGGCATCACGAAGAACGTGGTGTCCGAGGACGGTGGCCTGCACCGATTCATCAACGTCTACGTGAACGATGAAGACGTGCGGTACCTCGGTTCGCTCGAGACCCCGGTGAAGGACGGCGATACCGTGTCCTTGCTGCCGGCGGTCGCGGGCGGCGCGCGCTAACGCCCGAACCTCCTCCGCCCCTGTCCCGCGTCCCGCTGGGATAATCCAGCCGATGCGATACGACGACATCCTCGAGGCGATCGGGGAAACGCCTCTCGTCGGTCTGCGGCGGATGAGCCCCCGGCCCGAGGTTCGCCTGTGGGCCAAGCTCGAGGGAAGCAATCCCACCGGTTCCACGAAGGACCGCATCGCGAAGAAGATGATCGAGGTCGCCGAGGTATCGGGCGACCTGTCCCGCGACAAGATCATCCTCGAGCCGACGTCGGGGAACACGGGGATCGCCCTCGCCATGGTGGCCCGCCGCAAGGGATACCGGCTCACCGTCGTCATCCCCGACAACGCGAGCGAGGAGCGCATCGGACTGCTTGAGTTGTACGGAGCCGAGATCGTGTACTCGCCCGGTGACCAAGGAACGAATGGCTCGATCGAGGTCGCTCGCGCGCTCGCGAAGGACGACCGGTACTTCATGCCGTTCCAGTACGGGAACCCCGCCAACCCACTCGCACACGAGGAGGGCACGGGGGAGGAGATCGTGCGGGACCTGCCCCAGATCACCCATTTCGTCGCGGGCCTCGGGACCGGCGGAACGCTCACGGGGGTGGGCCGTCGCCTGCATCGCCACGACCCCGAGGTGAAGATCATCGCCGCGGAGCCCGAGCTCGGCGATCTCGTGTACGGGCTCCGGTCGCTCGAGGACGGGTTCGTTCCGCCGATCTTCGACGAGACCGTGCTCGACCGGAGGTTCCTCGTGAGCTCCTCGGACTCTTTGCGAACGACGCGCGCGCTCACCGAGCAGGAGGGCATCTTCGCCGGGATCTCCTCTGGCGCGGTGGTGTTCATCGCCCAGCGCGTGGCGGCCGAGCTCGAGCATGGTGACATCGTGTGCCTGCTGCCGGACGGGGGTTGGAAGTACCTCTCGACCGAGGCGTGGGCCCCCGAGCTCGAGCGGGCCGAGAAGGGCGTGTCGGAGTCGCTGTGGTGGTAGCCGGGTGAGCGATCCTCGGCCGATCGGGGTGTTCGACTCCGGCGTCGGCGGCCTCACGGTCGCGCGGGCGATCTTCGACGTCGTGCCGAACGAGCCCGTGGTCTACGTCGGCGACAACGGACGGTTCCCGTACGGACCTCGGCCGTTCCAGCAGATCCGCGGCTTCGCGATGGAGATCGCGGGATACCTCATGTCCCGCGAGGTAAAGATGCTCGTCGTCGCGTGCAACTCGATCGAGGTCGCCGCGATCGCCGACGTGACGGGGGTGCATGCCGTTCCCGTGGTCGGCGTGATCGACCCCGGCGTTCGTGCAGCCGTGCGGGCCACGCGCAACCGCCGGATCGGGCTCATCGGCACCGAGGCGACGGTCTCGAGCGGGGCGTACGAACGGGCGGTCCGGGCGACGGGCGCCGACGTTCGCTTGTTCTCCACGGCATGTCCGGCCTTCGTAGACCACGTCGAACGCGGGGACACCTCGAGCGACGAGTTGTGGTCAGTCGCCGCAGGGTATCTTGAGCCGCTACGGAGCGAGGGAGTGGACACGTTGATCCTGGGCTGCACGCACTATCCGATGCTTTCCGGCTTGCTGCAGGTCGTCATGGGTGACGAGGTGGTCCTCGTCTCCTCGGCCGAGGAGACGGCGAAAGACGTCTACGCGGCGCTCATCTCGTCGGGCCTGCAGCGCGTGGACCCCGGTGAACCGGCCCACGAGTTCCTCACGACCGGCGACCCGGACCAGTTCCGGCGCGTGGCGCACCACTTCCTCGGCCCACAGATCGGGGGGATCGGCTCGATCGCCGTCGAGCCGGTGAGGGGCGCCTCGTGGAGCTGACCGTCCTGGGATGCAGCGGCACGTGGCCGATCGCGGACACCGCGACCAGCGGGTACCTCCTGCAGCACGACGGCTTCAACCTGTGGGTCGATGCCGGCACAGGAACGCTCGCGAACCTGCAGCGCCACATCGACATCGGGGAGATCGACGGCATCGTGATCAGCCATGAGCACCCGGATCACATCGTCGATCTCTACCCCTGCTTCTACGCTCGGCATTACGGGGAGCTCGGCAAGCCAGGCCTGCCGGTGTTCGTGCCGATCGATTTCACACAGAAGCTCGCCGATCTCGTCTCGATCGACAGCCAGGTCGTGATGCGCACGGCCTTCTCGTTCTCCGAGATCGTCCCGGGCGAGGGATTCGAGATCGGCCCGTTCCGCGTCAAGACCGAGCCGATGGCGCACCTCGGCTTGCCGGCGCTCGGGTTCCGGCTCGAGGCAGACGGCACGGTGCTCGCGTATACCGGCGACACGGGGCCAACCCATCACGTCGAGGATCTGGCACGCGACGCGGACATGTTGCTCGCCGAGGCCACCTGGCAGGACCGCGACGACCTCATGCCGTTCCACCTGTCCTCGCGCCAGGCCGCCATCCACGCTCGCGAGTCAGGCTCGGGACGGCTGGTGCTCACGCATATCTGGCCGACGCTCGACCGCGAGGTCTCGATCGTGCAGGCGGCCGAGGAGTACGAGGGCCCGATCGAAGCTGCGGTCGAGGGTATGCACCTCCCGGTGAAGTCGTGAGCGACCGCCCCGACGGGCGAGCCCCGGATCAGCTCCGCGACCTCCGTGCCGAGCTCGGCTACCAAGAGTGGGCCGAGGGTTCCATCCTGTTCACGCAGGGACGAACCCGCGTGCTCGTCGCGGCGTCGGTGCAGGAGGAACCTCCGCGCTGGCTCCGCGGCACCGGCAAGGGCTGGGTCACCGGCGAGTACTCGATGCTGCCACGCGCCACGACCGAGCGATCACCGCGCGAGGTCAACAAGGGTCGGCCCGGCGGTCGAACGCAGGAGATCCAGCGCCTGATCGGCCGCTCGCTCCGCGCGGTGACCGACCTCGGCCGTCTCGGAGAACGCTCGATCACCGTCGACTGCGACGTGCTCCAGGCGGACGCCGGCACGCGGTGCGCCTCGATCACCGCAGGGTACGTCGCGCTCTCGCTGGCGCTCGCCACGCTCGGCGAGCGCGGTGAGGTCCCCACGGATCTGCTGACGGACAGCGTCGCGGCGGTGAGCGTGGGCATGGTGGAGGGCCGGCCGGTGCTCGACCTGTCGTACGCGGAAGATGCGGCCGCCGAGGTCGATTGCAACGTCGTGATGACCGGGGCCGGCCGCCTGGTCGAGGTGCAGGGCACCGCCGAGGGTGAGCCGTTCTCGCGAGCGAACCTGGACGCGATGCTCGACCTCGCGGAGTCCGGGATCAAGACCCTCACGCAGTTCCAGCGAGACACGCTGGCCTGAACGTGGCCTTCCCCGACCGCGTGGCTCTCGCGTCGCGCAACCACCACAAGATCCGCGAGATCCGCGAGATCTGCGCCGACTGGCCCGTCCGGTGGATCACCGCCGAGGATCACGAGGGCGAGTGGCCCAACGTGGAGGAGCCGCACGAGACCTACCTAGGCAACGCGCTGGAGAAGGCGCGTGCGGTCTCGGCGGCGCTCGGGATCGCGGCGCTCGCGGACGATTCCGGTATCGAGGTCGATGCCCTCGGTGGTGCGCCGGGGCCGCGCTCGGCGCGCTACGCGAGTGAGGACGCCAGCGACGAGCAGAACATGAAGGCGTTGATCGGAGCGATCGCCGGCGTGCCGGCCGCCGGACGCACCGCCCGCTATCGGTGTGTCGCGGCGATCGCGTGGCCCGACGGCCGAGAGCTCCACGCCGAGGGGACGTGCGAGGGCACGCTCATCGCGAAGCCTCGCGGCACGGGCGGCTTCGGATACGACCCGATCTTCGAGCCCGCCGGCTGGGACGAGACGATGGCCGAGCTCACGCCCGAGCAGAAGCACCGCATCAGCCATCGCGGGCGGGCGTTTCGCGCGCTGCGGGATCTGCTCCGCACCGGGTAGCATCGCCCACCGACCCGGAGGATCCAACGGATGCGCGTCGTCTACAGCGCCGACCACCTACGGCATGAGCCTCGACACGAGCTCGCCGACGGCGAGGCGCTCGGCATCTACGAGGTCCCCGAGCGAGCCGAGACGATCCACCGTGCGCTCCAGGCTGACGGCGGGTTCGTGTTCGAGGAGCCGACCGCGTACGGAGCAGACCCGATCACGGCCGTACACGACCCGGCCATGCTCGCGTACCTCGAGGACGCGTGGCGCGACTGGCGTGAGCTGGGGCAGACCGCGGACGAGATCTTCCCCGACACGTTCGCGCTGCCCGCGTTGCGCGAGGGGATGGGCCCCGGTCGGGCGCCTCGCTCGCCGCGCGCCCGGGCGGGGATGTGGTGCTTCGACACCGCCACGCCGATGGTCGAGGGCACCTACGGAGCAGCGCGCTCGGCCGTCGATGCGGCGCTCACCGCGGTCGATCGGGTGCTCGAGGGCGAGGACGCCGTGTACGCGCTCTGCCGTCCGCCCGGCCATCACGCGGCACGGGCCATGTTCGGCGGCTACTGCTTCTTCAATAACGCCGCGATCGCGGCGGAGCACCTCACTCGCCGCACCGGCGAGCCGGTAGCGATCCTCGACGTCGACTATCACCATGGGAACGGTACGCAGCAGATCTTCTACGCGCGCGGCGATGTTCTGTACGTGTCGCTGCACGGCGATCCCGACCGCGCCTACCCGTACTTCTCGGGGTTCGCCGATGAGACCGGGACGGGCGCCGGCGAGGGCGCGAACCTCAACCTGCCGCTTCGAGCCGGCTGCTCGAACGAGGAGTACCTCACGAACCTCGACCGCGGGCTCGAGGCGATCGACGCGTTCGGCGGATCCGCGTTGATCGTGTCGCTCGGGATCGATACGTACGGCCGAGATCCCATCTGCGATCTCGCGCTCACCACCGAGGCCTATCACGAGGCCGGCGAGCGGGTCGCAGCGCTCGGCCGGCGCACCGTCGTGCTGCAGGAGGGTGGGTACTTCGTGCCGCACCTCGGACAGAACGTCCGGAACTGGCTCCGCGGCCTCGAGGGGCGGCCCATGGACCTATCGCTCCTCGACGCGTGAAACGCCCTCACATCGGGACGTCGGTACCGATGCCTCGAGCGCGTGCCGCGGCGAGCGCCATGCTCGCCGCGGCGGCGTCTTGCACGGCGACGCCCACCGACTTGTAGAGCGTGATCTCCTCCGCCGAGGTTCGTCCCACGGCGGTGCCGGAGACCAGCTCGCCCAGCTCCGCGCGGATGTGGCTGGCATCGATCAACCCATCAGCGATCGGCAGGAGGAGCTCGACCGCGCCCGCAGGAGGTGGGGCGAGCGCCGAGATGCGGTGCTCGACCACCACGACGGCACCCGCGACCGTCTCCGGGTCGATCTCGCCTCGGCCCGCTGCGTTGAACCCCACCGAGGTGATGTGCGTCCCCGGCGCTACCCACGGTCGGCGCACCACCGGCTCCATGGCGTGCGTGGTGGCGCACACGACGTCCGCACCTCGCACGGCGTGTTCGAACGAAGCGGTCGTTTCGACCAACGTCGAGAGCTCCGGCGCCAGCTCAGCCGCCAGCTGCTGTGCCTTCGCCTGATCGCGCCCGGCGATCACGACGCGCTCGAAGGCACCGACCCGCACGAGGGCACGCACGTGCGCGCGGGCCTGGACGCCGGTCCCGAGCACCGCGAGCTCGCTCACGTCCTCGCGGGCGAGGAGCCTCGTCGACAACGCGGAGCCCGCGGCGGTACGTGCGGCGGTGATGGACTCGGCGTCCATCAGCGCGATCGGCGTGCCGGTCTCGGGATCGAAGCACACGACCACCGCCTGGTGCGTCGGGCGATCCCTGTTCTTCGGGAAGACGGACACGAGCTTGGTCGACAGGGCGCCGAGTGAGGGAAGGTATGCGGGCATCGTGGCGAGGAACGCCTCCCGCTCCGGAACCATCGCCGCGGTCCGGTTCGGCATCGAGGCATTGCCCGCACTGAGGTCCGCCATCGCTCCTGCGACGACCTCGACGAGCTCGTCGAGGTCGAGCAAGGACTCAACCTCTGCCTTGCTGAGCACGAGCATCTCGGACCTCCGATATCGGGGCCCAGAGTATGTCGCCGGACGGGCTAGTGGCCCCTCACGACTCGGACCTTCCATCCGAGCCGCGCGAGCGTGGCGGCCCGCTCGATACTGTCCGGGGCCGAGAGGGACATCGTGATCGTGTTGCCTTCCTTGGTGGCGATGATGGCGGCGGGAGCGGCGTTCCTCGACTGGGGAACGTCGCCGAGGCGGCTGGTCGAGTACGAAGGGCACTCGCAGGCGCTGAACAGACACGCTCGCTCGTCGTATTCGCTGTGGATGAAGTCGGAGTGCGCGCACGTGGTGCACGAGGCGATGATCTGGAGTCCTGGACCCTCGGGAACGACGAACGGTTGCGTTGTTGCCACTACCCTCTCCCTTCCGCGTGTGCTACCTCCGCAACGTAGGACGACTGGGGGAAGGGTGCATCGTCCAAAAGTCTCATGTTCGGTCAGCGCAAAGGTCAGCAAACGGGGCGAAACGGAAACCGCCGAGCGCCGGATTCGACTCCCGAGCTGCGATTCCCCTTCCCATCGAGCATCTCGACACTTCGAAACCCCACGACGTCTGCCGTGATCCGGAGGTGTGCGAAGCGCCGGAGCTGGTCGGTGGCGAGCTCCTCGGGGACCTGCACCAGCCACCATGTCTCGCGCGGCCCAGGCAGCTCCCAGATGACCCGTGCCACGGGCGCCGCCCCGAAGAGGGACTCCTGAACCTCCGCCCTGGTGATCCGGGGCGTGGAGTGCGCCTCGATACGCGCCACGCGGATCATCATCGCCGGGCCCTTCGAGGTCCATGCGATCCGGTTGTTGAGTCCATCGGGCCCCCGGGGGGAAGGGGAGGAGGTCGGCCGGGGGTGGCCGCCCTCCTCCCGGGGAAGGCACCTGTTGCTGTAGGCCAAGTGTCGGGATTCTCGGCGTCGGCGGCTAGCGCCTTTGGTCGGTAGTGGGGAGGCCGTTCGGCCTCGGCCGCCTCTAGACGGCGATAGGCCGAATGGCCCACAATCGGCGGCACCGGAACGGTGGCGGAGGGTTCCGGCGGACGCACCCCCCGTACGTCCTCGGTCCCGCCGTGGGACATCTAGGCAACGGGGGTGGCAGATGAAGGTTCGGGTCCTCGGGCGACTCCTCATTGGGGCGGTGGCCCTCGGCGTGGTCGGTTCCGCCGGGTTCGAGGCCGGCGCGCAGCAGGCCCATGTCACGTTCTGCCATGCGACGGGATCGAGGACGAACCCCTACGTGATGATCTCGCCGAGCGTGAGCGGCACGTTCCACGGTCACTACGGGCAACACGAGCGGGACATCATCCCGCCGTTCGACTACCAGGGGAACACGTACTCGCTGAATTGGGATGCCGATGGTCGAGCGACGTTCAACAACGGCTGCGTGCCGCTGAAGGCTCCCGTGCCGCCGCAGATCAAGGGCAATCCACCGGTCGTGAGGCCGGCGAACTTCACAGGATGAAGACCCGCCGGAAGGCGGCAGGACTCACGCCGCTCGCGCTTCTGTTGCTGCTGTCCGCGTGCGATGGGTCTCCGGGCGCGCATCCGGACCGTAGCCCGAGTGTCCTCGGCAAGAAGATCGAGCACAAGCCGCCCTGTGAGAGCTACACGCTGATCGGCGAGGTGCGCGTTCCGGTCTCCGCGGCCCTCCAGCATCCCCGGTCGGGTGCGACCGTGCTCGGACGGTTCCCTCGCGTGAACGTCCAGGGTGCCCAGCAGGTCTTCCCATTGCTCGATGAAACCTACGCGGCCGGCCGCGTCTGGTACCAGGCCCTGCTGCCGATGCGGCCGAACGGCGCCACGGGCTGGATCCGCGCCGCCGATGTACGGCTGCAACGGAGCGACTACCGGCTCGTCGTCGATCTCAGTCGGTTGCGGCTCGAGGTGTTCAAGCTGTGCAAACGCATCGCGGGGTACCCGATCGCCGTCGGCACGCGCGACACCCCGACGCCGAGGGGCACGTTCTTCTTGAACTCCCTACTGAAGCCGCCCGATCGCAACTCCGTCTACGGCGTCCTCGCCTTCGGCCTCTCCGCCTACTCGAACGTGATCCGTGACTGGACGTGGGGAGGCGTGGTGGGGATCCACGGAACCAACGACCCCTCATCCATCGGTCACCGTGTCAGCCACGGCTGTATCCGCCTGCGGAACGCCGCCATCCGCAAGCTCGCCCGCCTCCTGCCGCTCGGCACCCTGGTCACGATCCACTGACCCCAGGGTCCGGATGCCAATCCTGCCCCGGGGAGGGAACGCTCGTCCGCGGCTCGATCCACGTCAATAAGGGTTGACGAAGGTGAGGCGTCAACGTATATTGACGACATGAACGAGTCCACGAAGATCGCGACTCAGGCGAGCAGCAGCGATCCCAAGGTCGGTCTTCGAGGCGTGGCGGCGCTTCGTCGTTTGGTCGAACAGCTCGAGGCGCTCCAGGTGCGGAACGCTCGGAACCTCGGCTGGTCGTGGCAGTCGATCGCTCGTGAGCTCACGGTGAGCAAACAGGCGGTCCACAAGAAGCACGCCGGCCGACGATTCCGTCCCGGGAGGTAGTGGGGATGTTCGAGCATTTCACGGAGCGTGCCCGGGGGACGGTCGTCTTCGCCCAGGAGGAGGCCCGGGTGTTGCACCACAGCTCTATCGGTACCGAGCATCTTCTGCTGGGGCTTCTGCGGGACAACGCAAGCGTCGGACATAAGGCACTCGATCGACTGGGGGTTCGTTTCGACGACGTCCGGTCGGAGGTCGTACGGGTCGTGGGGGAGGGGCCGCCCGGCCCGCTCGGTGACGAGGACGAGGAGGCCCTTCGAGCCATCGGTATCGATCTCAACGAAGTGCGCCGTCGGATCGAGGAAACGTTCGGTGAAGGGGCGCTCGAGTGGATCCGTCCGGCTGGGCGCCGAGGTCGAAGGAAGCGGTGTGTCCCATCCCCTGGCCGCATCCCGTTCACACCTCGAGCGAAGAAGGTGCTTCAGCTCGCACTACGGGAATCAAGATCGCTGCGGCATGACTACATCGGGACGGAGCACATCTTGCTCGGCATCGTTCGGGAGCGAGAAGGCCTTGCAGCGGGGATGTTGGCGGAACGAGATGTGTCGGATCAACGGGTCCGAACCGTCGTGAGCGAGCTCCTCTCCGGCGACTGAACCACGGGGGTAGAACCGTACGATCATTCGTTGGATGCGGCGAACGGTGCCACCCATACGGTTCGATCGCAGACCTGGCCGCTCGGCGCGAGCGGGATCTCGATCGCATCAGCGGAGCCGGTCGGGGTGATGCTCAACGAGCCCGCTTCCAGGCACGGCAGCTGGCCGACGTTCACGTCACTGAAGGCCACGACGACCGAGGCCTCCTCTCCGGCCCGAAGGACGACGGGCGATGCCTCGAGCGACGGCCCCTCCGGGAGACCGGAGCGTTCCCCGATCGGCAGCGACGTGCCCGAGGGACTCAGCATCTCGACCGTCGGTGAACCCTCGAGGTGGCAGGGGGACGTCGATACGTTCCTGAGTCCGATCGTCATGAACGCCGTGCCGGCCGCCCCCTCTGAGCCGGCCATCCGACCCGAAAGCTGCGACGAGCCGCAAGCAGGTGTGGATGGTTGCGGGAACCGGAACGAGGCCACCGCCTCCCCAACGGTTCGAAGCGTTGCATCGTCGTACGCGTGCGCTCCGACCTTCACGGTGGAAACGAAGGTCCAGCCGCCGGCGGCGAAGTAGGCAACGTCCAGCACCGGAGCGCCGGGCGGTGCGCTGCCTCCGACGAAGGCATCGAGGGAGAGGGGGAGCGGGATCTCATCGCCGCCCGGCGAGCCGGAGGTGCGGGCGACGATCACGGCGACGCCTTTCCTTGGAAAGGACGAGGCTGCTCGGTTGGGGGGTGCGGGCTGCCACCCCACAGCCGGCATCGGCAGCTCGACGTTGGAAAGCTGCACTCCTTGCAACCGGGAGCCGTCCGAGGGGTCGGAGACGTCGAAGGGCACCACGTGCCAACCCCGCGGGACGTGGATGGTCCACCCGGCGGGGTCTCGGTAGATGCCGGAGGTGGCGGCGACCTGGTCATCGCCCGCCCCGGGGGCGAACGCCCTCCAGGTGAAGATCCCGGCCGCCGCGAAGACGGCGAACGCGACCACACCCGCGATCACACGTCGACGCGTGGACGTCGCGTCGGGAACGAACGGCGCGCCTTGCTCGCGATCCTCGATGGCGTTCCTCAGATCGGGAACCGGGATCTCGTCCAACCGCTGGAACCGCCCCCGCAGATCAGGCATCGTCCTCTTCCTCCAAGAGTTTGCGCAGCCGCCGTCGGCCCCTGCTGAGATGAACGCGCACGGTCGCCGCCGTCGACCCCACGATCTCGGCGATATCACGTACGGGATAGTCGGCGTAGTAGCGGAGGACGAGGATCACGCGTTGGCGCTCCGGCAACGACCGGAGCGCGCCGACCAGCTGCCAGGCCGGCTCCGGCATCTCGTAGCTCCGCTCGTCTGCCAACGGTGACAGCGCAGCCCGCCGTTTCAGCTCGCCGCGCGCGATCTGGAACGCCGCCCGCCACACCCAGGCCTTCGGGGAACGGAGTGCCTCGCCGCGACGAAGGGATTGGGCGAACGCCTCGGCGACGGCGTCGCTCGCCACCTCTCGATCGCCCGTATACGCGAAGACGGCGCGCCAGAGCCGGTCGGCCTGCTCCCGATAGAGCACGTCGAAGGCGCGAGCCGACCTCAGATCCATGGGCTCATCGTCCACATCTCACATACTGAGGGTGCGATCCGCGGCGAAACGTGTACCGAAGGGGTCGATCTTGTGGAGAAAGTCCGGCCGCCGGGGGTTTCGGGGCGAGCTCGTGTCGCATCTGCGATGTCGTGGCACGATGCGAGCGTGAATGACGGGCGGCATCCGCGGATCCAGTCGGTCTCGGAGGAGGCCCGGGTCACGCCGATCGAGCTCTTCTTCGACCTCGTCTTCGTGTTCTCGCTGACCCAGGTCACAGCCCTCATGGCCGGGGACCTCACGGGCCGGGGCCTCACGCGGTGCATGCTCGTGCTCGCGCTGCTCTGGTGGTGCTGGGTCGGTTACGCCTGGCTCGGCAACGTCATGCGCGCCGACGAGGGCATCGCACGAGCCGCGATGTTCGGCGCGATGGCCGCCATGTTCGTGCTCGCGCTCTCGGTGCCCGAAGCGTTCGATGACCGCTCCGGTGGGCTGAACGGCCCGATGCTGTTCGCGTTCGCGTACC
The DNA here is from genome assembly GCA_040005555.1 of Actinomycetota bacterium. GTDB lineage: Bacteria > Actinomycetota > UBA4738 > UBA4738 > HRBIN12 > JBDTYT01. The sequence continues at coordinate 632 of JBDTYT010000017.1, read as the reverse complement.
TGGCCGTCCGCCTCCTGCACCTCGCGATCTTCTGGCTCGCCTCCGGCCAAGACCCGGGGCTGCGCCGCCAGCTCCTGCGGTTCATGCCATCGGTGCTCGGTAGCACCGTGCTGCTTTTGGTGGCCTCACAGCTCGACGGTGAGGGGCAGACCCTCACGTGGGTGACCGCTGTGGTCGTGGATTACGTCGGCACCATGCTCTCCGGAGCGTCGGGATGGCGGTTGAACTCGGCGAGCCACTTCGTGGAGCGCCATGGGCTGATCTTGATCGTCGCCCTCGGCGAGTCGATCGTCGCGATCGGCGTCGGCGTCGGTGTCGGTGCGTTACCGCTCTCAGGGCCGATCATCGTCGCGTCGGTGCTCGGGCTCACCATCGCGGCCTGCCTGTGGTGGGTCTACTTCGACGTCGTAACCCTGATCGGCGAGCGTGTCCTGCGCAGGTCGGAGGGCGAGGAGCGAACGCGTCTGGCCCGCGATGCCTACACCTACCTGCACATGCCGATGGTTGCCGGCATCGTGCTGGTCGCCCTGGGTCTGAAGAAGGTGATCGAGTTCGTGGGGGACGGCACCCACCACGGGCTGTCCGATGCACTGGCGTGGCTCCCGCTCGCGACGCTGTACGGGGGCGCTGCC